>NZ_JBFATS010000031.1:0-54664 GCF_040678435.1 Streptomyces sp. NPDC052682 | reverse complement strand
CGGCACCACCCGCCGGAACAGCATCCATAACTCGTCCGGTACCAACCGCTCAACCAGATCCATCATGGACGGATCAACGAACGATCACACCAAAGGAAACGGTATCTAAGTAGAACTCACGTTCACGCCAGTCCCCCTCAGATCCCTCCTCTTCCCTACCTGCTCTGTCCTGCCGAATCAAGGTTTCCCCGAAGGACTCCGGGGCCGGCCGCTCACAGTGGGCTCCGTTCGGACAACCGCGCCCGGAACAAGGATCACTTCATGCGCATCCGGATCGGAACTCTCTGCGATCGCCTGGCACACCGCACGGGCCATGCAGTCGGCGGTGACGTTCGGCACATCCCCGCGGGTGCGGGGAGCACCGCCGGTCAGCCAGCCCAACGGCAGCTCATCCGGATCATCCCCGCGGGTGCAGGGAGCTGGCCGTAGTTGACGCCTGCGGCGACCTGCGGGCCCCGGTCGGACTGGAGGGTGACCTCGTCGATGTCGTCCCAACGCCGCGGGTGCGGGACGGTCGGGCAGGAGCAGACTGTGGATGTCGGCGACGGCGCAACATCGGCATGGTCACCCGCGCCGGTGTGCGCGTCTACCTCGACATCGGCCCCGGCGGAGAACTGCCTTCCTCCTTCCGCATCACCAGACTCATCCCGGCCCGCACCCAAGACGGGCGGCCGCAACTGCGTGTGCGGGTCCACAACACCGGGGCCCGCGCGGTCGATATCAGCGGCAGCCTTCGCCTCGACGGCGGACCGGACGGGCTGACCGCCGGACCTTTCACCAACGACCGTGTCCTCGCCCTGGCCCCACGCCACAAGGGCACCCTGGCGTTCACCCTGGGCAAGAGCCTGCCGAAGGGCCCTTGGAAAGCGGTGGTCACCCTGCAGTCCGGCATGCTGAAGCAAACCGCCGGCGGCCGCATCAGGTTCCCTGACGCCGGCACGGGCCATCCCGTTCTCGCCGTGCTGACCTCCACCAGGTCTTTGCCGCTGCTGTGGATCCTCCTCGCTCTCCTCGCCGCAGCACCGTTGGGCTACGCCGTCCGCAAGCGGCTGATCAAACAACGCTGAGGGAGGCCGAGTGCGCCCCGTTGCCCTCCTGAGCGCCGCCCTCCTCACCACGGTCGCCCACCCGGCACACCCCGCAGCCGCTGCACCACAAGCAGCGGTCGCCTGAAACCGGCATCGCCGCGGACGCCGACACCACCGTCACACTGCTGACATCGTGGACGGGTGAGTCTTCGGCCTTCTGGTGGCAGCGGCGCTGCGCTGAACCAGCCTGTCCGTGTGCTACTGCTCCCCGCCCCCGCGGGATGGTCCCCGGGCTACCTGCCGACTGCTGCCCGCATCCTTCCCTGCTCTCCGCGCCCGCTCCTGCCGCTGCCGGTGGCGGCCGCGATGCGGGCCTCACGGAGCGTGCGGTAGTCGCCCTAGTGGTCTGGCGGACTGAAGCAGGGGCCCTTCTGGGTCGGCGAGAACCGGGCCGCGTCGCTTGTTTCCGATCCGTACGGCGGCGGGCAGTGCGTGGCGCAGGTGCGACTCAGCGACGAGCCAGTGGGTGCCAGAGGCTAGGGGGCGAACGTTCCCTTGCTCCCCGCCTTTCGTACGAGGACCGGATCCGCCAAGCAGTTGGCGAGCCACGCGTCACCAGCCTCGTACCGGCGGGGCGCGGCTGTGTTCGCGTGCACACCGAGTGGTCCTCTCGCCGGAGTGCGTCCGCCAGCCGCATGGCTACGTCGGCGCGTACGCGTCCCAGCTCCACGAGGCGGAGGCTCGGCGAGGCCAGGTCTACCGCAACGACGGCAGCACGATTCCGGCTTGGTCCAAGGCTGCCCTGAGGGCTTCCACGGCCGTGAAGGGGTCGACGTCTGGCGTCGAGGGTGCTGATGCCATGCCGGACCGTATGGAGTGGCGTGGGCCGCTGCCATGCGGTGGTCTCTAATGTTCTCGGGGAATGACCGGATGTTCTCTCGTGGTCTCACGGAGTTGGGCGCAGGCTGTAGTACGCGGCCTCTGGCGTGGTGATGCTGAAGACACCAGCGACAACGGGAGGACGTCCATGACGCGACGACTGCGGTTCACGGACACCGCCTCCTCTGGGACGTCATCGGCTGCTCCCCGCGCCTGCGGGGATGGTCCCGGCGCCGCAGCCGCCCGCGCGACCACGTCCCGCTGTTCCCCGCGCCTGCGGAGATGGTCCCGAGGGTGCCCTTGGTAACGTTCGTCGACTGCTCCTCGCGACCTGCAGGGATAGCCCGGGCCCACAGCGCCCGTCCTTCTCGTCTCTAACGAGCGGCGCGCGAACTGGCCGCAAGTGTCCACCGCCCTGACCAGCCCACCGTCTGCCAGTCCACCGAGTAGCGCAGGGGTGGCGCACGGCCTCTTCCTCCAGTCAAGGGCAGCGTGGAGGCCCGCCTGGTAGACAGTGTGGGTGCAGGCCCCCGCCCATCTCCCCTGTCCCAAGGTTATCGGCGCTGATCTGCTATCAGGGCGAGATAGCGGTCGTACTGGGTGTCGGCGTTCTGCCAGTTGCGGACGAGGCTCCCCTCCTCCATGCGGTACGTGCGATCCGGATCACCCTTGAAGGAGAGCCAGTTGAAGGAGGTGGTTACCCATACATCGTCGTAGACGAGGACCTTGGCGTGGGTTGCCTTGAGCCGGGTGAAGGTGAATTTGTCCGGGTAGCGGTTGGCGAGGTTGGTCAGTTTACGGACAGCGGCTGCGTCGGTTTTGGTGTCGTTTTCTTCGTAGCCGTAGGCGATGTCCACCTTCACGCCGCGGGTGAGGCGGCTTTCCAGCTTGCTGAGGAAGGTGGTGGTGATGATCGCGTTCTTGATCCAGGGCGAGATGATCAAAAGGCGGCGACGTGCCTGGCTGAGGGCCTCGTCGAGGATGTCGGGGTGCTCGAAGACTCCGATGGCGCGGATCTCGTCGGCCTGTGGCCGGAGGGCGGCTGGTGGGCCAGGGATGGGGGGCTGGGAGCCGAGTTGGAAGGCGGCCTGCTCGGCGCGGTGCTGGGTCACCTCCTCCAGGGGGATGCGGGCCTTCTCCAGGTCAGGGGCGAGCAGGGGGCGCTCGGGCGGCGGGGCGACGGTGATATTGAGGGCCTTAGCGCCGCCATGACCGATGAGCGCAAGTTCGTGGGCCTTGCTCAGTTCACCGTCGATGACCACGCCGATTTCGATGTCGCTGCGGTCGCTGTCAGTGTAGACGAGCAGTTTCACCGGCAGGACGTGCCGGGCCTTGGCCTGGGTGATGCTCTTGACCTGAAGGACTTCTCGGTCGGTGATGCCTTGTTCGCGCAGAAGTGCCGTGAGCTCGGCTGCGGTGACGTCGCCATCGTCGAGCGGTCCGGACCGGGCGACAGGCAGCGTGATCATGCCGCTCTCTTCGGCCTGGCCGCGCGGGATCGTGGTGCGCCGGTCGTAGGGCGCCCCCTTCCACAGCATCTGGTCGAAGATGAGGGGCTGGTTGGTTCGCACGGGCGCTACAGCGGCCGCCTTCTGGGCCGTGAGATGGCCTTTGTCGGTCAGGCGCAGGTTTCGAGTCTGGCCGGTGTCGCCTGCCGGCCTTGACCATCGCAGGTCGTCTGAACTGAACAGTACGGCGACGGTCTGGTCGACCATGGCCTTGGGCAGGCCGAGTACACCGGCGATGCCGGGGGTGCTGGTGACGTTGTGGTTGACCAGGCGCAGTACGAACTCCTCCAGCAGTGGGAGTTCCTTGCTGTCCTGGGCGAGGACGTCGGCCGTAATGCGGGCGACGGGTAGTGCAGCGTCGACGATCTGGACCAGTTCGAGTCCTGGGCGAGTGTTCTGGAAGCGGACGGCCAGGAGGCTGTCGGCACTAAACGTAGGCATCGCGGATCTCGCAGTCTTCCGGGTGGCCGCTCATGTAGTCGAGGACTTCGCGCAGGGCGCCGGGTTTGCTGCGGCAGAAACCGGCGTCGCCCACGATGATCAGGCCGTAGCGGGCACGGGAGAGCGCGACGTTGATGCGGCGCCAGTAGGGCTGGCCGAGGAAGCCGAAACGCCCGTGGACGTTGCTGCGGGTCACCGAGAACACAGCGAGGTCGCACTCGCGGCCCTGTACCGCGTCGACGGACAACACCTCCGGTGTGATGTGCTTGAGCTTCTTGGAGGCCAGGCGCCGGGTGAGTTCCTCGACCTGGCGGCCATAGGGGGCGATCACCAGAACGTCCAGGGGCCTGCCGTTGGGCGTCTTGATGACCTGCTTGTCGATCGCTTGGTCGATGACTTCCAGGCGGCGCAGGGCGAGCTGGGCTTCGAGGCGGTTGGAGATGCTGGTCTCTCCTGCAGACCGCTCGGATTCGCGCCGTCCGGGCAGGGCGCTGGTGTCCAACCAGAGCACGGGCTTGTTGACCGTGTCGTAGCCGGGCAGCGCATGGTCGTTCGGTGAGATGAGCTGGCCCCGGTAGAAGCAGGTGCTGATCATGTTTCCGATCGCCGGGGTCATGCGGTATTGCTCGCGCAGCAGGTGCTTGACCGGCGCGTCAGTGTGGTTGGCGAAGTATTGGAACAGGGTGGTTTCGACCAGTTCTGGGATGAGCTGGTGATCGGACATGATCTTTTCGTTGCGCAGCAGATCCTCGTCGACGGGCGGCAGCTGGTTGGTGTCGCCGACCAGCACCCATCGCTTAGCGCGGGCAAGCGGCACCAGTGCCTCGGTCGCGGTCGCCTTGGACGCCTCGTCGAAGATGCACAGGTCGAAATCGAGGTCCCGCGCGGCCGGGTGGCCGAGGAAGCCGAGTGCGGTGCCTCCGATGACGTGCCTGGTGCGCAGGAAGCCGGCGACCAGGTTCTGGTCGGTGCCGATGCGTTGCAGCCACTCGCCTTGCAGACGCAGCAGCTTCATGAGGTCGCGGCCCGGTCCGGTGGGGCCCAGGAGTGCCTCGACCGCGTGGCGGGCGTCAGCGGCGCTGAGGTCTTCGCGCAGGGTGAGCTCACCGGCGAGCATGGACTGCACCTCGGCGAAAAGCTCGGCGCGCTGCTCAAGGAGCTGTTCGCGCCGAGCGCGGGTGTTGACGACTTCCTCGCCGAGTTCCCTCGCGGACGTGGTGCGATCAGGGACGGGTTGGTTCGCCAGATCCTCGAGCCGGGCCTCGATATGAGCCTGGTTGGCGGCTACTGCGGCCAGTTCTTCCAGCACTAGGGCGGCCTTGAGGTGGCTGGCGTGCTGTCCACTGTCGGCGGCCACTGTCTCCAGGTACTTCTCGGCTCGTGCCCGCACGCCCTGGGTCCACTTCTTGACCTGTTTGTCGAGCAGTAGCGGCTGGGCGCTGTCGGCGACCCGGGGATCGTCCACGCGACCGAGGCGGACCAGGCCGCTGATACCGGCGTCCTCGAGCCGCTTGAGCGCGTTATCGATGGCGATGTGCGTCTGGCTGACGATGAGGATGCGGGCGTTCGGGTTGCGGCTGAGGGTCTGTTCGACGATCTCGGCGATCACCGTGGTCTTGCCGGTACCGGGCGGCCCTTCGACGAGCAGGAGGTCCTGGGTGCCCAGGGCATGGGCGACGACGTTTTGTTTGCTCTTGTCGAGGTCGGCACGGACCCAAGTGGCAACTTCGGTGGGCGGACGTACGGGGATGGCCGCCGGGTTGTCGATAATCTCCCGCAGACGGGGGTTGCTGGTCTGACCTGTGGCGACGGCCGTGAGGGCGTCGCGCTGCCGGTTGATGCCGTTCTGGCTGGGCCCAAGGAAGGGCAGTAGGACACCCCGGGCGGGCAGGAGAGCGTTGGGGCGGCTCATCCGCAGCACGACGGTGTCGTCGGTGCGGTTGGTCACCTCGCCACGGTCGACGGGCCGACTGTATGGGTACTCCGCCACCGACCACTCGTCACCGATCTCCACCGTGGTATCGGGGGCGGGCAGGTGGAAGACGCGGGTTCGGCCAGTTCCCTCCAGACGTTCATAGTCGATGGGCTGCCGCCCGTTGGCAGCGGCCTCCTCGCGTGCTTCCAGCACCCGCCGCCAGCCGTCAAAGAGGTCACCCAGTTGCTGCCGCTTGCCCTCCCTGGCCCGCTGCTCGCGGGCATCGAGTTCAGCCTCCAACTGGTCCAGCACGAGGTCGAGACCGTACCTGGCCGGGTCTTCACCGGGATCATCGAAGGTCCAGTTGAGGACAGGCCCTAGTCTGACCGCGGCCTCGCGGCGCCTGGCCATCCACTCCTCGGCCCGCTCCTCCGCCGAGATGATCACGCACCGATCGCGGAACTCCTCGTCGTTGACGAGTCGCAGGAACATGGCCCGGCCGAACACTCGAATGGTGCTCGTGTCGACCGTTCCGTCTTGGGCGTTATAGCCGTAGTCGACGTACACGGTGCCGGAGACGTCCTCAAGTACCGCGGCCTTGACCTGGGCCCAATCCTCATCACTTGCCGGTGTGGTGCCGAGGCCCTCGGCCGCGCGGAGGGTCATCTTGAGCCACAGTGCGTTGCGGCGCCGGGCTTCACGGTTACCGCAGACCTGTTCGGCCTGAAGGAGCCGGTGCTCCAACACGCTGGCGTTGGCCGGCCGCTTCTTCGGGTCGTAGTCGATGCACGACTTCAAAATGGTGCGGATGCTGGAGTCAAGGTCCAGTTCATCAAGGATGGACGCCAAGTCAGGGTAGTCACGGGCCTTGCTGCGTGACAGGACCTGGATCGCGAGCACGGCGTACGCGTATACGTCGCGGACGTAGGGGATCGCATCGCTCTGTTCCGGTGGCGCGTACAGCGCGGAGCGGAAGTCGGCTACGGTCTCGTCCGTGGCCACAGCAGCCTTGGAAAGGATCTTGGCGATACCGAAATCGGCGAGCTTGACCGTGCCGTCATCGGCCAGCAGGACGTTGCCCGGCTTCAGATCGCGGTGCTCGACCTGACGCTCGTGCGCGTACGCAAGAGCGGACACCAGCGGCTTGCCGATCCGTGAGAAGTAGGACGACCAGTCGAGCGGCCGACCGTCGGTCATATCCTCTTTTAGGGTGCGATCGATCCACTCCAGCGCGATGAAGTACCGCTCCAGTTCGCTGTCCCAGCCAGAGTCGAGCATCCTTACGATGTGCGGATGCTCGAGCGCTTTGAGCGCCGATGTTTCCCGCTCCAGGAAGATCTGAGTGATCGCGTCGTCCTCGCGCTGCTTGAGCAGTTTCACGGCTACGTGATCGCCGCTCGGACTGGTGACGTCCACCGCCCTGCGGACCTCAGACAGGCCGCCCTTGCGCGCCTCATCCGGGAGCAGCAGAAACCGGCCGTTGATCGTCGTCCCCACCTACTGCTCCTTGTTCACCCCTGCTGCCCTGCAGCCCGCCCTTGCGCCATCTTGCCAGCGACGTGCAATGCTGATCAGCACTTTTCACAGATTCCCGCAAAGTTGAAGAGCTTGAGGCAGCAAGGCAAAGGCCGTAAGGGTGACACGTCGCGTTTGCCGGTGGGAAGCTGAGCACGACTGACACTAAGACGATCGGAGCTCCGCACGGTCGGAGCTCCGACTGCACGCCGGTTCGGTATACGGGGCTGCTGACGGCAGGCCAGCATGCCTGGAGATGTCGGACGACCCACGCGCAGATCGGAGTAGACGCTGCTCCCCGCGTGTGGAGCGGGATACTGATGCCTTCTCAGCACGGGGCGACCAGGGGAGTGGATCGGTGAACTCTGCCGGAGGCAAGGGCGGTCGGGGCGGGCGGCATGCGGTGGTCGTGGGCGGGAGCCTCGCGGGGCTCCTGGCGGCGCACGCCCTGGCCGGGTACGCCGACCGGGTGACCGTCGTCGAGCGCGACCGGTTGCCGGACGGCAGCGCGCCGCGGCCCGGCGTGCCGCAGGGCCGGCATCCGCATGTCCTGCTGGAGGGCGGGCAGGTGGCGCTGGAGTCGCTGCTGCCGGGCTTCCTGGCACAGCTGCGGGCGGCGGGGGCGCCGCGGGTGGGCATGCCGTCGGACATGGTGCAGTGGCAGGACGGGCGCTGGTTCCGGCGGCTGCCCGCGACGACGCACATCTACACCGGTTCCCGCGCGCAGCTGGAGGATCTGGTGCGGCGGCGGGTGCTCGCCAACCCGGTGATCAGCGTGGTGGAGGGGACCGACGTCACCGGGCTGCTCGGTGACGCCTCCCGGGTGCGGGGCGTGCTGCTGCGGGACCGCTCCGGCGACGGCGACGCCCGCGGACAGCGGCGGGATCTTCAGGCCGACCTGGTCGTGGACGCCTCCGGCGCCGGCACGAAGGCGCCGCAGTGGCTGACGGCGCTCGGGGCGCAGGCACCGTACGAGGAGACCATCGACACGGGGCTGGCGTACGCCTCCCGCGTCTACCGCGGCAGGAAGGGCGTCCTCGACGGCGACACCGTCGGCTACTACGTCTATCCCAGCCCCGCCCAGGTCCATGGCGGCGGGGCGCTGCCGCTGGAGGACGGCACCCATCTGGTCATCGTCTCCGGGCTGCGCGGCGACGAACCGCCCACGGACGACGACGCGTTCGTGACGTACCTCAAGAGGCTGCCGCACCCGCTGCTGCACCGGTGGCTGGAGGAGGCCGAACCGGTCACCCCGGCGTTCGGCTTCCGGCGGACCGCGAACATCCGCCGCCGCTACGACCTGTCCGGCCCGCGCCCGGCCGGGTTCCTCGCCACCGGCGACGCCCTGTGCACCTTCAACCCGATCTACGGGCAGGGCATGGCCGTCGCCGCGATGAGCGCGGTGGCGCTGCGCGACGCGCTGGCCGATCCGCGCCGGACCGCCACGACGCGGCGCGTGCAGCAGGCGCTGCTCACGGCGTCCCGGCAGGCGTGGGACATCTCCGCCGGGGCGGACCGCAAGATGCCGGGCGCGGTCGGCACGGCGGTCGACGGCGGGCCCGCGGACCGCGTCGCCGGCTGGTACCTGCGGCGCGTCCAGGAGCGCTACCCCAGCGACCCCGTCGTGGGACGCGCCTTCCGCTCGGTCCTGACCCTGTCCGCGCCCGTCAGCGCCCTGTTCGCCCCGCCCGTGGCCCGGGCGGTGCTGCTGCGCCCGCCCGCGCCGACGCCCACCGAGCCGCCGTCGGCACCGGAGCGCCCCGGGGCGTGAGCTCACCGGCCGGCCGCGCGCGCGGTGGGGCCCTCGGTGTCGAGGTGGGGCAGCAGCCGGTCGAGCCACCGCGGGGTCCACCAGGCCGCCCGGCCGAGCAGGGTCATCACGGCCGGCACCAGCAGCAGCCGTACGACGGTGGCGTCGATGAGGACGCTGGCGGCCAGGCCCAGGCCGAGCATCTTGACCACGACGTTGTCGCTGAGGATGAAGGCCGCGAAGACACTGACCATGATCAGTGCCGCGCAGGTGATGACGCGGGCCGTGATCTCCAGGGCGTGGGCCACCGCGGCCCGGGGGTCGCCGGTGCGCAGCCAGGCCTCATGGACGCGGGAGAGGAGGAAGATCTCGTAGTCCATGCTCAGGCCGAAGATGATGGCGAACATCATCATGGGCACGTAGCTCTCGATCGGCACGGTGCCGGACACGCCGAGGGCGGGGCCTCCCCAGCCCCACTGGAAGACCGCCACGACGACGCCGTAACTGGCCGCGATGGACAGCACGTTGAGCACGGCGGCCTTCAGGGCGACGACGGGGCCGCGGAAGACGACCAGGATGACGAGGAAGGCCAGGCCCACGACCACGGCGATGATCAGCGGCAGGCGGCTGGAGACGATGTCGAGGAAGTCGATCTGCGCCGCGGTCGTACCCGTGACGTAGGTGCGGGCGGGCGTGCCCGACACCGCCCGGGGCAGCACGTCGTCGCGCAGACGGTCGGCCAGGTCGGTGGTCCGGGCGTCCTGCGGCGCGGCGGTGGAGTACGCCGTGGCGATCAGGACGTCCTGGTCCTTCGTCGGCGTCAGGGGGCTGATGTACGCGGCGTCCGGCACCGAGCTCAGTGCCTTCTTCGCCTGGTCGGCGAGCGCGGAGCGCTGGGAGGCGGCGACTGCGCTCTGGTCGACGACGAGGGTGAGCGGCCCGTTGGAGCCGGGCCCGAACGCGTCGGACATCAGGTCGAAGGCGCGGCGGTCCGTGAAGGAGGTCGGGTCGGCGCCGTCACCGATGTGCCCCAGCCGCATCGAGAAGACCGGCACGGAGAGCACGGCCAGCAGCACGAGACCGCCGAGCAGGAACCACCAGGGGCGGCGCTCCACGCGCTGCGCGTAGCGGTGCCAGGTGCCCTGCGGTCGCGCACCGTGGGAGGTGCCGGTCTCGGCGACCGGGGTGCGCACCCGCAGCCGGTCGACGCGCCGGCCCAGCAGGCCCAGCAGGGCGGGGACGAGCGTGAGGGCCCCGATGACGGCGGTGACCACGGTGACGGCGGCCGCCAGCCCCAGCTTCCCGATGAACGACACTCCGGAGACCCACAGTCCGGCCAGGGCGATGATGACGGTGCAGCCGGAGACGAGGACGGCCTTGCCGCTGGTCGCCGTGGCGTGTCCGGCGGCGTGGACGGGGTCGGCGCCGTCCATCAGGTTCTGCCGGTGGCGGGTGACCAGGAACAGGGCGTAGTCGATGCCGACCCCGAGCCCGATCATGGTGGCCAGGGTGGGCGAGACCGTGGCGAAGACGAACGCCGCGGCGAGCAGCCCCAGCAGGGCCAGCCCGCAGATGACCGCGATCAGCGCGGTGACCAGCGGCAGTCCCGCGGCGAGTACGCTGCCGAACCCGAGGAGCAGCACCAGGATCGCCACGCCGAAGCCGATGGCCTCACTGCTGCGGTCGTCCGCCTTGGGCCGGGCCAGCTCGCCGAGCGGACCGCCGTACTCCACCTGCACCCCGGCCTGCCGCAGGGGCCGTACGGCCTGGTCGACGCCGTGCAGGTAGCCGTCGCCCAGGGTGCTCGGCTGCACGTCGAAGCGCACCGTGATGTACGCCGTCCTGCCGTCCTTGGACAGCGGGCCGACGTCCGGGGCGTTCGAGGGCTGCTGGGGCGGTGTGCCGCCGCCGCCCGGCAGCGGGTTCTGGGCGGAGAGCACGTGCGGCAGCTTCTGGAGGCTGCTCACCGCCGAGGAGACCTGGCTGCCCACGTCGGTCAGGGGTGCGCCGGCGTCGTGCAGCACGATCTGCGAGGAGTAGCCTCCCGCGGCCCTGTCGTGGGCCCGAAGGACCTCCAGGCCCTCCTGCGACTGCGTGCCGGGCAGCGAGAAGTCGTCGCTGTAGTCGCCGCCCCAGTTCCGGTCGGCGACCTGGAGCAGGGCCAGCGCGGCCAGCCACGCCACGAGTACGACGATCCAGTGACGGGCGCACCAGCGCCCCGTCGCCTCCAGCGGGCCGCTGCGGGGCCGCACGGCGGTCCGCCGGGCGGTTTCGGTGACGGGCATGCGTTGCTCCCAGCTGCGTCGGGTGCGCCGTGGCTCCCCCTGACGGCATTCAATGCCGAGCACGCCGTGGCGGGCACGCCGGGCGGCTCGCCAGGGTGATGACGGCCCTGGCGCCCGTGCGCGGGCGGGGCATCATGCGGCACCGGCGCCGCGCGCTCGGCGTCGGTGAAGCCACCGAGCACCGGCTGCATCAGGTGGCCGCATCAGATCCGTGTTCGAAGTGGTATGGGTCGGGCTGTGCCTGCGCACCGGCACCTCAGGGGGCTGGTTCAGCCCGCGAACTCACGGGCCGGCAGGCCGGTGACGTCGACTCGGGCCCGGAACAGTGAGCCTGCCAGCGGGTCCTGTGCAGGTTCGAGGTTCTCCCGGGACGTGGTGATGAACAGCTCGTCCAGGTGCGGGCCGCCGAAGGTGCAGGCGGTGACCTTCCTCGCCGGCAGCTCGATCACCTCGTCGAGCACACCCGCTGGAGAGTAGCGTCGCACCGCACCACCGTTGTTGAGGGCCACCCAGACGCCGCCTTGTGCGTCGACGGTCAGGCCGTCCGGCCGCCCGGCCTCGGCCGGTACGGTCGCGAAGACACGCTGCCCGGTCAGGCCGGACTCGAAGGTGTAGTCGAACACGGCGATGCGCTGTGTGGGTGTGTCGTTGTAGTAGGCCTGAGTGCCGTCGGGGCTCCATTCCAGGCCGTTGGAGACGCTGACCCCGGTCAGGACCACCGTGACGGATCCGTCGGGCGCCAGCCGGTACAGGGTGCCTGCGCCGGGGCGCTTGTCGTAGGCCATCGAGCCGCAGTAGAAGCGGCCGTCGGGGTCGCAGCCGCCCTCGTTCATCCGTATCCCGCGGTCGCCGTCCCACAGGGCGGGCAGGTGTGTCACGGTGCCGTCGGCGTCCTCCAGGGCGAAGCCCCGCTCGACGCCGATGACCGCGCCTCCGTGGCGGCGGGGACGTACTGCCGCGGCGACATCGCCCACATGGCGGCGGGTGACGGTGGCGTCGTCGGCGAGGGACAGCACGTCCCCGGCCAGCATGTCGACCCAGCGCAGGCCGCCCCAGCCCGGCGACCATACGGGTCCCTCGGCGTGGTACGCGATGGGGTCGGTCACCTGTTCCACGCGCATCGGCGCCTCCCGGTACAGAGGCTAATTTGGGCTGATAGTTCCTTGCATCCTCTCTGTGTCATGGTGCCTGAATCAGGAGATCGCCGTATGGCCCGTTCGCGCACGGCAGCAGCGTTGCGGAGGTGGCTCACCGAGATCTGGCCGTTGGCGCAAGCGGCGGCTGCGGCCACGGTGGCCTGGGTGATCGCCCTGTGGATCGGTGATCACGATGCCCCGTTCTTTGCTCCGATCGCGGCAGTGGTCGCTCTCAGTTTCGGCCGCGGCGAGCGAGGTCTGAACGCCCTGCGGCTGGTGTTCGGGGTGTGCATCGGCATCGTGGTCGGAGAACTCACCATCGCGGTACTCGGCGGAGGCTGGGGGCGGCTGGCGCTGGCCACGTTCGTCGCGCTGGTCGTCGCCCAGGCCGCGGGAGCCCATCGCCTGATGAGGGTCCAGGCCGCCGCCGGGGCGATCCTGACCATTGCGGCGGCCGATGGCGAGGCCGGCTGGAACCGCCTGGTCGATGCGCTGATCGGTGCCGGGGTGGCGCTGGTGTTCACGCAGGTTCTGTTCACCCCCGAGCCGCTGGCCCTGGTGCGCCGCGCGGAGAGGGCGGCGCTGGCGATCATGGCCGATGGGCTTCGGCTGGCGGCTGAGGCGATGGAGGAGGGGACGTACGACGAGGAGCGGCACGCGGGGCTCATCAGGTGCATGTCGGGGGTGCGGGAGCATCTGGCCGAGGTGGGCAGGGCCGGACCGGCCGGCGTACGGGTCGCCGGTCATTCGCTGATCTGGCGGCACCGGCGGCCCGCCGTCACGCGGACGAGTGGGGAGGCGGTCCAGGTGCAGCTGCTCGGAGCCAGCTGTCTGATGCTCATGCGCACAGCGGCCGGCGCGGACCCGCCCGGGCAGGGCAGGCTCGCGCAAGCGGTGCGGGAGCTGGCCGGAGCGCTCGCCGACCTCTCGACCGATCTGGGCAGTCACCGGATCCGCCAGCGCGCGGTGGACCGGGCCGTGACCGTGGCCCGCCGGGCCGGCCAGGCCCCGGCGCCGCATGTGACGCGCGAAGCAGCGGAAGCCGGCGTGCGCTTCCTCTGTCTGGACATCCTGGTCTTCGCCGGGGCCGACCCCGCCGAAGCCTCCGCCGTTCTCCAGCGGGGCGGCGGCGAGCTGCGGGCGGCCGCACCGCCGGACGACTCTCACCTGCTCGGCCTGCCGCACCCTGCGATGCCGAGCCGTCTGCGACGCACGCTGGCGGGCCTCAGGCGTCGGCGTTGACCACCGGTGATACCGGTCGGGCGTCAGGGCGGGCCTGCGCTTCCCGCCGCGTATTCCTCCAGAGGGACCAGTCCGGCGTTCCAGGCGTCCAGGACGGGCGTCACCACGTGCCAGGCCGCTTCGGCCTCGTCGCCGCGGACGGACAGCGCGCTGCCGCCGGAGAGGAGGTCCAGCAGCACATGGCCGTAGGCCGGCAGGTCGGCCGGGGGAGGCGGCGCGGCCAACGTGACAGGCGCAGGGGTCAGCGGATCCAGGGACACTGCGCCGGTCAGGTGCAGAGCGAGCTCATCGGGGCCGTCGAGGCCGATCCGCAGCTCGTTGGCCGGGGCTCTCAGGGGCAAAGGGTGCTCGGCCGGCCGGAAGAGGACCGTGACCTGCTTGCGGCGGCGGTGCAGCGCCTTGCCGGCCCTGAGCAGGAAACGGGTGCCCGCCCACCGCTCGCTGTCGAGGTCCAGCACGACCTCGGCGAAGGTCTCGGTACTGCGGTCCGCGTCGACACCGTCCTCGTCCCGGTACGCGGGAACGGCGCGTCCTGCACCGCCCGCGGGACCGGGGAGCCACCCGGTGGCGTAGCGGGCGCGGCGTGTCCGGGACGCTGCCTCTTCGCGGCTCAGGCGGCGCACTGAGCGCAGGGCGTCGACCTTGCGATCCCGCACCGCCTGCTCGTCGAGACAGGCCGGCAGGTCCATCGCGATCAGGGACAGCACCTGCAGCATGTGGTTCTGCATCACGTCCCGCAGGGTGCCGGAACGGTCGAAGTACCCGGCCCGGCCTTCCAGGGCCAGGTCCTCCTCCCACAGGATGTCGATCTGTTCGATGTGCCGGCTGTTCCATACGGGTTCCAGGACCCGGTTGGCCAGGCGCAGCGCGAGCAGGTTCTGGACGGTCGGGAGCCCGAGGACGTGGTCGACGCGGAACACGGTCTGTTCTCCGGCGGTGCCGGCCACCTGGGCGAGGAGCCGGTTGAGGGCCACGGCGCTGTCGAGGTCCTCGCCGAAGGGCTTCTCCAGTGCGATACGGCTTCCCGCGGGAAGCCCGGTCGTGCCGAGTGTGGTCACCACCGCCGTGTACAGGCCGGGGGGCAGGGCCAGGTAGACCGCCACCGGCTGCCGGACGCCGGACAGCAGGCTGCTGATGCTCGCGGGGTCGGTCATCTCGGTTCGCCGGTAGCGCACACGGCGGACGACGTCCTCGCGGGTCGCGGCCGGCACCAGCGGCGCGTGACGCTCGAGGCTTTCCGCGGCCCTGCGCCGGAAGGCCTCCTCGCCCAGGTCCTGCCGGGCGGCCGCGAGGACCTGGAAGTCGTCGGGAAGCCGCTGCGCGGCACGCAGTACGGCAAGGGCGGGCAGCAGATACCGGCCGGCGAGGTCACCGGTCGCACCGAGCAGCACCAACGTCTTGATCACTTGCCGGCTCCCTGTGCGACGGCATCGACAGCACCCCACAGCCCAAGACGCTGGTTGGCCGACCATTCCGGCTGAGTAGCGAGCTGCTGTCGGTTTGTGAAGAATTTCCAGTATGCCCGATCTTGAGTCCGCAGGTTCGGAACCGCAGCGGCCCCCTGCGGTGGTGACGCTCGCCGCGCTGTACGGCACGGGCGGCGTCGTCATCGGGCCGGAGGTGGCGCGGCGGCTCGGCGTGGCCTTCCTCGATCGTGCCATTCCCGCCACGGTCGCCGCGCAGACCGGCATGCCCGAGGAGGTCGTCGCCGCCGCCGACGAGCGGCCGGTCAGCCGCGGGCAACGGCTGCTGGCGACGCTGGCCAGGGCGCCCAGCCTGACCGCCGGCCCGGCCCAGGAACGCTGGCTCCTGGAAGAGGGCGAGATGCGCGCGGAGATCCGGCGCTTCATGGCCGGTTCCGCCCGCTCCGGGGGCGTGGTGCTGGGGCGCGCCGGCGCGATCGTGCTGCGCGAGGTCCCCCACGCGCTGCACGTGTATCTGGGCGGTCCCCTTCAGGCCCGTATCACGCGGGCCGCGCAGGCCGAAGGAGTCGATCGCGCCACTGCAGAGCGGCGCGTGAAGGCCAACGACTGGGCGCGACGGGAGTACGTCAGGAGGGCCTACGGCGCCGACGGGGATGATCCGGCCCTGTACCACCTCGTGATCGACGCCACCGCCTTCCCTGAGGACGCGTGCGTGGAGCTGATCGTCGCGGCGGCCACCTCGCACGTGCCGCGCCGCACCGACGCCACGAGATGAGGAGCGGCCATGCTCAGGCCACGCGAGACACCCACCCGCGAGCGCACCTCGCTCAACGGCCTGTGGCGGTTCGCCGTCGACACCGACGGTGCCGGCCGGGCTGACGGCTGGTGGCGCCGTCCCCTGCCCGGCAGGCGGGAGGCGCCCGTACCGGCCAGCTACAACGACCTGTTCCCGGACCCGGCCGTCCATGACCATGTGGGTGACGTCTGGTACCAGAGGGCGATCCGGATCCCGGCACGGTGGGAGGGGCAGCGGATCGTGCTGCGTCTGGACTCCGCGACCCACCGGGCGGTGGTCTGGGTCGACGACACCGAGGTCGCGGCACACGAGGGCGGCTACACGCCGTTCGAGGCGGACCTCACCGATGTGGTGACACCGGGCGCCGAGCACCGGGTGACGGTCGTGGTGGACAACAGGCTGTCGTGGCAGTCGATCCCGCCCGGCTACGTCGAGCAGACCCCCGACGGCCCGCGCCAGCGCTACTTCCACGACTTCTTCAACTACGCCGGCCTGCACCGCAGCGTCTGGCTCTACACGACACCCCGCACCCACATCGGCGACATCACCGTCGTCACCCGGCTCGACGGGGCGACCGGGACCATCGACTACCAGGTCCAAGCAGTCGGCAACGAGGAACAGGACGTCCGCGTCGTCCTCAAGGACGCCGACGGCGTCGAGGTCGCGCGGGCCGCCGGCGCCACCGGGAGGCTCACCGTCGAGGACGTGCACCCGTGGCGACCGGGAGAGGGATACCTCTACCACCTGCACGCCGAACTGCGAGGCGCCGGTGACGAACCGGGCGACGCGTACGCGCTGCCGGTGGGGGTGCGGACCGTGGCGGTCGAGGGCAGCCGGTTCCTCATCAACGGAGAGCCGTTCTACTTCACGGGATTCGGCAAGCACGAGGACAGCCCGGTCCGCGGCAAGGGCCACGACGACGCCTTCATGGTCCACGACTTCGCGCTGATGGAATGGCTCGGCGCGAACTCCTTCCGCACCTCGCACTACCCCTACGCGGAGGAGGTCCTCGAGTACGCGGACCGGCACGGCATCGTGGTCATCGGCGAAACCGCCGCGGTCGGACTCAACGCCGAACTCGGCGCCACGCTCGCCGAGGCGGTGTTCTCCACGTTCTCCGAACACACCATCAACACCGCCACGCAGGAGGTCCATCGCCGGGCGATCGGCGAGATGATCGCCCGGGACAAGAACCATCCCAGTGTGGTGCTGTGGAGCATCGCCAACGAGCCGGAGTCCACCACGACCGCCTCCCGCTCCTACTTCGAGCCGCTGGTCGACCACGCCCGGCGCCTGGATCCCTCCCGCCCGCTGGCCTTCGCCAACTTCATGAGCGCCACCCCGGACAACGACGTCATCTCCGGCCTGTTCGACGTCCTCATGCTCAACCGCTACTACGGCTGGTACAAGGACCTCGGCAACCTCGCGGCGGCCGAGCGGAACCTGGAAGACGAGCTCCGGGCCTGGACCCGCAAGCACGACAAGCCGATCATCATGACCGAATACGGCGCGGACACGCTCATGGGCCTGCGCACCCTCATGTCCACTCCGTGGACCGAGGACTACCAGGCCGACGTGCTCGCGATGTACCACCGCGTCTTCGACCGCGTCGAAGCGGTCGTCGGCGAGCAGATCTGGAACTTCGCCGACTTCGCCACCGCCCCGGGCCTGCTGCGGGTCGACGGCAACAAAAAGGGCGTGTTCACCCGCGACCGCAGACCCAAGACCAGCGCCTGGCAGCTGCGCGAACGCTGGCAGGCACGCCGATGACCACCCGGCCGGCCGACCAGGTCCCCAAGCTGCGCACCGTCCAGTACATCGGCTACGGCGCCGGAGACTTCGCCAACAACCTGGCCTTCTCCATGGCGTCGATGTTCCTGCTCCTGTACTACACCGACGTCGTCGGGATCTCCGCCACCACGGCGGGAACGCTCTTCCTGATCGTGCGGGCCTGGGACGGGATCGGCGACGTGATCGCCGGCCGCATCGTCGACCGCACCTCCACCCGTTGGGGCCGATACCGCCCCTACCTGCTGTTCGCCTCGGCTCCCCTGCTCCTGCTGCTCGTCGTGCTCTTCTCCGTACCGGGCGGACTGAGCCAGGGCAGCGCACTCGTGTACGCCTACCTCTCCTACGCGCTGTTCTCCTTCGCCTACGGCCTGGTCAACATCCCCTACGGCTCCCTGGCCACGGCCATGACCCAGGATCCCGACGAGCGTTCCCGCCTCTCCAGCGCCCGGGCCCTCGCCACCAACCTGGTCATCCTGCTGCTGGCCGTCGTCGTCTCACCGCAGATCGCCAACTCCGACGACCTCCAGCGGTCCCTGACGATCACCACCCTGGGGCTGGTGGTGATCGGCATGGCGCTGTACGCGTTCACCTTCTCCACCGCCAAGGAGCGGGTGCAGCGTGAGGTCGAGAAGGTCAGCCTGCGCCAGGCGTGGGACACCGTGAAGCAGAACAAGCCGCTGCTCCGGCTGGGCCTGTCCAGCATGCTGTTCCTGTGCGGCATGTTCGCCCTGGAGACCACCGCCATCTACTACGCCCGGTACGTACTCGACAACGCCGGCCTCTACATCGTCCTCGTCGCCGTGCAGGTCGTCGGCATGCTCCTGGCCACTCTGGTCATTCCCACCGCGGTGAGCCGGATCGGCAAACGGACCTCGTATCTCGCAGGCGGAACCATCACGGTGCTGGGCGGCGTCCTCACCGCCCTCGCACCCGGGTCCGTCCCCGCCATCGCCTTCGTCGGTTTCGGCATCCTCGGTATCGGGATCGGTGCCATCAACACCCTGATCTGGGCGCTGGTCGCCGACACCGTCGAGTACGGGGAATGGAAAACCGGCGTGCGCGCCGAAGGCGCCACCTACTCGGTCCTCTCCCTCAGCCGCAAATTCGGGCAGGCCATCGGGGCCGCCGCCGCGGCCTACATCATCGGCCTCGGTGGCTACGTATCCGGCGCCGCCACCCAGGGCGACAGCGCCGTCACGGCCATCAGAATCGCCGCCGGGGCCGTTCCGGCGCTGGTCACCATTCCCGCGATCGCCGTCATGGCGACCTACCCCCTGACCGAGAAGAAGTTCCGCCGCATCGTCGCCGACATCGCTCAGCGCCAGGCGGGATCCGACCCGGACAGTCGTACGCTCCGCCGAACCGGAAGGCAACAGTCGTGAAGATCAACATTGTGGGCCCCGGCAACATGGGCCGCGCCATCGCCACCCGTGCCCTAGCCGGCGGCCACGGCGTGTGCCTGGTCCACCCCGACGCCGACCCCGCACGGGCACTGGCCGAGGAGCTCAAGCAGCGGTTCCCCGACGGCGAGAGCGACTGGGCCGCCTCGGTGGAGGCGGCCGACGTCACCGTGCTCGCACTGTGGTACGACGCGGCATTGCGGGTCGCCGGATCAGCCGGGGCCGCACTGGCCGGGCAGGTCCTGGTGGACATCTGCAACCCCATCGACGCCTCGACCATGGACGGGCGCCTGACACCCCCGGACAGCTCGGCTGCCGAGGAGATCCAGCAGATCGTCGGCACGGACGTGAAGGTGGTCAAAGCGTTCAACACCACCTTCGCCGGTCCGCTGACGACAGGCGAGGGCCATGACTTCCCGCTCGACGTCCTGATCGCCGGAGACGACTCGGCCGCCAAGGACAAGATCGCGGAATTCGTCCGCTCCGGCGGGATGCGCCCGTTCGACGTCGGACCCCTGCGCAGAGCTCGGGAGCTGGAGGCGATGGGATTTCTGCACATCGCCATCCAGCAGCCCCTCGAGCTGAACTGGCAAAGCACGATCAAGATCCTGCCCTGACCGGATCGCTGCGACTGTCGTGGCCGGCAGACCGGGGCTGGCTGCCGTGCACGGCGTCGGCGTGTGCCCGGGCTGCGGGATCGCGCCGGGACCTGGTCACAAGCAGTGCCGCACCCAGAGCGATGACTCGTACCGACAGCAGATGTTCACCACTTCGGGAGGCACGACGGCCAGTGGTCGTTCGATTTCTGCCGAGGCATGTGAGGTACGGAAAGGGCCGCTGAGATTGATCTTGGTCTGATCTGCCACAGCTGCCGGGATCGGCAGCGGGTGAGGGCTTAGACAAAAGGCCTCGCGCCGGACAGCGGATTCTGAAGGTCCGCGCGAAATCCCCTTGCTCAATGGTCAAGAATCGTTGACCATTGCGGGCATGCCTACCGATGATCTTCCCGAGACGTTTCACGTCACCACGGACGAGCATCTGCGCGCCGTCTCCAATCTCACACGTCACCGGATCATGGCCGTGCTCCGCTTCGAGCCGGCGACGATCACGCAGATCGCCGAGCGGGTAGGCCTTGCGAAGGGGAGTTCCAGCTATCACGTGCGGCTGCTGGAGCGGGCCGGCCTGGTGAAGGTGGTGCGGACGCGGAAGGTGCGGGGTGTCACCGAGCGGTACTACGCGATGGCCGCGCGGTCGATCGTGCTGCCGGATCCGGGCGAGGGAGGGCCGGATGTGCTGATGCGGCATGCGGTGGCGGACCTGGAGGCGTCGCCGGTGGATGGCGAGCGGCACGTACGGATGGCGCATCTGCGGCTCACCGATGAGCAGTTCGCGGAGCTGGGGGCGCGGCTGCAGGCACTGGCGGACGAGTACCGGAAGCTGTCCGATCCGTCGCTGCCGGACGCGTCACTCGTCTTCGCACTCTTTCATCCGGCACCGCGCGAGCAGGCTGAGGGAGGCGCCAAGTGACCTCAGACGTCCGGAAGTTGCCGACCGGGTTCGGACGGCTGTGGACTGCGCAGACGGTGTCCTCGCTCGGTGACGGGGTGTCGCATGCCGCGCTGCCGCTTCTCGCGTTGACGTTGACGCGGGATCCGATGGCGCTCGCCGTCGTCACGGCCGCCGGGACGCTGCCGTGGCTGCTCTTCGGGGTGCTCGGCGGTGCGCTGGTGGACCGCTGGGACCGTCGGCGCACGATGTGGGTCATGGACGCGGCGCGCGCGGTGCTGCTCGCGATAGTGGCGGCGGCGGCCGCGCTCGACAGCTTGAGCATTCCGCTGCTCGCGGCCGTCGCCTTCCTGCTCGGCCTCGGCGGACTCTTCTTCGACACGGCCGCCACGGCCTATCTGCCGGATCTGCTATGCCGCGACCCTGCACTCTTGGAGCGAGCCAACTCTCGCCTGCGCGGTGCCCAGACCGTCATGTCCGGCTTCGCGGGGCCGCCTGCGGGAAGTGCGCTGCTCGCGCTCGGGCGAGCGGTTCCGCTGCTCGCCGACGGGGTGTCGTTCATGCTCTCCGCACTGCTCGTACGGTCGCTTCCCGCCATGCCCCGGCCGGTGCCGGAGGTCCGCGAGTCGCTGCTTCGGCAGGCGCGGGCCGGGGCCTCGTACGTCTTCCGGGACCGGTTGCTGCTCGGGCTCGCGCTCCGCCCGGCGGTCGGGAACGTCGCCTTCCTCGCTGTGGAGACCGTTCTGGCTCTCTTCGCGCACGAGCGTCTCGGCATCGACACCTACGGCTTCGGCCTGCTCCTCGCAGCGGAGGCCACCGGCGGTCTGCTCGGTGCAGGCGTCGCCTCCTGCCTCGGCCGACGATTCGGCACCGGCACAGCGCTGACCTGCACGGCCGCAGTCGAAGGGCTTGCCGTCCTGGGCCTTGCCGCTGCCTCGAACCCGTACGTGGCCGGTCTGGCGCTTGCCGTCTGCGGGGCCGGCATGGGCGCCACGATGGTGCTCGGGCCCTCCCTCCGGCAGGCGATCGTCCCGGCCCACTTCATGGGCCGGGTCGCCTCCACCTCCCGCATGCTGGCCATGTGCGCCGCCCCCATCGGGGCCTTCCTCGGCGGCTGGCTGGCCACCACCTACGACATCCGCACCCCGCTCTACGCCGCCGCCGTTCTCCTCCTGGCGATGACGGCCGTCACAGCATCCATGACCAACAACCGCCGAGTCGAAGCGGCGCTGCGTGCCGCCGACCCGTCCGGCGGTCCGGATCATCCGGCATCCAAGGATCCCGCCCAGAAGAGTGCACCTGACGCGTTGTGACCGCCTGCCGCGCCTTCCGAAGTGGTGAACATCTGCTGTCGGTTCTCGTGAACAGAGCCAAGCGGGCGGGCGGCGAGCCCGGTGAGCCGGTCCTTCCACGGCGCGGGCACGGCCGCCTCGGTCTGGGCGGCCGCCCGCTCGCGCAGCTGCTCCAGCCGCGTCGCCAGCAGGTACCGCGCGGTGCGCTCCCGGGCCGCGTCGGCGGTCTTCGTCGCCGCCGCGACGGCGTCCGCACCGGGCTGTGCTTGTACCAGCGGCGGTTCTGCTCGGTCTTGTACGCCCGCCGGGCCTCCGCCTCGGCTTCCTCGGTCCGTCCGACCCGTCCGAGGGCGCTGCTGCGGTACTCCGGCAGGGCCTGCTCCACGGCCTGGAGCGCGGTGAAGGCGAGCGCGGACGCCGCCAGGACCGGGTCCGCGTCCAGCGCGCCCGGCTCCATGAGCTCCAAAAGCTCTGCGCGGGCACGCTCGATGTCTGCCTTCAGGCAGCCACCAGGGGCAGGCGGTGCACCGCAGGCTCACCGGCGGCGGCCTGCTCGGTGTACCGCTGCGCCGTGCCGGGCGGGCGAGGCTCGCGCTCAGTGCTCCCACGCGTCGGGGCCGCCGCCCCGCCACTCGATCAGCGCCGAGTGCCGCACCCAGTCGTCGTCGACGTCGTCCAGTCCCGCCAGGCGCAGGAACTCGACGATGTCCAGCAGCCCGTACGCCAGCCCGACGAACCGGCCGTCGACGCGGACCCGCCGGCCGCCGTCCTCGGCGGGCGGGTAGATCACGATGGGGTGCGCACCGGCCATGGCATCAGCCTGCCGCCCGTGGGCAGGGGGCGCTCGCTGTGCTGCGCCGTCCGGCGCGCCCGCTCCGTCCCGGTCTGGGAAGATCGGTACGGGCCTGCTGTGCGTGAGGAGGGACGCTCGTGGCCACCGAGGACTTCGACACGGTCGCCGACGACCTGTACGCGCTGCGGCCGGAGGACTTCACGGCCGCCCGCAACGTCCGCGCGGCGGCCGCCCGCACGGCCGGGGACCGTGCTCTCGCCGAGCGGATCGGCGCTCTGCGCCGGCCCAGCCTGTCGGCCTGGGCCAGCAACCTGCTGGTGCGCGAGCAGCCCCGCGAGGCGCAGGCGCTGCTCCGCCTCGGGGAGGGACTGCGCCAGGCCCACCATGACCTGGACGGCGCGCAGCTGCGCGAGCTCAGCCGCCGGCAGCACGCCCTGATCACCGAGCTGTCGCGGCGGGCGCGGCAGCTGGCGGCCCGGTCCGGCCATCCGGTGGGCGACGAGGTCCAGCACGAGGTCGAGGCCACCCTGCACGCCGTCCTGGCCGATCCCGACGCTGCCCGGGAGTGGGCCGGCGGCCGCCTGGTCAGGCCGCTCAGCGCCGCCGTCGGCTTCCCCGCGGCAGCTCCTACGGCGGTGCCGTCCCGGGCGCCTGCCGCGCCGCCGCCGGACCGTGCCGCGCCCGCCGCCCGCCGCGACACCCGCGGCGAGGAGCGGCGGCGGCAGCTCGACCGGGCCCGGACGGCCGCGAAGGACGCCGAGCGGGAGCTGCGGGAGCGCGAGGACGAGGCCGCGGGCGCCCGGCGCGAGGCCGAGGAGGCGGCCGAGCGGGCCGGGCGGCTGCAGCGGCGCGCCGACGCGCTGGCCGAGGAACTGCGCGGGGTGAAGGACGAGCAGCAGCGGGCGCGGGCCGCCGAACGGGCGGCACAGCGCCAAGCCCGGGACGCCGGGCAGCGCGTCACGCAGGCCAGGCGCCGGGCCGAGGAGGCCGCCGCACAGGTCAGGCGCCTGACGGCGCGGGACAAGTGAGGGGCGGCTGCGGCTGCCGGCCGGGGGGCCGCGCCGGGAGCCGGTAGACCGACACGTGCGAGCGTGACTCGGCGGTGAACTCGGCACCGACCCAGTCCGCGTGCCTGGATTCCAGGGCGAATCCGGCGAGGCGCGCCATGAGGTCGAGTTCGGCCGGCCAGATGTAGCGGTGGGGGCTGCGGGCGAGCCGGGCGGAGCCGGTCCCGTCGAACCGGACGTGGTGCGAGACGACCTGCTGGTGCAGCACGTCGTAGGTGTCCAGGCCGATGTAGCCGGGTTCGCAGTGCCACACGGTGGCCGTCTGGCCCGGGGGCAGCTTGCGCAGCTCGGGAACCCACAGTTCGACCACGAACCGGCCGCCGGGCGCGAGGTGACGGGCCGCGTTGCGGAAGCACGCGACCTGCTCGTCCTGGGTGAGCAGGTTGGAGATCGTGTTGAAGACGAGGTAGACCAGACTGTAGGTGCCCGGGGCCACGGTGGTCGCCATGTCGCCGATGATCACGGGGATCGTCGCCTCGTCCGCCTTGGCGCGCAGCCGCTCCACCATCGGCCGCGACAACTCGATGCCGGTGACGGGCACACCCCGCTCGGCGAGCGGGACGGCGATCCGGCCGGTCCCGATGGCGAACTCCAACGCCGCTCCCCCGTCGGCGAGTTCGGCGAGGCGCTCCACGGTCGGCCCCACGACCTCGGGGGCGAACATGCCGGCGCCGGGTGTGTCGTACTCCCGGGCCGTCTCGGCGTTCCAGATGTCCTCCTGTCGCATTCCCCCCACGCTCGCGGCCGCACCGCGTCCTGTCCAACGGTTTTCCCGCGGCGAAGCCCGGGTGTGATGGCCGGTGTGATCGCTGCCGGGCCGTCGGCGTCGCCGGCCCCCGGCGACGCCCCGGAGCCGGTCAAGGCGCAACACGGCTGCGGGGCGGGCGAGTTGCGGGCCGGGCGGGGCCGGTGAGGGGCCCAACGGGTGCGCTACATTTTGCCTCGTCTTGACCACGATCGCGCGTGATCGAACCACGCGTGCTCCCTCACCCCCATGGAGCCGGCACCACCATGACCGACATCGTCAACGGACTGGGCCGGGCCACCGCCTACGGTGCCCTGGGCCTCGTTCTGCTCGTCCTCGGCATCGTCCTGGTCGACGTGCTCACCCCCGGAAAGCTCGGCCGGCAGATCTGGCAGGAGCGCAACCGCAACGCCGCCCTGGTGCTCAGCTCCGCGCTGCTCGGGATCGGCGGCATCGTGTTCACGTCGATCTGGACGACGTACGACGACTTCGGCAAAGGGCTGGCGTCCACCGCGGCGTTCGGGGTGCTGGGGCTGGTGATGATGGCGGTGGCGTTCCTGGTGGTGGATCTGATCACGCCGGGCCGGCTGGGGGCGACGCTGGTGGAGCCGGAGCCCCACCCGGCCGTGTGGGTGACGGCGTGCTGCAACCTCGCCGTGTCCGCCGTGATCTCGGCGTCGATCGCCTGACCCTCACCGGCCCGGGCGGGCCGGCAGGAAGAGGCAGAACGGGTGGCCCGCCGGGTCGTACAGGACGTCAGGCGTGGCGGGCCGGCACGGACGGGTGTAGTGCGGTCCGCGCGAGCCGAGGGGCGTCGGGGGCGTCGAGGGTCGTCGCGGACAACGTGCGGCGCGGTCGGGAATCCATGGCGTGCAGGTGCCCGGCTTCCTCACCGGGACACCGGTCCCCGGGGCTCCTTCCGCTCCGCCCGGACCGGTCAGGAATGAAGAAGCGGGGGCCGCCGGGCCGTGGCTAGTGTGGCCGTCGTGGGCATCGCCGGCCCGGTGCCGGAGCCGGGCCACGGGGCGTTCCAGCGACGAGGGAGAGACGATGAGCATGGCCACGACACCGGACACGTACGCGCCCGGCCCGCACGTTGCCGACAGCCACGACCTGATCCGTGTGCACGGCGCCCGCGAGAACAACCTCAAGGACGTCAGCATCGAGATCCCGAAGCGGCGGCTGACGGTGTTCACCGGTGTCTCCGGCTCGGGCAAGAGCTCGCTCGTCTTCGACACGATCGCCGCCGAGTCGCAGCGCCTGATCAACGAGACGTACAGCGCCTTCGTGCAGGGTTTCATGCCGACGCTGGCGCGGCCCGAGGTGGACGTCCTGGAGGGGCTGACCACCGCGATCATCGTCGACCAGCAGCGGATGGGGGGCGATCCGCGCTCCACGGTCGGCACCGCCACCGACGCCAACGCGATGCTGCGCATCCTCTTCAGCCGGCTCGGGCAGCCGCACATCGGCCCGCCCAGCGCGTACTCCTTCAACACCGCCTCGGTGCGGGCGAGCGGTGCGATCACCGTCGAGCGCGGCAACAAGAAGGCGGTGAAGGCGACGTACTCGCGCACCGGCGGGATGTGTCCGCGCTGCGAGGGCCGCGGCACGGTCACCGACCTCGACCTCACCCGGCTCTACGACGACTCCAAGTCGCTGAACGAGGGCGCGCTGACCATCCCCGGTTACAAGGCGGGCGGCTGGAACTACCGCCTGTACACGGAGTCGGGCCTGTTCGACCCCGACAAGCCCATCCGCGACTTCACCGAGAGGGAGCTGCACGCCTTCCTCCACCACGAGCCGACCCGGATGAAGATCGCGGGCATCAACATGACGTACGAGGGTCTGCTCCCGCGGATCCGGAAGTCGATGCTCGCCAAGGACCGCGAGGCGATGCAGCCGCACATCCGGGAGTTCGTGGACCGGGCGGTCACCTTCACCACCTGCCCCGAGTGCGACGGCACCCGGCTCAGCGAGGGCGCCCGGGCGTCGAAGATCAAGGGCATCAGCATCGCCGACGCGTGCGCGATGGAGATCCGCGACCTGGCCGAGTGGGTGCGCGGCCTGGCCGAGCCGTCGGTGGCGCCGCTGCTCACCGCGCTGCAGCAGACCCTCGACTCGTTCTCGGAGATCGGGCTCGGCTACCTGTCGCTGGACCGGCCCTCGGGCACGCTGTCGGGCGGCGAGGCGCAGCGCGTGAAGATGATCCGCCACCTGGGCTCCTCGCTCACCGACGTCACCTACGTCTTCGACGAGCCCACCGCCGGTCTGCACCCGCACGACATCCAGCGGATGAACGACCTGCTGCTGCGCCTGCGGGACAAGGGCAACACCGTCCTCGTCGTGGAGCACAAGCCGGAGGTCATCGCGATCGCCGACCACGTCGTCGACCTCGGCCCCGGCGCCGGTACGGCGGGCGGCACCGTCTGCTTCGAGGGCACCGTCGAGGGCCTGCGGGCCGGCGGCACCGTCACCGGCCGCCACCTCGACGACCGGGCCGCGCTGAAGGAGTCGGTGCGCAAGCCCACCGGCACGCTGGAGATCCGCGGCGCGACGACGCACAACCTGCGCGGCGTCGACGTCGACATCCCGCTCGGTGTGCTGTGCGTGGTCACCGGGGTGGCCGGCTCGGGCAAGAGCTCGCTCATCCACGGGTCGCTCCCCGCCGGGGCGGGTGTGGTGACGGTCGACCAGACGCCGATCCGCGGCTCGCGGCGCAGCAACCCGGCGACGTACACGGGACTGCTCGACCCGATCCGCAGCGCGTTCGCGAAGGCCAACGGGGTCAAGCCGGCGCTGTTCAGCGCCAACTCCGAGGGCGCCTGCCCGACCTGCAACGGCGCCGGCGTCCTCTACACGGACCTGGCGATGATGGCCGGGGTGGCCACCCCCTGCGAGGACTGCGAGGGCAGGCGGTTCCAGGCGTCGGTGCTGGAGTACCGGCTCGGCGGCCGGGACATCAGCGAGGTGCTGGCGATGCCGGTGACGGAGGCCGAGGAGTTCTTCGGCTCCGGCGAGGCGCGTACGACGGCGGCCCACCGGATCCTGCGGCGGATGGCGGACGTCGGCCTCGGGTACCTGGCCCTCGGCCAGCCGCTCACCACGCTGTCCGGCGGCGAGCGGCAGCGGCTGAAGCTGGCCACGCACATGGCCGACAAGGGCGGGGTGTACGTCCTGGACGAGCCGACCACCGGCCTGCACCTCGCCGACGTGGAGCAGCTGCTCGGCCTGCTCGACCGGCTCGTCGACTCCGGCAAGTCGGTCATCGTCATCGAGCACCACCAGGCGGTCATGGCGCACGCCGACTGGATCATCGACCTGGGCCCGGGCGCCGGTCACGACGGTGGCCGGATCGTCTTCGAGGGCACGCCCGCCGACCTGGTCGCCGCCCGCTCCACCCTCACCGGGGAGCACCTCGCGGCCTACGTCGGCGCCTGACCGGGCCGGCGGACACCCGCCCCGCAGCCGGGCGGCACCGTGGCAGCGCGCCGCCCAACGGGCCCCCACCCCATGTGTGTTCGCGCCGCAGGAAAAGAGCACCATCGTGACGCCGGTGTCCCGGTCGCGCCATGTGAACCGGGCCGCTCGCAAGGCTTCCGGTCGTCGGCCTGTGAGCTTTGCCGGGATGAGAGGGCTGAGCCGCCCGCAGGCGGGTAATCGGGTGCGTAGCGGGTCAAGTACGGGCATCCGAGGAAAGGAGCGTCATGCCAGGCATGCTGGAGCGCATCAAGCGGTTCGCCCGGAGTCCTCAGGGGCGGCGCACGATGGAACAGGCGCGGCGGCAGGCGGCCGATCCCCGGCGCCGGGCCCAGGCGCAGCGTCTCCTGGGCAGGTTCCGCGGCGGCCACGGCCACCGCTGATCCACGCGCGACACCACACGCGCGGCCCGGCCCACGACAGGGCCGGGCCGCGCCGTCGTGTCCGGCCGCGCGCACACCTGGTTCATGCCGCGCGAGCGCGCTGCGCGCGAGGACGCACCGGTCGCTCCTGGGCGGCCCCCGTACGGGTGGCGGCCGTGGCCGGTGTGCGGGCGGTGGTGGCGCGCGTACGGCCGGCGGCGGCCGGCGTACGGGTGGCGGCCCGGACGCGGTAGGTGGTCCTGGCCGGGTCGACGACGGGCTCGCCGAGCGTGATGCGGCCGGCGGCGTGCAGCGCGTCGCATTCCTCGGTGGGCAGGGCCACGTAGCAGCTCCCCCGGCCGGTACCGGGGTCGTAGGGCTGCCAGTAGCTGTACCTGCGGCGCCCGTCCGCGTGCACGGTGAGGAACACGGGGGTGCCGGGGTCGGAGACGATCCGCACGAGGTCGGCCCCCGTGGGGCTGAGCCGCCGGTGCGCGACCTGCTTGGAGCGCGCGGTCGGCAGGACGACGAGGGCCTGTGCCGGGCCGGGGACGGGCTGCATCAGTGATGGCCTTCCTTCACAGCGAGAACTGACGATCGCCTACCCAGCGCGGGCGATGTTGATCTCCTTTGTGACGGCATTGTCGAACATGGCACTGACAACGCGGCCGTGCCGGCCGCCGGTGGGACGGCCGGTCAGGACGTTCCGCCCGGACTCTCGGCCGGGGAAAGGGCCGCGGCCGTCTCCTCGAGGAGAGCCGGGTAGTCGTCCCCGTAGGTGACCACCGCCGCGAAGACCGCGTCCAGCGCCGCCCGGAGCGGGTCGGCGACGGCGGCCGCGAGCACCGCGGGAAGGGCCATGTGCGGCTGGGACAGGCGCAGCGGCGGGCGGGGTCCGCCGCCGACGGCGAGGCGTGCCGTGCCGCCAGGCGCACAGTCGGTGAGCGGGCCCGTCGACGGCAGGCAGGCGGCCGCGGGGCCCACCACGTGCGACGGTCCGGCGGCTGCCGGGTCCTTCGGACCGTCGGCTGCGGGGCCCACCAGCTCCGGCGGACCGTCGGCTGCCGGGCCCACCAAGTCCGGCGGACCGGCCGCATCACGGCCCACCAGATCCAGCGGACCGGCCGCACCAGAGCCCACCAGATTCGACGAATCAGCCGCACCCGGGCCCACCGGATCCGACGAATCAGCCGCACCCGGGCCCACCGGATCCGACAAACCAGCCGCACCAGAGCCCACCAGATCCCACGAACCAGCCGCCCCAGAGCCCACCAGGTCCGACGAACCGGCCGCAGGCTCGAGCGTGGTGCCGGCCGGGGTGGGCGGCCGGAAGGGCGGTCGCTCGGGAGGGACGGCCGCGCAGACGGTCCGGTCGGGCACGCGCGGGTCGGAGTTCAGGACCTGCCACATGCGGTCCCCGTCGTCGAAGGGCGGCGGCAGCGGACGGTCCTCGGCGAGGGCCGCGAGCGCGCCGGCGACCCAGTCGAGACCGGCCAGGCCGGCCGCCTCGCAGGCGCGGCGGGCCGCCAGCACGGCCACCCGCCGCTGGACGGCGGGTCCGGCGGCGTCGATGGCGTGCACCAGGGCCGGGTCGAAGGGCAGCAGCCCGTGTACGTTGCCGCCGGCTTCGCGCAGGGCCCGGCTGGGCAGCTCCCCGCCCCAGTACCAGCGGTCGTAGGCGAGCCGGCGTTCCTCCTCGGCCCGTTCCCGGGCCAGCCGGGCCCGGCGTTCGGCCTCCGCGCGTTCGGCCGGAGTGGGGGCCGGCGGCTGCTCGCGGGCGTAGGCGTGCCAGTAGGCCGCGATCGCCGACGTCTGCTTCAGGACGCGGTCCGGCGCGGGCGGGGCGGGCCAGAACTGGAGGAGGTAGCGGTCGGCCTGGGGCCGGTCGAGCCGGGTGTCCATCCGGTGTCCCGCGTCCATGCCGCGGGCGCAGTAGCGCACCCGGTAGTCGGTCTGTTCCAGGCCGAGGTCCCAGGAGGCCTCGCCCGCCCACTCCATGAGCGTGCTGCTGTCCGACACCGGGCGGAAGGACACCTCGACCACGTCCTCCCACGTCTCGTCCAAGGGCGGTGCCTGGTCGTGCACTTCGACGGTGAACCCGACGCTGCCCGTGTGCAGCCCGGTGTGCAGCCACAGGGCACCCGGTACGGCGGCGCCGCACAGTCCGGCGCTCTGCCCGGCGAACGCCTCATCGAGTGCCGGGCCGTACGCGTCGGGATCGCTCTCGACGTAGATCTGGCCGTAGTGCACGTGCACTTCGCCGTCGACTGGTCGGCGCACCGTGTCATCCCCCTCGCGTCGCGGAACAGGTCGTGACCGGGAGCCTAGGGACGACCACTGACACACCGCGGGGCGGGCCGGCCGCGGGACCTCACCGGCCGGGGGCGGCCGTCGGACGCGAGGGGCCCGTTTCACACCGTCCGGCAGCCGATGCCGAGCAGGCTCGCCGCGGCCCTGAAGTCGGCCGTGTGGTGGCCGAGGGCGAGGGACCAGTGGTGGCCGACGCCGGTGGCGCTCCAGGCGTCGACCCACTCGCCGGGGTCGCGGCCGAAGTCGACCCGGCTGGTGGTGTTGCCGATCTCCAGCAGCGGGCCGGGGACGACGGTGCCCTCGCAGGTGACGAACGACAGGGTGCCGTCGGCGTCCTGGCCGAGGCCGAGCAGGGTGACGGGGCCGGGCCGGACGTCGCACTCCACGCTGACGCCCCAGCCGCGTTTGCCGTGGTAGACGCCGAGACCGCGCAGCAGGGGGTCGTGGGAGCCGACCGCGAGGTGCCCGGGCCCGTCGTGGCCCATCTCCACCACGCCGTCCTCGAAGTCCAGGGCCTGGATCTCGGTGAAGGAGCCTCCGCCGCCGACGCAGTGGGTGGCCAACTGGGCGACGCTGGTGCGCAGTTCGAACTCCCCGGCGGCGGGCACGCCCCGGGCGGTGAGCAGGGAGGCACCGAGGATCATGCCGGCGCCGAGCCGCTCGTGCAGTTCGCCGTCGAGGCCGCGGTGGTAGTACGCGAGGGTGTCGAGCCCGAAGTCCGCCACGAGCCGGTCGAGGGCGACCGACACGGTCGCGCCCCACGCGAAGTCCTCCTCCGCGACGCTGTCGTGCAGGGTGAACACCCGCCGGGCGAGCGCCATGCGCTCCCGGGTCTCCGCCTCGGACACCTGCTCCACCCGGTGCCGCAGGTCGTCGAACTCCAGCACCTCCACGTGGGAGCCGAACGTGGCCGGCAGCAGTGTCAGATCGGTCGACACGTCCAGCATGCCCGGGTACAGGTGCCCCATCAGGCCGTGCCGGGCGTGCCGCAGCGCGGCGCGGACGTGGGCGGCGCGGATCCACTGCTCGATGCGCCGCCAGGCCGGCTCCTGGCGCAGCCACCCGGAGACGGACCGGAAGGGGATGCCGGCGCGGCGGAAGACGTTGCCGACCTCGGGCACCGGGCACTGTCCGCAGTACGCCAGCCAGGCGCCGGTGTCGAAGCGGGCGTGGTCCATCCGCTCCGACGGCTGGAGGTCGATGACCAGCACGGGCGTGTGCGTGCGCTGCGCTATGGGCAGCACCATCGACGAGGTCAGGTAGGTGGTGAGGAACAGCACGATCAGGTCGCAGTCGGCCTGCCGCAGTGTCTCGGCGGCCTGGGCTCCTTCCCGGTCGTCGGAGATGAATCCGACGTCGGTGACGTCGGCGTCCATCTGCCGCAGGCGCCCGGCGACGTACGCGGCCGACTCGCGCAGCTGCGGCAGCAGTCCGGGGAACTGCGGCCAGTACGTGCCGAGTCCGCCGGCGACCAGGCCGATGCGGGTGCGGCGCCGGGTGACCGGCGGGAGCAGTTCGTGCAGGGCGGCGGTGGTCACGGCGGTGCCGTCCGCGGTCGTGGCCATGGCTGGTGCTCCTCGGGGCTGAGGGGAGGCGGGTTCAGGTGCCGGCGACGCGCAGCTCGGTCCGGTCGGGCACCGCGCGGGGAGCGCGTGGGACCAGGACACGGACGATGAAGGCGCCGGCGCACGCGGCCAGCACCATGCAGACGGTGATGGACCACAGCAGGACCGCCGCGCTGTACTCGGCCAGGGCGGGGGTGAAGAACGCGGCGACGGCGAAGATCCCGCGCGACAGGGCGTAGGTGAGCCCCTGGGTGGTGGCGCGGGTGTCGGCGGGCAGGGTGAGCTGCGACCAGACCTTGTAGTTGGCCTCGCCCGCGAAGGGGTTGGACAGCTGGTAGAGGACGAAGAAGACCAGCATCCCGGCGAGGGCCCCGGCCGTCAGGGAGGCGATGACGAACGCGAGGACCTGCACGGCCGCGGCCGTGTGGAACAGCCGGTCGCGCCAGGGGCTGTCGGCGACGCGGACGAAGGCGAGGGTCAGCAGCAGCCCGATCGGGACGAAGGCCAGGTTGATCCCGGTGGCCAGGCTCTGTGAGGCGTCGCTGACGGTGACCAGCAGGTAGGTGCCGAACTGGCCGAAGGTGTTGGCGCCGAGGCCCCAGGTGACGTAGAAGACGAAGGTCGCGGCCATCGGCAGCAGGGCGGCCCGGGTGCACAGGGCACGCAGCGGGACACCGCGCGGGGCGCCGGCCTCCTGGGACGCCGGGGGTTCCTGGGCGGCCGGAGGGGGCTCGGTCAGGTGCAGCCGGGAGCGCAGCAGCCAGGTGACGACGGCCGCCAGGGCGAGCTGGCCGGTGATGATCCGCGCGCCGGTCATGCCGGTGGTGGACAGCACGAAGCCGAGGAAGACGGCGACGGTGATGCCCAGCATCCACATGACCTGGGTGAACGCCACGAGCCGGCCCCTCGCCCAGGCGGGGGCGGCGTCCGAGACGACGGCCAGGGACGTCGGCAGGTCGGCGCCGGCGGCCAGGCCGGCGACGAGGACACCGGCCAGCAGCACGAGGTCGTTCGGCGCGAGCGTGATGACGAGCGCGCCGAGCGCGAAGCAGAAGATGTCCCAGTTGTAGACGCGGCGGCGGCCGAACAGGTCGGCGATCCGGCCGCCGACGAGGGACCCGACGGCGATGCAGACGGTGACGATCGCGCTGATCGCGCCGGCCATCCACACGCCCATGTCGTAACTGTCCCGGTAGATGGCGAGGTTGACCGAGATGCTGACGATCAGTCCGGCGTCGAGGTACGAGGCCATGCCCGACAGGGCCGCGGCCTTCCATAAGTGCGCCGGGAGGGAACGGGTACGGGCCATGATGCGACTCCGTCGTCGGGTGACATGGCGGCTGCGGGGCCGGGTCGCAGTGAATATAGGGGGCGGAAAACGTTCCAACAAGGTGGCGTGCGGGCATCGGCGCAGCGCCTCGATCCCGCCGCACCCCTGGTGCGCGCTGCCCGGCGTCTCTACGGTGTCAGCGGTCGGAAAACGTTTCAGGGAAAGGGGTCGCACTCGTGCTCTGCCCCGCGCTGCGCCGGCTCTTCGACGACCCGCCCCGGGACTTCGGCCCCACTCCCCTGTGGTGGTGGTCGGGTGCGAAGGTCACCCGCGAGCGTCTGGAATGGCAGATGCGCAGGTTCGTGGACGGCGGGGTGCACAACCTGGTGGTGATCAACCTGGCGCCGGCCGGCCCGGCGTTCGGCGCCCGGGGCGACGATCCGGCGTGGTTCGGCGAGGAGTGGTGGGAGCGCTTCACCGACGCCTGCCGGATCGCGGCCCGGCTCGGGATGCGCCTGTGGTTCTACGACCAGATCGGCTTCTCCGGCGCCAACGTCCAGGGCGCGGTCACCCGGAGGCATCCCGAGGCGGCCGGGCGCGCGCTGCGCACCCGCACCGCGACCGTCTCCCGGGGCGCGCTCGCCCTGCACGACTCGGAGACGCTGCTCGGCGTGTACGACACCGACGGCCGGCGGCTGTCCGCGCTCGTGGAGGGCGGTTGTCCGACCGTGCGGGTCGCCGCCGCCGACGGCACCGGGGTACGGCTGGTGACCGCCGTGCCGACGGCGTTCGACTACCTGCACCCCGACGCGGTGCGGCTGCTGATGGACGCCGTCCACCACGAGTTCGACCGCCGGGTGCCCGAGTACCTGGGGAACGTCGTCGCGGGCAGCTTCCAGGACGAGCTGCCGGGCACCAACTCCTTCAGCCGCCGTTTCGCCGGTCAGTTCCGTGCCCGGCGCGGCTACGACCTCCTCGACCACCTGCCCGACCTGTTCGGTGCGCATCCCACCGCCCGGGCCCGGAAGGTCCGCTCCGACTACTACGCAGTGCGCGCCGAGCTCGCCGAGGAGGCCCTGTTCCGGCCGCTGGCCGCCTGGCACCGGGAACGCGGCATGCTGCTGGGCTGCGACCAGGCCCACCCGGCGCGCGCGGGCCACCCGGTCCAGTCGACCCAGCTGTACACCGACTACTTCCGCACCCACCGCTGGTTCGGCGCCGCCGGCAGCGACCACCACGGCGACGCCAAGGTGCACTCCTCGATGGCGCACCTGTACGGCCACGAACGGGTGTGGATCGAGGCGTTCCACTCCTCCGGCTGGGGCGGCACCCTGGAGGACACCTACGACTGGCTGCTGCCGTTCCTGCGCAGCGGGGCCAACCTGTACAACCCGCACGCCAGTTACTTCGGTACGGCGGGCGGCTGGTTCGAGTGGGCGCCGCCCTCCACGGACTGGCGCCAGCCCTACTGGCAGCAGTACCCCGCCTTCTCCCAGGCCGTGGCCCGGATCTGCTCGGTGATGTCCTGGGGCAGCCACGCGGCCGACGTGGCGGTGCTGTACCCCACCGCCACCCTGCAGGCGCTGCTCCCGCTGGACGCGCCCGTGCGGCACTTCGGCGACGGCGGGCTCGGTGCGGCGCACGCCGACGCCGACGAGACCCAGCGCCACTACCTGGACCTGTGCGGCAGCAACAACTGGCTCAAGCCCCGGATCGGCGCCCTGGACCGGCACCGGATCTCCTTCGACATCGTCGACGACGACTCCCTCCAGCGCGCCACCGCCGCCGGCGGCGCGCTGCGGATCGGGGACCTGGCCTACCGGGTGGTGCTGCTGCCCTCGGCGAGCGTCCTGGAGGAGGGGACGGCGCGCCGGCTGACCGGCCTGCTCGACGCGGGCGGGCGGGTGGTGGTCGTGGGGCGTAGCCCCGAGGCCGCGGCCGGTACGGCGGGTGACGACTCGGTCGTCGCGTCCCTGCCGGCGCATCCCCGGCTGGAGCGGGTGGACGACGCCGAGGCCGCTGCGGCGGCGGTGGCCGGCGCGGCCGGGCACGCCACGGGCGAGGTGCCGCTGCTGGTGAGGAGGAGGGGCGGGGAGGCCGTCGCGCTGGTGACGGGGACCTTCCCCGACGCCGGTGTGCCCGAACCGCGCACCGGCTCCGCCGTGCCCCGCACCGAGTACGTCGTGGATCCGGCGCGCTACGCCCGCACCTCGACCGTCACCGTGCGCGCCCCGGTCGCCGAGGCCGAGGTGTGGAACCCGGCGACCGGCGCCCGCGGTCCCGTGCGGGTCACCGTCCTGCCGGACGGGGTTTCCACCCTTGAGGTGCCGTTGGACGGGGCGCCCGCCGTCCTCGTCGTCTGGCGCGAGGGGGCGCCGGCCGGGGCGCCGGCCGGGGCGGCGGCCGGGGCGGCGGCCGGGGCACCGGCCGGGTGGGCGCGGGTCCGTGACGTGTCGGCCGGCTGGCAGGGCCGGCTGGTCCCCACCCTGGACAACACCTGGGGTGATCTGGCGCTGCCCGCGGGCTCGTGTGTGGCCGAACCGCAGATCTGGGACATGCGGTGGACCGAGGGCGACTCGCCGAACGCGATCTGGGCACCGGCCCGTGCGACGTACGGCAACCGGGTCCGCATCCTGCCACCGGTGCCGCGTGCGCAGGCGCCCGAGCCGCTGGACGCCGGGGCCGTCGACCGGGTCGTGGCCGGCGAACTGCCCCTCGCGCCATCCCACTCGGGGTGGCAGGTGCAGTCGTACTCGGCGAGCCGTGGCATCCCGGATCCGGACGGGCTGCTCGGCAACAAGGGGCTCGTGCCGGAGGAGTTCGTCCGGGTGCCGGTCCCGGACGGCGGCCGCGTCGCCCGGGTCCGCGCCGTCGTGGAGTGCGCCCACCGGGGACCGGCCGACCTGCACGTCGGTGCGGAGGCGGACACCCGCGTGTGGTGGAACGGCCGGCTGCTGGAGACGAGCGGCGGGTACCTGGCCTCCGCCCGGGTGACGGTGGAGCGGGCCCGCAACGTGCTCGAGTACGAACTGTCCGGCGCGCAGGACCGGCCCGTGGCGATCTCGGCGAACCCCGGCACGCCGCTGGGCAGTTGCTTCTGCCTGGCACGGCCGGGGGACGGGTTCGCGCGGCGGCCGCGGTTCATGCGGCTGCCCGACGGTGTGCGGGCGGGCGGCCGGGTGACGTACCGCGGGCGGCTGCGGGTCCCGCGCGGCAGCGCCCGGGCGGTGCTCGTCGTGGGGTCCGCGACGGCGGTGACCGTGCGGCTGGGCGGTGCCGTCGTCGCGCGGCAGGAGAGGGCCGAGTACTACGAGGCCGACTGGGGCGCGGTGCCGATGTTCTTCCGTCACGAGCTGGACCTGGGGGCGGGTGAGCAGGTCCTGGAGGTCGTCGCCGACGGTGTCCGCTGCCGGGACGCGGTGTTCGTCGACCTCGTCGCCCGGTCCGGGCCGGCCGTGACCGCGCTGGTCAGCGGGCCCGGCTGGGAGGCCGCGGCGGGCCGGTGGCGGGGCCGGACCGTCGAGGACGAGGTCCGGCGGGGCGAGACGCAGCACTGCCATGCCGCCCTACGGCCGCATCCGCTGCCGGACACCGAGTGGCTCACGGGCCCGCCGGAGCTCGGCGCGGCCGTACTGCCCGTGCGGTGCACCGACGACGTGCGTGAGGCACCGCAGCGGTTCCGCTTCACCGTGCCCGCCGGGACGGTGGCGGTCGGCCTGCCGCTGGCGCTGCCCGCCCGGGCCCGGGTCGCAGACGGCGAGCCGCGGCCGGTGGTCGGCGAGGTCCTGACCCTCGATCAGCCGCTGGACGAGCCGGCGCAGGTCGAGGTCGTCACGGAGCCGACGGCCGTCCTGCGGGGCGGTTCGGCCTGGCGGGGCCCGGCCCGGGTGGGCACCGTGGCGGCGCCGCTGGCGCTGGGCGACTGGCAGACGCTCGGGCTGGGCAGCTGGAGCGGGGGTGTGGCCTACGCGCGGGTGCTGGAGGTGCCGCCGGGCCCGGATCCGGTGCTGGATCTGGGGCGGGTACGGGGCAGCGTCCGGGTGACGGTGGACGGCAGGTGCGTGGGTGAGGCGTTCTGCGCGCCGTACCGCTTCCCCCTGCCGGGGACCGCCGGGCGTACTGTCCGGGTCGAGGTGAGCGTGTACAACACGCTGGCGCCGTACCTGGCCGCGGCCACCCCGACCGCCTGGGCCTTCCCGTCCCAGCGGACGTCGGGTCTGCTGGGGCCGGTGACCCTGCGCACGCCCCGGTCCGGCTAGAGCGTGTCTCTTTGGTGGGCTCATCAGTTGATCGGATGTGCCTGTCCGATTAGTGATCACTGATGCGATGTGGGACCGGATCGAGCCGCTGATGCCGGCCGATCCAGTTCGCGGACGGCGGTGGGCCGACCACCGCCGTACGCTCGAAGCCATCGCGTGGAAGTACCGCACCAACTCGCCCTGGCGGGATCTGCCCGAGGAACTCGGCTCGTTCAAGACCGCTCACAAGCGGCTGATCAGGTGGGCCGTCGACGGCACGTGGGAGAAGATCCTTGCCGCCGTCCTCGCGCAAGCCGATGCCGTCGACGACATCGGCTGGACCGTGTCGGTCGACTCCACCGTCGTCCGGGCCCACCAACACCCCGCCGGAGCACTCAAAAAGGGGCCGAAGGCCGCAACGAGCCGGCCGACCACGCACTCGGACGCTCCCGCGGCGGGCTGAGCACCAAGATCCACCTGGCGGCAGACGGCCACGCCCGCCCCCTGGCTCTGGCCGTCACGGCAGGCCAGGCCGGTGACGCACCCGCCTTCGAGACGGTCATGGCCCGCATCCGGGTGCCGAAAACCGGACCTGGCCGGCCCCGGACCCGCCCCACCATGGTCTTGGCCGACCGCGCCTACTCATCCCGCGCGATCCGCGGTCACCTGCGCCGCCGACAGATCCGCGCGGTCATCCCGCAGCCGTCGGACCAGGTCGGCCATCGCCTGCGGCGCGGCCGCCAAGGTGGGCGCCCGCCCGGCTTCGACAGCGAGGCGTACAAGCAGCGCAACACCGTTGAGCGGTGCATCAACCGCCTCAAACAGTGGCGCGGCCTGGCCCACGAACCGACAAACTCGCCATCGCCTACCAGGCCGCACTCCACCTCGCCGCCATCCTCATCGGGGCACGACGCTGACCAAAGAGACAGAACCTAGCCGCCGGCCGGTGGGCGCGTGGAGTCGCGTACCACCAACTCCGGCGCGAACACCCGGGTCTCGTGGGCGTGTTCGGCGCGGGCCTCGATCTCGTCGAGGAGCATCTCGACGGCCGCCGGGCCGAGCTGCTCGACCGGTTGCCGGACCGTCGTCAGGCTCGTCGCCCCGAAGCTCGCGACGTCCAGGTCGCCGTAGCCGACCACCTGGACGTCCTCGGGGATGCGCACGCCCCGGTCGGCCAGTCCCCGGCACAGACCCGCCGCGAGGAAGTCGTTGGTGCAGAACACCCCGTCGGGCAGGTCGTCGAGCTGCTCGGCGATCTTCGTGCCGTACGCCACCGTCATCTCCTCGGCGACGACCTGGTCCAGCCGTGCCTCGCGCCGGGTGCGGACGGCCTGCCGGGCGCCCTGGTACCGGTCCGCGCACTGGCGTATGGCGCGCTCGCCGTTGACGACGAGGAGGGTGCGCGCCCCCCGGTCCAGCAGGTGCTGTGCGGCGATACGGCCGCCGGCGACGTCGTCGACCGAGACGGAGCAGCCGTCGCGGTCCGGCATCGCGCGGTCGGCCAGCACCAGCGGGATGCCGCGCTCGCGCAGCCGGGTCAGGCGACCGGGGTCGGCGCCGAGCGGCACGACCACGACGCCGACGGCCCGTTGCTGCACGAGCATGGTGAAGTAGCCCTGCTCCCGCTCCGGCGCGTCCCCGCTGTGGCACAGCACGAGGGAGTAGCCGTGGTCGTACGCCGCCTCGGCCGCGCCGCGTGCGATGCGCGAGTAGAACGAGTTGGCCACGTCGGGCAGCACCAGCCCGATCGAGGAGGAGTGCCCGGTGCGCAGTCCGGCGGCTCCGGGGTGGGGGACGTAGTCGAGGGCGGCGATCGCGTCGCGGACGCGGGCGGCGGTGCGGGCGTTGACGCGCTCGGGGCGGTTGAGGACGTTCGACACCGTGGACACCGAGACACCCGCCGCCGCGGCGACGTCCTGGATGCGGGCGGGGCGTGCCGCGATGGCGTCCACCCCCTCGCTGTGGCGGCCGTGCGCGCGGGCACGGCCGGGGTCCTCATGAGCGCGGCAAGTATAACGCGGCGCGTGTAAAACGATTTGCGCGTCGTGCCGGTTTGCAGTAGGTACCCCGTCCGGGAACCCCACCAGCCGACCGGCACGACGTGCCCGCGTGGGCACCCCTCGGGCACGTCGCGGCAGTGTGCGTGGCTGCCGCGGCGGGCCCGGCCGTGGCCAGAGCGCCGAGCGTCCCTCAGGCCCGCAGCGGGTTGCAGCGCGCCGCCGCCATCAGATACCAGGCGGTCGCCCCGGTGTGGCGGTACGGGTAGTAGCCGAAGCCGAAACCGGTGTCCAGCGGGCTGCTCGCCGAGACGACCCCGCTGCGTTCGGGCAGCGCCTTGCCGCCGACGGTCTGGCCGGAGCCGAGCAGGTCCTGCGCCCGCTCCAGGGAGGCGATCAGCCGCCGGGCGCGCGTCTCGTCACCACGGCCGTGGCGGTCCCGCAGGGCGAGGGCGAGGTGAGCGGTCCCCTCGAACCACACGGCGTTGCGGTCCGGCCTGGGCTGGCCCTCCGCGATCGGGGCGCCCTCGTTCGCCACGAGGCTCGCCGAGCTGAAGGTGACGCCCTCGTACGACTGTCCCGCGGGCACCGTGCTGTTCGGGCGGTCGGCATGGTCCACGACGGCCAGGTGCGCGGCGCACCAGTCGAGCGAGCCGGAATAGGCGCGGGTGCGGGAGGCGAGGGCCAGGTGGGTCCAGGTCTGGGTGTCCTCGGGGAGGGGCGACTTGTTGATGGTCACGCCGTCGTTGGTGCCGGTGTAGAAGAAGCCCCCGTCCGGTTCCCACATCCGCTGGACGAACGCTTCGGCCCGGGCGCGCCGCTCCCGCCACACCCGGTCGCCGGTGAGCCGGGCCAGCCGGCCGAACAGGCAGACCAGGTCGGTGTTGTGCTCGGTGGAGGTGAACGGCAGCTTCTCGTCGGCCCCGTTGACACCGAACTTGTAGCCGCCCAGGGGTTCGTCGGTGCGGCCGGTCCGCTCGATCCACTCGCCGATCCGCACGGCACCGGTGAGGAACCGGCGGGCCCGGGTCCGGTGGGCGAGGGCGCTCAGCGCGATGCCCGCCCAGGCCATGTCGCCCACGGCCGTGCCGGTGAAGCCGAACTGCGTCCCCACGTTGACGGTGCCGTCGGCCCGTACGAAGCCGTCGGGCTGCCGCGTGCCGTCGTAGAAGGTGTACGGACCGACGTTGTAGGCCTGCCTCAGCCTGCCGTCGTCGTACACCGGGTCGTGCAGCTGGGCGTAGAGCAGGGCGTCACCCAGCGCCACGGCCCTGGACAGGCCGACGGGGGTGCGCGCCGAGAGGTGGGCCAGGATCGCGAGGGCGTTGTCGTAGGTGAACGCGGTGCTGAACAGACCGGCCTGGTCGGTGTAGCTCTGGGCCAGGCGGACGGCGCCGTGCTCCGGGTAGGCGTCCATGGCGGCGGCGAGGAAGGCGTGGCCCCGGGACGGGGCCGAGGGCGCGGCGGCAGGCGCTGGGGCCGCCTGCGCCGTGCCGGAGCCGGCCGCGGTCAGCGCCGCGGCACCGATACCGAGGCCGGTGCCGAGAAGCGCGCGCCGGCTGAGCGCCGGACCTTGTCTGCCGGTCATGGGACTCCCTGGAGGTGGGTGCGGGACGCGGGAAGGGCGCGGACGACACCGCCCTGAGAGCGCTCTCAGGACGGCGCGCACATTCTGCTCGTGCCCGCCCGGGCGGGTCAACGGCTGTGTCGTACCGCGCTGTTGCCTGGGCCTCCCCGCCCCGGGCCCGCGCCCGGGGCGTCAGGACAGGACCCGCCCGGGCGAGCGCTCACCGCGGTGCTTCCGCGACGGACTCCCGCCCGTCACCGCTCAGGACTGGTACGGCTGCTGATACGGCTGACCGGCCGGCTGACCACCGTGGCCGCTCGCCGCCTGCGCCTGGAGCTGCTCCGCCTGCTCCTTGGTCACCTTCTGCTCCGCGCCGCAGAACGTGCACTGCGTAGCGAACTTGGTCGAGATCGGGAACAGCGGCACGAAGAACAGGGTGAACTTCGTGACGCGCTTCCTGAGCGTGTGCGCGGCGGGGTTGCCGCACCGGCCGCACACCAGCGTCAGTATCGCGAGCTGGTACAGGTACCCCTTGGTGCCAAAGATGATCATGTCGCTGTCCTTCCCGGAACACGGCCTGTCGACGAAAGGCCGGCGAGCGGCGCGGTGCCTTCACTGATCAAGTGTCCTGCACCGGGTCGCCTGCGGTCGTCCGCCCCCTCGGTCTGCGGGGCCGGGGTGGGGAGCGGCCGGTCGGGGCCGCCACAGCCGATGAGGATGGCGCGAGGGCGCTACACTGCTCCCCCACTCTGTCGGGAGGTCACCTGAGTGTTCCCCGCACGGGTACGTGCCGGTGTTCCGTCGGCTCTGGTGATGCTCGCCCTGTCCGGCTGCTCCTCCCCCTGGGGCTGCACCGACACGGCCGCGGAGCGCGGTGAGGCCGGTGCCAGGGTGCAGGTGGTGGACACGTACGGCAAGCCCCTGGGCGTCACCGCCGAGATCGTCGACTGGCGCCTCGAGCCCCACCCGCAGGTGCCCGACGAAGGCGACCAGGTCTCCTTCCGCTACCGCTTCGACGGCGCCGACACGACATCATCCGGCCCCGCGGTGGACGCCTGCGCGGTCGACAAGCAGCGCGTGGCGTTGGGATGCCGGACGCTGTATGCGGCCTGGGCGTTCGGGCCGAACGGTGACCCCACGGGCCACGACTGGCTCGCCGTCGAGCACCCCGAGCGGGTGGCCGGGGTGCTGGTGATCCCCAATGACCAGTCCTACCGCGGACGCAGCTGCGAGGTGGACATCAAGGACGGGGGCGGGATGCATCCTCCGGACCCGGCGGGCATCGGCGACCAGCTGTGACGGAGTCGGCCGGTGAAGCGGCCGGAGGCGGTCACCGCCGAGGGCCCCCGAGCGCGGACCGCGGGTCCCAGGGGGACACGAGGGCCGGACTCCGCCGGCCGGAGCCCGGCCCCTGGGGTCCGCGGCCCCGTCGTGCCGTGCCGCGGGTCAGTCCACGATCACCCGGTCAGGACGTACCGCCGGGGCCTGACCCGTGAGCGCCCCGCCGAAGTTCGCCTCGACTTCGGACCGCTCCGCCGCGTTCGGGTACGGGTTCCGGCACGCCACTCCCGCACTGGAGCCGGACATCAGGCTGGAGCAGGGACCGGGCTTGCGGTCCGGCAGGCCCAGGATGTGGCCGAGTTCGTGCGCCGAGATGCGTACCGTGTCGTAGCCCTGGTCGACGGCCTGCCGGCCGATGTAGACGGTTCCGCTGCCCAGGGCGGTGGGCAGGGCGCGGGGCCAGCCGTTGTCCGCCAGGACGCGGATGTTGGCGCGCTGCCCGGCCGCGGCCGGACGCAGCTCGACACTGTCGACGCTCTCGTTCCAGATCGCCGCGCCGCGGTCGACGGCGGCCTTGAACTCGGCGGCGCCGCCGGCGTCGTAGGTCACGACGCGCGGGGCCGGGGCGCGGACGGCGTCCCCGGAAGGGGCGGCCGCGGCCTGGCCGCCCGACAGGGGCAGGGCGAGCGCCAGGACGGCGGCGGCTCCGGTCAGCGTAGGGACGTGCATGGGCGACCTCCTCGTGGGGAAAGGCAGTCGTGCACATGACATTCGCGCGCTGCCTACCCGCCGCACGGGGACGCCAATCCGTCAATCCGGCCGCCGCACCCGGGGGTTCGCCGCAGTGACGCTGTGCGTGACCGTGACGTCGGCGGGGCGCGGCGGGGACCGTGACGGCGAGGACCTGGCGGTGGCGGATCGTGCCGTGTGGGCTTGACGGGCACGAGGCGGGGTGGGCCTACTGGAGGGCGCAGCCAGGGGCAAGGGGGGCGCGTTCGGGGCCGGGCCGGTGGTGGTGTCCGAGGGCCGGACGGCAGATCCGTACTGGTGCATCCGTACGGGTGGGTCCGACCTCCGCAGACACGCAGGGTCAGGGGTCCGATGGTGCGGCGTCGATGGGCAGCAGCGGTGGTCGCGCTGGCTTCCGTGCTGCTGCTGCACCTCTTCGTACCCGGGGCCGCCCAGGAGCGGAGCGCGCCGGCGCGCACGGCGGTCACGGCGAACTCCGAGGCGGGCGGCGGCGCGCAGCCGGGCGCGGGCGGCAACACCGAGCGCCGGACAGCCGGCGGCACACCGCCCCGTACCGACAGCAGCACCCGCCCCGAGACAGGCGGCAACACCCAGCCCTGCACAGCCGGCGGCACACGGCCGCAAACAGCCGGCGACGCACAGCCCAAGACAGACGGCAACACCCCGTCCCACAAAGCCAGCAGGACACCGCCCGAGGCAGGCGGCAGCACCAGCCCCGAGACAGGCAGTAACACTCAGCCCCACACAGCCGGCGGCACACCGCCCGAGGCAGGCGGCAGCACCAACCCCCGCGCAGACAGCAGCACCCAGGCCGATACAGCCGGCGGCACACCGCCGCAAACAGCCGGCGACGCACAGCCCAAGACAGACGGCAACACCCCGCCCCAGACAGCCAGCGGCACACCGCCCGAGCCAGGCGGCAGCACCAACCCCCGCACAGACAGCGGCAGCCAGCCCGATACAGCCAGCGGCCCCCGGAGCGAGCCGGGCGCCGGGGCGGGGGCCGAGGGGGCCGGGGAGTCGTGCCCGTGTGAGGAGGACGGCGCGGTCCGCGGCCTCGCGGCACGGTCGCCGAGGACCGGCAAGGCGGCGGGCTCCGGACAGCTTGCGGCCGGAGCCCTGGCGCGGCTTCCCCTGACGCGCCGCGACGGCTCGGCCCCGGTGTCCGCACCAGGGGCGGAGTGTTCCGAGGCGGCGGCCCGCCCCGTCCGGAACACCGCCGCACTCCAGGCGTTCCGCTGCTGAGCGACGGCAGTACTCACCAAGGCCTGCGCCGTGCGGCCTGGATACTGCCCGGTGCCCAGACGCGGTCATGAGCAGGCCTTCGTGTCCTTTGTTCCCACGACACGGGAGGCACAGTTGCCGAAAAAGCGCGTTTTGGTCGTCAGGCCGGAGGAACTGACCGTGAACGACCACAAGATGTGGCGCGAGATCCGCACGGAGTCCGGGGCACCGGCGAATCCTTTCCTCGACCCGGTGTTCACCACGGCCGTCGGGCAGGTCAGGCCCGGCGCGAGAGTGGCGGTGTTGCAGGAGGACGGCTCACCGGTCGGGTTCTTTCCGTACGAGGCCGGGCCGTTGGGGCAGGGCCGGGCCATCGGGCTCGGGGTGTCGGACAGCCAGGGGGCCGTCCTGCGTCCGGGCATCCGGCTCGACGCCCGGAGGCTGCTGAAGGCCTGCGGGCTGTCGTCCTGGGAGTTCGACAACCTGGAGGCCGGGCAGGACCCGTTCCTGCCGTACGCGGCGGACGCACTCGCCTCGCCGGTCGTCGACATCGGCGAGGGATTCGAACGTTACACACGGGCGCTGCGCGAGAAGTCGCCGACCTTCCTCAGACAGACCCTGGCCAAGGAACGCAGGCTGGCCCGGCAGGTGGGCGAGGTGCGCTTCGTGTACGACGCCCAGGACCCGGACGCGCTGCGGGCGTTGATGGCGTGGAAGTCGGCGCAGTACCGGCGCACGGGGCGGCGGGACCGGTTCGCGCAGCAGTGGATCACCCGGCTGGTGGGGCTGCTCGCGGCGGGCGACGAGCCCGAGTGCCGTGGGGTGCTGTCCGTGCTGTACGCCGGCGGCCGGCCGGTGGCCGCCCACTTCGGGCTGCGCTCGCGGACCGTGCTGTCCTGGTGGTTCCCCGCCTACGACCGGGCGTACGGCAAGTACTCCCCCGGGCTGGTGCTCCAGCTGCGCATGCTGGAGGCCGCCGCGGCCGACGGTGTCCGGACGGTCGACCTCGGCAGCGGGGCGGCCCGTTACAAGGAGTCGTTCAAGACGCGTGATGTGCGGGTCTACGAGGGGGCGGTGGTGTGTCCCGGACCGGGCGGGGCCGCCTACCTGCTGCGGCGGGAACCGGCGCGGGCCGCCCGCCGGTTCGTGCGCGACCGGCCCCGGCTGGCCGGTGTCGCCGCGCGGACGCTGGCGGGGGCGGGGCGCCTGCGGGAGCGGCGGCATGCACCGCAGGGTGGCGCGAGGGCGGTACGGAGCTTCACCAGCACCGATATCAACACCGATATCAACACCGATATTACTGAACCGTAACCTTCCGACTGCTACCGCGGGTAACAGCGGCGTCGGTACCGTCCTGACAGTTCGTCTAAGAACGGTACTGCGCCCCGGCCGGACGAGCCGGGGTCTCGTGTGCGCCCCGCCCTGTCCGGGCGGGGCGTCCCTCACCGAGCCGCAGAGGAAGGCCTCGCCTCCCCTCTCCCCAGGAGGTCCGCCATGCCCGCATCTCCCCGGCTGCTGGCCGCGGCCGTCGCCGTGGCCGCCTGTCTCGGCGCCCAGGCCGTCCCGGCCGCCGCCACCACCCCCGGCTCCGGCCCCGTGGTCTCCCGCGGGGTCACGATCCCGGCGTTCTACACCCCGCCCGCCACCCTGCCCGCCCAGAACGGCGCCCTGGTGCGCAGCGAACCGCTGCCCCTGGCCCTGACCCTGCCCGGCATCGACGGCCCGCTGCCGGGCCGGGCCACCCGCCTGATGTACCGCTCCACCGACTCCGCCGGCACGCCGGTGGCCGTCACCGGCGCCTACCTGGAACCCACGGCCGCCTGGGAGGGCGACGGCCCCCGGCCCCTGGTCGCCGTGGCACCCGGCACCCTGGGGCAGGGCGACCAGTGCGCCGCCTCCCTCGGATTGCAGCACCCACTGCTGTTCAACGGGCAGACGCTGTCCGTCGGTTACGAGACGCTGGCCGTCTACCGCCTGCTCGCCCGGGGCATCGCGGTGGTGATCACCGACTACGGTGGCCTGGGCACCACGGACCGGCTGCACACGTACGTCAACCGCGTCGACGAGGCCCACGCCGTCCTGGACGCCGTCCGAGCGGCCCGCTCGCTGAGCGGGGCCTCGGTCACCCGCACCTCACGCGTGGGACTGTTCGGCTACAGCCAGGGCGGCGGCGCCACGGCCGCCGCGGCCGAACTCCAGCCCTCCTACGCCCCCGACGTCGTCCTCGCCGGAACCTACTCCGGGGCGCCGCCCGCCGATCTCGCCGCCGTCACCGAGGCCATCGACGGCAGCGACCTGGCCGGGGCGCTGGGTTGGTCGGTGAACGGCTTCCTGCAGTCCGATCCGGCGCTGAGACCGATCGCGGAGAAGTACCTCAACGCGGCGGGCAAGGCCGCGCTGAAGGACCTGTCGACCATGTGCGTCGGCGACGCGCTCCTCGCCTACAACTCGGCGCGCAGCACCACCTGGACGACCGACGGGCGTTCCCTGGGCGACGTCGTCCGGGCCGAACCCGCGCTCCGCGCCTTCCTGGAGGAGCAGCGCATCGGGACGATGCGGCCCAGCGGGCCGGTCCGCGTGGCGACCGGCGTCAGCGACGACCTCGTGCCGCACGCCCAGTCCCGCCGGCTCGCGGTCTCCTGGTGCGCCAAGGGCGCGGACGTCACCTACAAGCCGGTCGTCCTGCCCGACGCGGGGCGGGCGCTGCTCAACCACGTCGCGCCCCTGCTCGCCGACCAGGGCAGCGCGATCTCCTGGCTCAGCGACCGCCTCGAGGGTGAGCCGGCCGGCTCGAACTGCGCCACCCTGCCCGCCCAGCCGTGAGGCCGGCGCGGCCCGGGCCCGCCGGGCCGCGCCGCGTCCCCGGACCGGGGCGGGGTCAGCCGCCGAGTGCCGCCAGCACCACGGACTTGGCCTCCTCCTGGACCTGCCGGAGGTGGTCGGGCCCCTGGAACGACTCGGCGTAGATCTTGTAGACGTCCTCGGTGCCCGAGGGGCGGGCCGCGAACCAGGCGTTGGCGGTGGTCACCTTGATGCCGCCGATGGGTGCGCCGTTGCCCGGCGCCTCGGTGAGGATCGCGGTGACCGCGTCCCCGGCCAGGGTGTCCGCGGTGACCTGGGCGGGAGAGAGCTTGGCGAGCAGGGCCTTCTCCTCCCGGGTCGCCGGGGCGTCGATGCGGGCGTACGCGGGCTCGCCGAAGCGGGCGGTCAGGGCCGCGTAGTGCTCCGACGGGGTCTTCCCGGTGACCGCCGTGATCTCGGAGGCCAGCAGCGCCAGGATGATGCCGTCCTTGTCGGTGGTCCACACCGAGCCGTCGCGGCGCAGGAAGGACGCGCCGGCCGACTCCTCCCCGCCGAACCCGATCGAGCCGCTGACCAGCCCGTCCACGAACCACTTGAACCCGACCGGCACCTCGACCAGCGCGCGGCCCAGGTCCGCGGCGACCCGGTCGATCATCGCGGACGACACCAGGGTCTTGCCGATGCCGGTGCCGGCGGGCCACTGCTCGCGGTGGGCGTACAGGTAGGAGATGGCGGCGGCGAGGTAGTGGTTGGGGTTCATCAGCCCAGCGTCGGGGGTGACGATGCCGTGCCGGTCGGCGTCGGCGTCGTTGCCGGTGGCGATCTGGAACCGCTCCCGCTGGTCGATGAGCGAGGCCATCGCGTACGGCGACGAGCAGTCCATACGGATCTTGCCGTCCCAGTCCAGCGTCATGAACCGCCAGGTGGGGTCGGTGAGCGGGTTGACGACGGTCAGGTCGAGGTGGTGCTGCTCGGCGATGCGCCCCCAGTAGGCGACGGAGGCACCGCCCAGCGGGTCGGCTCCGATCCGCACACCGGCCGCGCGGATCGCGTCCAGGTCCAGCACGCTCGGCAGGTCGGCCACGTAGGTGCCCAGGAAGTCGTAGCGGCCGGTGGTGGACGCGGCGAGGGCCTGCGCGTAGGGGACGCGCCGGACGTCCTTCAGGCCGCCGCGGATGATCTCGTTGGCCCGGTCCTGGATCCAGGAGGTCGCGTCGGAGGCGGCCGGACCGCCGCTCGGCGGGTTGTACTTGAACCCGCCGTCGGCGGGCGGGTTGTGGGACGGGGTGACGACGACACCGTCCGCGAGGCCGGAGGTGCGGCCGCGGTTGTGGGTGAGGATGGCGTGCGAGACCGCCGGGGTCGGGGTGTAGCCGTCCGCGCTGTCGATCAGCACGGTGACGTCGTTGGCCGCGAACACCTCCAGGGCGGTGACCTTCGCGGGCTCCGACAGCGCGTGGCTGTCGGCGCCCAGGAAGAGGGGCCCGTCGATGCCCTGCCGGGCGCGGTACTCACAGATGGCCTGGCTGGTGGCGGCGATGTGGTCGTCGTTGAACGCGCTCGCCAGGGACGACCCGCGATGCCCCGACGTCCCGAAGGCGACGCGCTGCCCCGGGTCCTCCGGGTCGGGGCGCAGCGCGTAGTACGCGGTGACCAGCCGGGCGACGTCGACGAGGTCTTCGGGACCGGCCGGCCTGCCCGCTCGCTCGTGCTGCATGTGCCCGCTCCTCCATAAGGGGTGATCCTTCGCTTGTGGTGACATCATTCCTCGCCGTGCCACCGGTACACGAGTGGGGGGCGGGCTGTCCGATGCCCCCGGTGCCCTGAAGCAAGCGGTCCACACGGAGGCGGGTGGCCTCCCACCGGCGCCGGCCGGAGCGTGACCGCCCGGAGTCGCACGGGCACGCGGCCGCTTCCCGAGCGCCGACCGGGCCGTGGCCACCACCCGGCAGACACGCGGGCATACGGCCGCTCCCCGAAAACCGACCCGGCCATCGCCACCACCCGGGCAGACGCGCGGGCACATGGCCGCTTTCCCGAGCGCCGACCGGCCCGTGGCCACCACGCGGCAGACGTGCAGGCACATGGCCGGTCCGGGGGCGACGGAGTTGCGGCTGCCCGCCGGAAGACGCGAGCGCGCGTGGCCAGGGCCCGACAGCGGACCGGGCTGAGGCTGCCCGTCCGCAGAGACGCCAGCGCCTGGCCGGTTTCCAGAGCGGCGAAGTCGTAGCTGTCGACCCAAAAAGACGCGGGCGCGTGGCCGGTTTCCGGGCCCCGCCCGGGCCGTGGCCGCCCGCTCGGAGACGCAGCGGCGAGTACGGCTCCTCCCCCGGGGGGGAGCGCGATGGCCCGGGCCGTGTCCTGGCGCTCGGCAGCCTCATGGCGCTGGTGACCCGCCCGGCAGACCACCGCTTCGGCCTCCTCCCCACCCTGCCGGAGTGCCGCCACCCGCCCGGGCGGGGCGCACAACCGCCAGGGCGGTGTCCGCCCCGCCGAGGGCGATGCTCCTCGACCGCTCCCCCGCCGGACTACGACGGCCTCCGGGCAACAGGGCGGCCGCCGAGGTGTGATGATCACGGGCCGTCGCGCCGGGGCTGCCGCGCCGCCTGTCCTCCGGGACTCAGATGCGGCCGCCGGTGAGGCGGGTCAGGGGGCCGTACGTCTGGCGCTCCGCGCGGCGCCCCACGGCGTAGGACGCGGCGGTCAGGGCGGTCAGGCCCGCGGCGGCGCCGGCGGCGACGAGCTTGCGGTGGGCGATGGCCGTCCAGGCCGTCTTCGCCGTGGCCGCGACCTGGCCCGAGGCGGTGATGACGGCCTGACGGCCGGCCTCGACGCCCTTGGCCGCGGTCTGCACGGCCCCGCTCGCCACCGCGACCGACCGCTCGGCGCCGGACTTGGCCGCTGACGAGGCGTCACCGGCCTTCGCCTCGGCGGTCCGGGCGGCTCGGGAGGCCGGGGCGGTGGCCTGCTCGGCGGTGCGGCGGGCCTTGGACTCGGCGTCCCGTACGGCGGTGGACTTCTGACTGTTGTTCTTCTTCTGTTCCGTCATGGGACATCGCGTTGCCGCGCACACCGGCGGCAAACCAGCCGGGTCCCGGTCGATCATCACTCGCCCGGAGCAGCATGCTCCGGCTGAGCCCGGGCACACGGGTCCGCACCGGGGGGACGTTCCTGCGCCGCTCCGGGCCGAGGGCGGGCCGTGGCCGGAACCCCGAGCCGACTGCGGCCCCCTCAGCGACCGGTGCCGCGAAGACCGCCCCCTCGCGACCGTTCAGGGCACATCGCCCCGCCAGTCGTACCGGCGCCCGTCCGCGGCCCGTGGCACGTAGACCGCTCTTCCCCCCGGCCCGTGACGGCCTATCTCGGTGGGCAGCGCGACGCCCTGCCCCACCTCGTCCTCGCGGCGGTCGGTGATGTCCAGCAGCAGGCCGTCCAGCGGACCGCCGACCAGCTCCGCGTACCGGCGCCCGTGACGCGGCCCCGGGTCGTCGTGGTCGGCACCGTAGACCCGGCCACGCATGAACTCCAGCTCATCCATACCCGCAGGGTCGCAGCCGCCACTGACAACGGGGTGCCCCCGGGCACGCGAGCGGGCCCCCGCCGGACACATCGCCGGCGGGGGCCCGCCCTGCTCGAAAATCGATCAGGTCGTGTCAGTGGCGGAACACGTCCTTCGTCTTCTCCTTGGCCTGCCGCGCGTCGCCCTTGGCCTGCTCGGCGCGACCCTCGGCCTCCAGCCGCTCGTTGCCCACGGCGCGGCCGGCCGCCTCCTTGGCCTTGCCCTTGATCTGCTCGCTCTTGGCCTTGCCCTTCTGCTCGCCAGCCACAGCTCTCACTCCAAGCCGATAGGGGACGTGATGTTGTCCCCTCCCGGGTGGCCGCCGGACCGCCCTTCAAACATGGCCCGGGCGATACGGGAAACCCGGTGGGCATGACCGCGCACGAGCAGCATCACAGGTCCTCCCCGGACGACGTGCGGGGCGTCGAGCGGCTGGTGCCGGTGTGGCTGGAGGAGACACAGCGCCACGACGCCGAAGCCGCCCGCGCGGCCCGTGAGGGCTGGCAGAGGGGATCGCTTTCGCCGGACTCCGCCCAGGATCTCGCCCACTGGGTCACGGCACGGGTCACGGACACCGGCTTCAACGAGGACGAGGGGCCGGACGTCCAGGGGCCCGCCCGGATCACCCCGGCGGACAAGGAGGCCGTCCACAGGTGGCTCGCCGGGCAGGGGCACCCCGTGTGATCCACCCGGCAGCCGGTGTGGCCCGGGCAGGTGGATATCCGGCCGAAGGGAACCGACCCGCCTCCGGGCGCGCGTCCGTGCCGGACCGGACCGCCGGTGGCGGGTGCGCAAGAGCCGCTGGTACTACCCGCTCCTGGGCCCGACCTTCCTCGGAGCGGCGCTCCTGCTCGCCCTGATCGGGGGTGTCGTCATGCCGTTCCTCACCCTGGCGCTGGCCACGGTGGCGTACCTCTTCTTCCGGTTCCGCCGGGCCTACCTGAGGAAGGCCCGGCGAGGCGCCCGTCGACCTGGTGGAGACGGCGGGCGGGATCTTCGGCCGGGCGGTGGGGCCCGACCAGCTGTGCGACGTGCTCGTGCAGGATCTCCGGGGCAGCCGGTTCCACCGCGCCCACGTGGTGGTCGGCGGGGTCGGCGCCGGCAAGACCGCGCTGCTGGTGCTGCTCACCGAGCGGCTCGCCCGGCAGGGCGCCGTCCCGGTGCCGCTGCGGCTGCGCGGCGTCCAGGGCGACCTGGACTTCCGGCAGCTGGCCTACGACCGCTTCCGCCGCGAGGTGCAGGGCACGTGCGGTCCGAGAGCTAGGCGGAGAAGGTTTGGCGGCGGCTGTGCCGGCAGGGACGTGTCGTGGTCCTCGCGGACGGGCTCGAGGACGCGCTGCCGGGTGACGACCTGGCGCAGGAGCGGGACACCGTCATCCGGCTGGCGATCCGCCGGGCATACGACGAGCGGCTGCCGCTGGTGATCGCCTGGCTGCGGGCTCCAACTGCCGTGACGACTGCGCCTTCGAACTGTGCCCGTACCCGCCCAAGGGCCTGGACAGCCACCGCGAGGAGCTGACCGAGGCCTTCTGCCGGGCGGCCTTTGGGAGCGGATGGGCCGCCGCGCGCAGAACGACCTGCGCATGAGATGACACCCGGGGCCGACTGACGCTCCGTCAAATACCCGTCTCCGTCTCGTACTACACAAGACGGAAATCCACGCCTCACAGCCAACCCACAGCTCTTGTGTCTCCTCTTCCTCTGGGAAACACCCCCCTCAGGAAGGGACACACTGTGCGTACGCGCAAACGGACCACCTCTGCCCTGCGCGTGGTGCTCGCGCTCACCGCGACGGGCTCCGTGCTGGCACCCGCGGCGCCCGCGTTCGCGACGGATCCGGCCGTCCGGGCCGATCTGCGGGCGGACGTCGACCGCGACGGGCGCGTCGACGTCACCGGCGACACCGACACGGCCGGCGAGGACACCTGGTCCGTCGGGCGGGGAGCGCTGTACCTGCCCAACATCGACGACGACTCCCGGCGCTGCCCGGTCACCGGCCCCGGCGGCAGACCGCTGTCCGACGCGAAACTGGCCGCCTGCAACGACGCCTCCGACACCAAGGTCAACGGCACCGCCGACGCCGCCGACCTCGCCCGGGTGCGGTCCGTGCCGCTGCCGGGCCTGGCGAACGACGCCAAGGGCAGCGTGCGGGTCACCACCGGGGCCGAGCACACCCGGGTCTTCGTCAAACGGTCCTCCGGCTGGACCCGGGTCACCGCGCGGACCCGGCTGTCCGCCGCCGAGTTGCGTGCCGGGGTGGAGTTCGGGGTCGAAGCCACCGACGTCATCCGGGACAGCGCCCGGTGGGACGGCCGGACGGTGATCCGGCTGTCTGTCACGTCCGGCGGTACCACCACCTCCGACGCGGTCACGCTGCGCGTCGCCCCGCTGCTCACCCACCACCCCGTGCAGAACGCCCGGCAGGTGATGGTCACCAAGGTGCGCGGCAGCGGCCCGTGGGAGCGCCTGCAGCAGAAGTTCGTCAAGGACCTCGCCCGGGAGGCCCGGCGGGCCGGTATCACCGAGCCGCTGGTGACCTTCGAGAAGTACGGCGACATCTGGGCGCAGGACTTCGTCGAGCCGGGCTACGTCAGCATGACCGGGTCCGGCGGGAAACGGCAGGTGATGCGGGTGCTGCTGCGCTCGGACCAGCCGGACCGGGAGGCGGGCCGCGAGCTGTTCGAGAAGGTCCGCGGCAAGGACGTCGGTGTCGTGCAGGTCAGCGACCGGTCCGCGCCGGACGACTGGTCGCTCAACTCGTTCGGGAACCTGGAGACCATCCCGCCCTACGCCCACGGCGGGCGCGCGTACCCGGCCGGGCGGATCATCATGGGCGAGCGCAAGGACAGCGGGGCACGTCCGTCGAAGGCGATGCGGACGCTGCTGCGCTCGCAGGGCCTGCAGGACCCGCTGCTGCTGGACACCTCCTGGCTGCACGTCGGGCACGTGGACGAGTTCGTGCAGTTCCTGCCCGCCGACACCCCGCGCGGCTGGCGCATCGGCGTCGCCGACCCCGAGGCCGGGCTGAAGCTGCTGCGGGACGCCCGGCGGGCCGGGCACGGCAGCACCCGTATGTTCTCCGTCCCGGGCCTGGCCGGTATGGCCGCGCCGAAGGAGACCGTCGCGCAGGCTCTCGCCTCCCGGCACCTGGTCGCCGACAACCAGATGGCCGCGCGGCGCATCGCAGCCAACCTGGAGATCCTCAAGCGCGCAACCGGCGTCAGCGACGACGAGATCGTGCGCGTGCCCGCGCTGTACACGCGCGGCACGGAGCAGGTGGCCCGGGCGGCGGACGGCACCCGGGTGCCGCGGCTGAGCCGCATGGGCGGCGGCCCGGCCCTGCTGGGGGCGATCGAGAAGTACGGGCAGCAGCGGCGGCTCGCCGGTGGTCAGCGGGCTCGCGGTGCGGTGGCCGCGCCGGCGGTGCAGACCAGCGCCTACGTGCCCGGCGCCGTCAACGGCATCCTGCTCGGCCGCGACCGCTACCTGGCGCCGCGCCAGTGGGGTCCGGTCATCGACGGCAAGGACATCTTCACCGAGGCGGTCACCGCTGCCTACCGGCGGGCCGGGATGAAGGTGTCGTACCTCGACGACTGGTACACCTACCACCTCGGCATGGGTGAGGTGCACTGCGGCACCAACACCCTGCGGGACGCCTCGGCCGCCTGGTGGACGAGCTGAGGCCGGATGCCGCCCCGGTCCCGCGCCGCGCGGCGCCGCGCGGCGCGGGGCCCCAGCCGTTCGCACGG
>NZ_JBFATS010000030.1:0-58094 GCF_040678435.1 Streptomyces sp. NPDC052682 | reverse complement strand
CTCTTCATGGACGGCGGCATCGCCGTCGAACGCGGCGACGCCCGCGAAGTCCTGGGCAACCCACGCGAGAAACGAACCCAGGCCTTCCTCGAAAGAGTCCTGTAAAAGCGGCACGGAGATGCGGCCTCGCAGCCGTCGCCTTCGGCGAACTTGTGGGCCTTGGCCGGAGTGACGCCGATGCCGTGACCATTGGTCCATGTCCAGGCCACGGGCGGCGACAGGCCGATGTGGTGGCCAATGCCCGCTTCCGAGTGCGGGGCGGCCTGGTGACCGAGCGCGGTGAGGGCTTCGGCCGGAACAGGATCGCTCCGTCCCGGTCAGCCTCGTGTCCACCGTCGACGGACAAGGTGGCGGGTTCTGGCCCAGCTAGGGCCTGTCGTTGGGATCATTCCGGCGTCGCGGGCTCTGGCACGCACATCTGCGGCGTTGTCGTCGGTTGCCGACGCTCCGCGTCGCCGCCCTCCTCCGCCTTGCAGCTGCACGCACCAGAGCCCGCTCGGGTCAGTCCGAAGGCGCCGCAGGCCGGGCCGGACTGATCCAAACGACAGACCCTGATGGCCGCAGACGTCCCGTCGGGCAGGTCGCCGGCGGACGAGCGCACCCGGATGCTGCGCAGGGTGACCCCGCGCCGCGCTCATCTCACCTGCCGGTGCTCTCGCGCGAGGAACCAGATCCACTCCATGCTCCACCGCAACCTGCTCCCCCGCCCCCCATCTCTGACCTGCATGGCAACACCGCCCAGAGCAGCCCGCTCTCATCGCCACCGACGAGCTCCGGCAGCTCGTGGCCGCCGTCGACACCGTCCTCTCCTCCCAGGAAGCCGAATGACCACCACACGCACACTGGCCGACGCCGAACCGTCCGCGCTGGCCGACTCCGACAAGGTCCTGGCCGACCTCGATCTTGCCGTGCCGGGCGTACCCCACACCTTCGATGTCCACGATCCGGCCACCGGCCGGGTCATAGCCCGGGTCCCCGACTTCGATGTCCAGCAGGCCCTGGAGGCCGTCGCCCGCGCCGACGAGGCCGGCCGTGCCTGGGCTGCCACCACCGCCCGGCACCGCGCCGACATCCTCCGCGCCTGGTACGACCTGATCCTCAGCAACGCGGAGATGATCGCCCTGCTGATCACCCGCGAGATGGGCAAGCCGCTCGCCGAGGCCCGCGCCGAGATCTCCTACGGCGCCGACTTCGTGCGCTGGTACGCCGAGGAAGCGGTACGCCCGGCCGGAAACTTTCGCGACGCTCCCACCGGCGGGGCCCGTCTGCTCACCCGGCGCGCCCCGGTGGGACTGTCGGTCCTGATCACCCCGTGGAACTTCCCCCTCGCCATGGCCACCCGCAAGATCGCCCCGGCGCTGGCCGCCGGCTGCCCCGTGGTCATCAAACCAGCGCCCCACACCCCGCTGACCACGGTCTTCGCGGTCCAGCTGGCCATCGCAGCCGGCGTTCCCGAAGATCTGGTGCAGATCGTGACCACCACGGATGCTCCCGCCTTCAGCACCGCCGTGCTGGCCGATCCGCGCGTGCGCAAGGTGTCGTTCACCGGTTCCACCCAGGTCGGCAAGGTCCTCCTGCGCCTCGCCGCGGACAACGTGCTGAAGAGCTCCATGGAACTGGGAGGCAACGCCCCGCTTCTGGTTTTCGACGACTCCGACCTGGAGCGGGCCGTCGACGGAGCGTTCGCCGCCAAGATGCGCAACGGCGGCCAGTCCTGCATCGCCGCCAACCGCATCTTCGTCCAGGACGGCATCGCCGACGCCTTCGTCGAGGCCCTGACCGAGCGGCTGGCCACTGTGAAGGTCGGCAACGGACTCGCCCCCGGCGTGGGACTCGGCCCGGTGATCGACCACAACGCCGTGACCAAACTCGCCCACCTCGTCGAGGACGCCACACGCCGTGGCGCTCACCTGCTCACCGGCGGCTCGGCTGCCAGCCACCCCGGCTCGTTCTTCGAGCCGACGCTCCTGGACCACGTACCGGCCGACGCCGACCTCGCCCGCAGCGAGATCTTCGGACCCATCGCCGCCATCCAGCGCTTCTCCCACCAGGACGAGGCCATAGCACGCGCCAACGACACCGAGTACGGCCTGGCCGGCTACGTCTTCACCGAGAACCTCGACCGCGCCTTCGACGTGGCCGACCAACTGGCCACCGGCATGGTCGGTATCAACCAGGGCGTCCCGTCGAACGCGGCCGCACCGTTCGGCGGCGTCAAGCAGTCAGGCCTCGGACGCGAGGGCAGCAGCGAAGGACTCGAAGAGTACGAGGAGATCCGCTACTACAACCTCGCCCTGCGCCCCACCGGTTGACCGACGTTCGGGCCAGACGACCGCATCAGATCGCATCGCTGTTGCCCAACGACGAGCATTACCAGTTTCAGGCTGGAACTGAAATAAATTGTGGTAGGGTTGCCGCCGAGGAAGTGAGCAACCCCGGAAAAAGACTGAAGGTGTGCCTGCCGATGACTTCGACACTGAGCCGGGCACTCGCCCACTACCCCAACCGGTTCGACCCCGGGGTGCTGAGCGAACTACCCGAGCACCTCCAAAAGACCATCCAGCGGCGGAACAAGGTCCTGGGCCCTGGGTACACCCTGATCTACAGGGAGCCGGTCGAGTTCGTCTCCGGTCACGGAGCCCATCTGATCGACCGGGACGGCAACGACTACCTCGACGCCTACAACAACGTCCCCTGCGTCGGCCACGCCCACCCCCACGTGGCCGAGGCCGTCGCCCGCCAGATGAAGGCGGTCAACACCAACACGCGCTACGTCCAGGAAGCCCTGGTCGACTACGCGGAGCGGCTGCTCGCGACCTTCCCCGAGGAGCTGTCGAAGCTGAGCATCGCGTGCAGCGGCTCGGAGGCGAACGACCTGGCGGTGCGGGTGGCGAGGTTCCACACGGGCGGCGAGGGCATCATCGTCACCCGCTGGGCCTACCACGGCCTCACCCGCGAGGTCGCGAGCTTCTCGCCGACTCTGGGCAAGGGATCACCGCTGGGCCCGAACGTACGGCTGATCGACCCGCCGGACCCGCGTCTGGCCGCGCCGGGGACCACGCTCGCCGAGCACATGCGCCGGCAGGTGAGAGGCGCGATCGAGGACCTGGAGCGCCACGGTTACCGGCTCGCGGCGCTGATCACCGACTGCGCGTACTCCAGCGACGGCATCTTCACCGACCCCGTCGACTACATGCGGGGCGTCGTGGAGGAGGTGCACGCGGCCGGTGGTGTCTACATCGCGGACGAGGTGCAGTCCGGGTTCGCCCGGCTCGGGGAGTCGATGTGGGGGTTCACTCGCCACGGCGTGCTGCCGGACATCGTGACCATGGGCAAACCGATGGGCAACGGCCTGCCGATCTCGGGTGTGGTCTTCCGCCCCGAGGTCTGCGAGGAGTTCGGACGCAACGTCCGCTACTTCAACACCTTCGGCGGCAGCTCGATCCCCGTGGCCGCCGGGGCCGCGGTGCTGGACGTCTTCGAGAAGGAGAACGTGCAGCAGCGCGTCCTGGAGAACGGCAACGCTCTGCGCGCGGGCCTGCGGGAGATCACGAAGGACTCCCCGTACGTGGCCGAGGTCCGCGGCGCGGGTCTGTACGTCGGCGTGGAGATCGTCAAGGACCGGGAGACCCTCGAGCCCGACCGGGCACGTGCCGAAGACGTCATCAACGACATGCGCGATCGCCGGATCCTGATCAGCGGCACGGGCACGGCGGCGAACACACTGAAGATCCGTCCTCCGCTGGCCTTCGACTCCGCCGACGTGACGCGATTCCTGGACACTTTCGCCGAGGTCGCGAAAAACCGCCTGTGACAGGCCAGCCCAAGGGAGTGACCGTGAACACCTCACCGGTTGCGAGTTATGCTCAGCGCCTCCTCAAGGAGAGCGGCCTGACGTCGTCCCACGAGCCCATCGACGCGATGCCGGTGAGCGTTCTTCTTGACGAGCACTACCGCCTCACCGGGCGCTTGGGGCGGCTGGCGACCGAGAAGGACGACACGTTCAGGCTCAGGACCGACGCGGGCGACTACCTCGTGAAGGTCTCACCGCCGGACGAGGCGGAGGCGGTCGTCGGTCTCCAGACCGCCGTCATGCGCTTCCTCGAAAGCGCCGCCCCGCAGTTGCCGGTCCAGCGGGTGAGGCTGACCGTCGGCGGGGACGACAGCGTGACCATCCGGCTGAACGACGGCAGGACTCGCATCCTGCGGGTGTTCGACTTCGTCGAAGGCCAGGTCCTGGCCGATGCGAACCCGGACGCGGAACGGCTCGCCGAGGCGGGCGAGATGCTGGGGCTGATCGACGTGGCGCTCAGGCCGTTCACGCACCCGGCGGACCGACGAGGTCTGGCATGGGACCTCCGGCATTTCCACCGGATGACCGAACTGGCCGAGCACACGCCGAGCCCCGAGCACCGCCGGCTGGCCCAATCGGTCTTCAGGCTCTTCGGTCAAAACGTCGTTCCGAGGCTGAATGATCTCGAAACGCACGTGATCCACGGCGACTTCAGCCCCTACAACATCGTGGTGGACCCCAAAAGCGATCACTTCGTCACCGGAGTCATCGACTTCGGCGACACGGTGCGCAGTGCGGTGATCTTCGACCCCGCCGTCCCCATGGCGAACCTGCTCGGCCGCACACCCGATCATCCCTGGCGGGACGCCTGCGCCTTCGCCGCCGGGTACCAACGCAGGAAACCGATCCAGGCCTCGGAACTCCCCCTTCTCCCGGTTGCCTCGTTGGCGCGACTCACCCTGCGTGCGCTGATCACCAACTGGCGTGCCAAGCGCGCACCCGAACGGCGCGAGTACCTGCTCGACCACGCCAAGGACGATTGGATCAATATCGAGCGTTCCTTGACCGTGAGCCTGGACGACGTGATCGAGCGCCTCAGGGAAACCCGTCACGGGCATCGCTGAGAAGCCACCCGGCTGCGGGATCACTTTCGCCGTCCCGAGCACTCCCGCGTCTATCCGGGGTGTTCGACGTGGCGGCCGATCCGTTCAGCCCGCCGCAGGCGATCGAGGCCGCCGTCCGGCCTGACCGGTCCGCATCCGGGCGGCGGGTGATCTGGCGGGGCGCCCGGGTGAGGCTGGGGTACTGCTGAATGTGTGGGCGCGGGGAGAGCGAGACGGGACCGGGATGAGCACCCCTCCCGGTCCCGCCCGTCCGCACCCGTTGCGAACGTCTACCTGGCCACCTTCCGCGTGGCCCGCAGCCACTCCCTGTTCATGCGGGTGATGGAGCTCAGCGGGATGCCCTTCGGGCAGGCGGTGGCGCACTCACCGGCCAGCGTGCACCCGCCGAACCCCTCCTCGTCCATCTGCGCCACCATGTCCAGCACGCGGGTCTCCCGCTCGGGCGCCCCCTGCGGCAGCACATTGAGGTGGTTGATCTTCGCCGAGGTGAACAGCATCGCCGCCCCGTTGGGGCAGGCGGCGACACACGCCCCGCAGCCGATGCACTCGGCGTGCTCGAAGGCGACGTCGGCGTCCGGCTTGGGCACCGGCGTGGCGTGCGCCTCGGGCGCGGAACCGGTGGGCGCGGTGATGTAGCCGCCGGCCTGGATGATCCGGTCGAACGCGGACCGGTCGACGACCAGGTCCTTGATCACCGGGAATGCGGCAGCCCGCCACGGCTCGATGTCGATGGTGTCGCCGTCCCGGAAGGACCGCATGTGCAGCTGGCAGGTGGTGGTGCGCTCGGGCCCGTGCGCCTCCCCGTTGATGACGAGCGAGCACGCACCGCAGATGCCCTCACGGCAGTCGTGGTCGAAGGCGACGGGCTCCTCGCCCTGGAGGATGAGCCGCTCGTTGAGGGTGTCGAGCATCTCCAGGAACGACATGTCGGGCGAGACGCCGTCCACCTCGTACGTGGACATGGCACCGTCGGCGTCGGCGTTCTTCTGCCGCCAGACGCGCAGGGTGAGCTTCATGCGTAGCTCCGCTGGGTGGGGTGGACGTACTCGAAGACCAGGTCTTCCCTGTGCAGGACGGGCGCCTGGCCGGTGCCGGTGAACTCCCACGCGGCGGCGTAGGCGAACGCGTCGTCCTTGCGGGCGGCCTCGCCGTCCGGGGTCTGGGACTCCTCGCGGAAGTGGCCGCCGCAGGACTCGGTGCGGTGCAGCGCGTCGAGGCACATCAGCTCGGCGAGCTCCAGGTAGTCGACGATGCGGTTGGCCTTCTCCAGCGACTGGTTGAACTCCTCGCCGGTGCCGGGCACCTTGATGCGCCGCCAGAACTCCTCGCGGATCTGCGGGATGCGCTCCAGGGCCTTGCGCAGGCCGGAGTCGCTGCGGGCCATGCCGCACAACTCCCACATCAGCTCGCCGAGTTCGCGGTGGAAGGAGTCGGGGGTGCGGTCGCCGTCGACGGACAGCAGCAGGTGGAGGCGGTCCTCGGTCTCGGCGAGCGCCTCCTGGACGACCGGGTGGTCGTCGGTGACCTCGTCGCCCCGCGGGGTGCGGGCGAGGTAGTCGGTGAGGGTGGCCGGCAGGACGAAGTAGCCGTCGGCCAGGCCCTGCATCAGGGCACTGGCCCCGAGCCGGTTGGCGCCGTGGTCGGAGAAGTTGGCCTCGCCGATCGCGAACAGGCCCGGGACGGTGGTCTGCAGGTCGTAGTCGACCCACAGGCCGCCCATCGTGTAGTGCACGGCGGGGTAGATCCGCATCGGCACCTCGTACGGATCCTCGTCGGTGATCCGCTGGTACATCTCGAAGAGGTTGCCGTACTTGGCCTGCACGGCGTCCCGGCCCATGCGCCGGACGGCGTCGGCGAAGTCCAGGTACACGCCCTGCCCGCCCGGGCCCACTCCCCTGCCCTCGTCGCAGACGTTCTTCGCGGCGCGGGAGGCGATGTCACGGGGCACCAGGTTGCCGAAGGACGGGTAGAGGCGCTCCAGGTAGTAGTCGCGCTCGTCCTCGGGGATCTCGTTCGGCGGGCGGGTGTCGCCCTTGGCCCTGGGCACCCAGATCCGGCCGTCGTTGCGCAGCGACTCGCTCATCAGCGTCAGCTTCGACTGGTGGTCGCCGGTGCGCGGGATGCAGGTGGGGTGGATCTGTGTGAAGCAGGGGTTGGCGAACCAGGCGCCGCGCCGGTGCGCCCGCCAGATGGCGGTCGCGTTGGAGTTCATGGCGTTGGTCGACAGGTAGAAGACGTTGCCGTAGCCGCCGGTGGCCAGGACGACGGCGTCCGCGAAGCAGGTGGAGATCTTCCCGGTGACCAGGTCCCGGGCGACGATGCCGCGGGCCCGCCCGTCGACGACGATCAGGTCGAGCATCTCGGTGCGCGGATGCATCTCCACGTTCCCGGCGGCGATCTGCCGGCTGAGCGCCTGGTAGGCGCCCAGCAGCAGTTGCTGGCCCGTCTGGCCGCGGGCGTAGAAGGTGCGCGAGACCTGCACACCGCCGAAGGAGCGGGTGTCGAGCAGCCCGCCGTACTCCCGCGCGAAGGGCACGCCCTGGGCCACGCACTGGTCGATGATCTCGACGGAGATCTGGGCGAGCCGGTGCACGTTGGACTCGCGGGCCCGGAAGTCGCCGCCCTTGACGGTGTCGTAGAACAGCCGGTGGATGGAGTCGCCGTCGTTGCGGTAGTTCTTCGCGGCGTTGATGCCGCCCTGCGCGGCGATGGAGTGGGCGCGGCGCGGGGAGTCCTGGTAGCAGAACTGGATGACCTTGTAGCCCTGTTCGGCCAGGGTCGCGCCCGCGGAGCCGCCCGCCAGCCCGGTGCCGACGACGATGACGGTGTGCTTGCGCCGGTTGGCCGGGTTGACCAGTTTGGCCTCGAAGCGGCGCTTGTCCCAGCGTTCGTGGATCGGCCCGGAGGGGGCCTTGGTGTCGGCGACGGGCTCGCCGACCGTGTAGTGCGTGTACGCGGTCATCAGCTCACCACTCCGGTCATGACGCCCACGGGCACGGCGATGAAGCCGGCCGTGAGCAGCAGCGCGAGGACGTCGGCAGCGGTCCTCAGGGCGCGGTCGCGCCTGCGGCTGCCGACGCCGAGGGTCTGGGCGGCGCTCCAGAAGCCGTGCCGGATGTGCAGGCCGAGCGCGAGCATCGCGAGGATGTAGACGACGTTGCCGTACCAGGTGGAGAAGGTGCCGACGACGTTCTGGTACGGGTGGCCGGGCCGGAAGCCCGGGTGCACGGTGCCGGTGGTCAGGTCCAGGAGGTGCCAGACGACGAACAGGCCGAGGATGACGCCGCCCCAGCGCATGGTGCGCGTGGCGTAACCGGCGCGGGGCTTCTTGTGCACGTACTTGCTGGGCCGGGCCCGGATGTCGCGGCGGCTGAGCTGGTACGCGGACACCCCGTGGGCGACGACCGCGGCGGCCAGCACCACCCGGACGACCCACAGCGTCCACTCCTGGTGCATGAACGGCTCGCCGACGGTGCGCAGCCAGTGGGCGTAGTGGTCGAACTCGCCCTGTCCGAAGAAGATCTTCAGGTTGCCGAGCATGTGGACGACGAGGTACAGCAGCATGATCAGGCCGCTGACCGCCATGACGGTCTTCTTGCCGACGGTGGAGTCCCACACGGTGCGTGCCATGGACGGCCGTCGGTCCGTCCGCGTTGCCAGAGCCATGTCGCCCACGCTAGGACGGCTCACCGCGATCGGTCCAAGACATGGCCCAGCTCGTTTCGATAGTCGCCGGCTATGCTGAGGGGGTGCAGTTCCAGCAGCTCCAGTACTTCGTGGCGGTCGCCGAGACCCGGCACTTCACCCGGGCCGCGGAGCTGGTGCATGTCGCCCAGCCATCCCTGTCGCAGCAGATCAGGGCTCTGGAGAGGGAGCTCGGCGCCGACCTGTTCCTGCGGGCGCGCGGCAACATCACCCTCACGGATGCCGGTGAGGCCCTGCTCCCGCTGGCCCGGCGGATCCTGGCCGACGCGGACACGGCCCGCCACGAGGTGCAGGAGCTGGTGCAGCTGCGCCGGGGCCGGGTACGTCTCGGCGCCACACCCAGCCTGTGCACCGGCCTGCTGCCGGACGTGCTGCGCGCCTTCCACGACCGCTACCCCGGCATCCGGCTGCTGATCGAGGAGGGCGGCTCCCACGACCTGGTACGTCACCTGGCCCGCGGCGCGCTGGACCTGGCCCTGGTGGTGCTGCCCCTGCCGACCCCCTCACCCGCCCTGACGACCGTGGAACTCCTGCGTGAGGACCTGGTGGTGGTCTCCTCCCCCGACGCCCCGCGCCCCGGCCGGGGCTGGCGCACGGTCCGCATCGCCGACCTGGAGGGCGAGCGCCTGGTGATGTTCCGGCACGGCTACGACCTGCGCGAACTGACGGTCGCCGCATGCCGCGCCGAGGGCTTCGAACCGGACTTCGCGGTGGAGGGCGGGGAGATGGACGCGGTACTGGGCTTCGTCCGCGCGGGGCTGGGCGTCGCGGTGGTACCGCGCATGGTGGCGGCCCGTTCCGGGCGCGGCCTGCGGGTCACCCCCCTGGCCCGGCCGGGACTGCACCGCACGATCGCGCTGGCCCACCGCAGCGACGTGGCACCGCCGCGGGCCGCGCGGGAGCTCCAACGCATGCTGCTGGAGCGCTGAACCCGCCGGCAGGCAAGGTCACCGGTGCTCGGGGTTGTCCGCACCCGGGCGGCAGCCGGCGTCCCACTGCGAGCGCTGGTTGCCGTACGCGGGGACGCCTCCGGCTCGCTTCAGCAGGGCGGCCAGGTGCATCAGGTTCCAGGTCATGAAGCTGGTGTTGCGGTTGGTGAAGTCGTTCTCCGGGCCGCCCGAGCCCGGATCGAGGTACGAGGGTCCGGGGCCGGCCGCGCCGATCCAGCCGGCGTCCGCCTGGGGCGGGATCGTGTAGCCGAGGTGCTGGAGGCTGTAGAGGACGTTCATCGCGCAGTGCTTCACACCGTCCTCGTTGCCGGTGATCAGACAGCCGCCGACCCGGCCGTAGTAGGCGTACTGCCCCTGGGAGTTGAGGAGGCTGGAGCAGGCGTAGAGACGCTCGATCACCTTCTTGGTCACGGAGCTGTTGTCGCCGAGCCAGATCGGCCCGGCGATGACCAGGATGTCCGCGGCCATCACCCGCTCGTACAGCGCCGGCCACTCGTCCGTCGCGAAGCCGTGCTCGGTCATGTCCGGGTAGACACCGGGGGCGATGTCGTGGTCGACGGCGCGGATCTCCGAGGTGGTGACCCCGCACGACATCATGATCGCCGCGCTCTTGTCGATCAGACCCTGGGTGTGACTGAGCTGCGGGGACGGCTTGAGCGTGCAGTTGACGTACAGGGCGGTCAGATCGTCGTAGCGGTACGCGGACTCGGCGCGGGACGCGGCGGAGGGTGAGACTGTCATGAGGGCAGCATCTCGCGCGATGTCCGGTTTGTCCCGCCCTGACGCTCCCGCGCGGGTCTTACGGAGTCATGACGTACGGGGCGTGGTACTGCGGTGCGGCGACGGTGCGGACCTAGCGTGGCCGTATGCGTGTACTGGTCACCGGCGGTGCCGGGTTCATCGGGTCCCATGTCGTCACCGCACTGCGGCAGCGCGGTCACGAGCCGCTCGTGTTCGACGTGCGGGAGGATCCCGGCGCCGACGTCCGTGACCCGGCGGCCGTCACACATGCCCTGTCCGGTGTGGACGCCGTGTGTCATCAGGCCGCGACGGTCGGGCTCGGCGACGGGGTCGCCGACGCGGCGGAGTACGTCTCGCACAACGACCTGGGCACGGCGGTGCTGCTCGCCGCCATGGCGGACGCGGGCGTGGGGCGTCTCGTGCTGGCCGGGTCGATGGTCGTCTACGGAGAGGGGCGCTACACGTGCCCGCGGCACGGCGTCGTACGGCCCGGGCCGCGGGCCGTCGCCGACCTCGGCGCGGGCCGGTTCGAACCCGTCTGCCCGGTGTGCGGGCAGGACCTCTCCCCGGGGCTGGTCGCCGAGGACGCTCCGGCCGATCCCCGCAACGTGTACGCCACGACCAAGCTCGCCCAGGAGCACCTGGCCGCCGCCTGGGCCCGCTGCACCGGCGGTTCGGCCGTGTCGCTGCGCTACCACAACGTCTACGGACCCGGTATGCCGCGCGACACCCCCTACGCCGGTGTCGCCTCCTTCTTCCGTTCGGCGCTTGCGCGGGGCGAGGCTCCGCGCGTGTTCGAGGACGGGCTGCAGCGCAGGGACTTCGTGCACGTCCGGGATGTGGCCGCCGCCAACGTGGCGGCGCTGGAGGCGCAGGCCGCCCCGGGTGTGCTCACGGCGTACAACACCGGCAGCGGTGACCCGCACACCGTCGGCGAGATGGCCCGGGCGCTGGCCGCCGCGTACGGCGGGCCCGACCCCGTCGTCACCGGCGAGTACCGGCTCGGGGACGTACGGCACATCACTGCGGACTCCTCGCGGCTGCGGGCGGAGCTGGGGTGGAAGCCGGAGGTCGGCTTCGAAGAAGGCATGGCGCAGTTCGCGCGGGCCGGGATGCGCGCGGCATAGGACCGGTGGCGCTGCCCGCGATCAGGAAGCGGCGGCGGGCAGCACCACCTCGAAACGGCAGCCGCCGGGAATGTTGCGTACGGTGGCCCGGCCCTGGTGCGCCTCCACGATTCCCCGGACGATGGCAAGGCCCAGCCCCGCGCCCGCCGGGGGCGTCCGGGCGTGCGTGCCGCGCCAGCCGGTGTCGAAGACACGCGGCAGGTCCTCCTCGGGGATGCCGCCGCAGCCGTCCGTCACCGACAGCACCACGCCCTCGGTGGAACGCTCCGCCGCGATGGCGACCGTGCCGTCGGCCGGTGTCCGGCGGATGGCGTTGACCAGCAGGTTGCCCAGCACCCGGCTCATCTCCTTGCCGTCCACCTCCACCGGCACCGGCTCGATGCGGCCGCCCACCAGCCGCACCCCGTGCTCCCGGGCCACCGGACCGGCTCCCGCCAGCGCGTCGCCGACCAGGTCGTACAACGACATCCGGGTGGGGGTCAGGGGAAGCGTGCCGGCGTGGATGCGGGAGAGTTCGAACAGGTCGCCGACCATGTCGTTGAGACGTTCGACCTCGGTGCGTATCTGCTTCAGATAGCGGTCGGGATCGGCGGCGACGCCGTCCTCCAGAGCCTCGGACATGGCGCGCAGACCGGCCAGCGGGGTGCGCAGATCGTGTGAGATCCAGGCGACGAGTTCGCGCCGGGACGCCTCCAGCGCGCGTTCCCGCTCACGGGATTCGGCGAGTCTGGCGCTGGTGGTCGCCAACTCGCGGCTGAGGTGGTCGAGTTCCGCGGTCGTCGGTCCGTCGGGAGCGGCGAAGGACCCGCCGTCGCCGAAGGAACGCGCGGCCACGGCGAGCGCGCGGCTGCGCGCGACGACCCAGCGGCCCAGCAACAGCGCGGTGACCAGGGAGACGACCGCCGCCATGGCGACGACCGTCGTGACGACGGTCAGGTCGTGCGGGGACAGGAACATCGCCCAGGCGACGGCGAGGGTGCCCGCGAGCATCGCGACGACACCGACCGCCGCGACCACGGCGAGCGATGCGGTGAGCGAACGGCGCCGGATCAGGCGCAGGACGCACGCTCCGGCCAGCCCGGTGGCGGCGGCACCGGCGAAGGCGTACAGAGCGATCAGCAGGGTGTCGCGCATGGTCAGCCCTCCCCGCCCGTGGGGTCGAAGCGGTAGCCCACGCCCCACACGGTCTGGATCAGGCGGGGCCGGGCCGGATCGTCCTCGACCTTGCCGCGCAGGCGGCGGACATGGACCGTGACCGTCGACAGGTCGCCGAAGTCCCACCCCCACACCTCGCGCATGAGGTCCTCGCGGCCGCAGGCCCGCCCGGGGTTGCGCAGGAAGAAGGACAGCAGGTCGAACTCCCTGAGTGTGAGGGCGAGTTCGGCACCGTTCTTGGTGGCCCGCCGGGCCGCCGGGTCGACGGTCAGTCCGGCCGCCGTGAGCCGGCCCTGCCCCGCGGCGGGCCTGCTGCGGCGCAGCACCGACTCCACGCGCAGGACGAGTTCGCGCGGGCTGAAGGGCTTGGTGACGTAGTCGTCGGCGCCGACCTCCAGGCCCAGGACGCGGTCGTCCTCGTCGCCTCGGGCGGTGAGCATGATGACCGGCACAGGACCGTGACCGCGGATCCGCCGGCACACCTCCAGGCCGTCCATGCCGGGCAGCATCAGGTCGAGCACGACCAGGTCCGGCCGGTGCGCGGCGGCACGGGTGAGGGCCGTCGGGCCGTCGTCGGCACGGTCGACGGCGTACCCGGCGCGGTCCAGATACCCGGCGACGACCTCGGCGACCGTCGGATCGTCGTCCACGACCAGGATCCGGGGGGATCCGTCGGCGCCTTGCGCGCCGCGGGGCTCGTACGGTTGTCGCTGCATGCCCCCAGCCTGGCACCGCACCCCCGCCGGTGCCGCGCCCGGCTGCGGCCTGCGCGTGCGACGTCCGCGTTTCGTAAGGAGCGGCGGTCCGATACGCCCGATTCGCGTTCGTAGGGTGAGGACCGTGACGACGACACCTTCGGACGTCGACGTGGTGCTGCCCTGCCTGAACGAGGCCGAGGCCCTTCCCTGGGTGCTCGACCGGATCCCGCCGGGCTGGCGCGCGCTCGTCGTCGACAACGGTTCCACCGACGCTTCCGCCCAGGTCGCCCGCGCACGGGGGGCGACCGTCGTGCACGAGCCACGCCGGGGTTTCGGCGCGGCCTGCCAAGCCGGGCTGGCCGCCGCCACCGCCGACATCGTGTGCTTCTGCGACTGCGACGCCTCTCTCGACCCGTCGCTCCTCGTCCCCTTCGTCCGCGAGGTCAGGGACGGCGAGGCCGACCTGGTCCTCGGACGGCGGCGCCCGCAGGGCCGGGGCGCGTGGCCCGCGCACGCCCGCGCCGGGAATGTGGCGCTGGCGCGGATGCTGCGCCGCCGCACCGGGCTGCGCCTGCACGACCTCGGTCCCCTGCGCGCCGCCCGGCGCGAGCCGCTGCTCGCCCTCGGCCTGACCGACCGGCGCAGCGGCTATCCGCTGCAGATGGTCGTCCGCGCGGCCGACGCCGGCTGGCGGATCACCGAGCACGACGTGCCGTACCTTCCGCGCGCCGGCTCCTCGAAGGTGACGGGCACCTGGCGCGGCACCTGGCAGGCGGTGCGCGACATGAGCCGTGTCCTGGCCGACGGCAGGGCCGTGCGATGACCGCGATGACCACACTTCTCGTCATCGCCAAGGAGCCGCGGCCCGGACGTGTGAAGACCCGGCTCACCCCGCCGTTCACCCCGGAGGAGGCTGCGGAGCTCGCCGCGGCAGCGCTCGAGGACACCCTGAGGGCGGTCGCGGGCGCACCGGCGCACCGCCGGGTGCTGGTGCTCGACGGTGAACCCGGCCCTTGGCTCCCGCCCGGCTTCGACGTCGTGCCGCAGTGCCAGGGCGGTCTCGACGAGCGGCTCGCGGATGCGTTCGCCCGGTGCGCCGGGCCCGCCCTGCTGATCGGCATGGACACCCCCCAGGTGACACCTGACCTGCTGGACGTCGACTTCGCCGGCTGCGACGCGTACTTCGGGGCGGCGCAGGACGGTGGCTTCTGGGCGCTGGGGATGGCGGAGCCCGACCCCGGCCTGCTGCGGGGCGTGCCGATGTCGACGGCGACGACGGGGGCCGTTCAGCGGCAACGACTCCACGCCGCCGGGCTGCGCGTGGGTGAACTGCCGTGTCTGCGGGACGTCGACACCGCCGCCGACGCCCACGCCGTCGCGGCTCTGACCCCGCGGGGGCGCTTCGCGGCTCGCCTGGCGCGATGCGCGGCGGTGACGGGGCCGGATGCGCGGCAGGCCGCCGCGGGTCACTCGCCGTCGGCCGCCCGGCCGGCCCCGGGCCCGGGCGGCAGCCGATGAGCGCCCCGCCCGCCACCGCCCTCCCCTGGGCGACCGCGGGCCCCTACGACGCCGCCCTGCGCGCCGGCCACGGCCCGCTGTTTTTGCGCCGTGCCGACGGCTGGCTGCTGCCGCTGGAGGTGGAACGCTGGTGCGCCCGGGCCGACGCGGCCGACCGGAACGTGCTGAACCGGTGCGAGGGGACCGTGCTGGACGTGGGATGCGGGCCCGGCAGGCTGGTGGCGGAACTCGCCGCGCGGGGCCGGGCCGTCCTCGGCATCGACCTCAGTGCGGCCGCCGTCGACCACACCGTGCGGCTCGGGGGTCAGGCGCTGCGGCGCTCGGTCTTCGCACCGCTGCCCGGCGAGGGCCGGTGGGGCACCGTCCTGCTCATGGACGGCAACATCGGCATCGGCGGCGAGCCCCAGGCCCTGCTGGACCGGGTGGCCGGGCTGCTGCGCCCCGGTGGCCTGCTGATCGCCGAGACCGCCCCGGTGGAGGTCGACGAACGCGCCCAGGTGCAGATCGTCGACCTCGCCGGCACCGGCCGGAGCGATGCCCTCTTCCCCTGGGCGCGGCTCGGCACACGGGCGTTGTTGCGGTACGCGCGGGGCTGGCGGCGGGCCGGTCAGTGGACGGCCGGCGGACGGCGCTTCGTCGCCCTGCGCACCCCCAGCAGCCGCAGCGTCAACACCAGCGCCGAGCAGCCGAAGAGAGCGGCGGTGATCAGCAGCCAGCGGCCGAGGAACACATCGGCGGGCAGTCCGGTGGCGGACCGGTAGCGCCGCTCCACCATGCCGCTGATCAGCGGGAACCACACGAGCAGGAGCAGGCAGGACAGGGCCGCCGGTACGCGCACGTACGGCACCCACTCCCGGCGTCCTACTGCGCCGAGCCCCCGTACGACCGTCCGGTCCAAGGCCGCGTACAGGGGCAGCAGCACGAGGTCGTGCAGCAGCGCGGCGCCCACGAGCCACAGCGCCACGCCGAACCAGTCACCGGCCAGCAGCCGCACACCCGCGTAGGCGGCGAGGGCGAAGGAGCAGGCGAGCAGCAGCAGACGGAAAGGACTTCCGGCCGGGATCCGCCGCCGGCGCATCACAGGTCTCCGAACGTCAGACGGGCCACCCACTTGGTGTTCAGCACCCCGGGAGCCGCGGGCACGATGATCCGCGCCGGGTAACCGTGGTCGGGGGACAGCTCCTCGCCGTTGACGTACAGGGCGAGCAGCGAGCGGGGGTCGGCGACCTGGTTGGCGCGCAGCGCCGCGTGGCGGAAAGCGCCGTGCCGCTGCAGGGACTGCACGAACACGTCCGGCGGGTCGGTGTCGTACCCGACGAGCGCCGCGAGGTCACGCAGCCGCACCCCGCGCCACCACTGATCCGACGTCGACCAGCCCTCCACGCAGGCGATGGGCAACGCCGCGCTGTGCAAGGGCAGTCCGGCGAGCTGAGCCCGGCTGAGACGGACGGTGCCCGTACGTCCCGTCACGGAGAGTCGCCAGGCGTCCTGGCCGGTCTCCGCCGCGCCGATCCCGGCGTACGCGGCGGTCTTGTTGATCTGGAAGCCGTTCGGGCCCCTGCCGGGGTCAGCGCCGTGCGGTGCGAGCAGGGCGGTGCGCCGCAACGGGCCGTCCACGGTCTGTCCCACCGTCGTCGTGAACAGCAGCAGTGAGCCACCTCCGACGAACCACAGGGCGCCGCGCCGGGAGACGGTGGGTTCGGCGGGGCGCGGTGTCACCAGGTCGTTCCTCGCCTGCCGGACGTGCCGCAGGTTGCGCAGCGCCGTGGGCGTCTTCAGCAGCGCGTGGGCGGCGAAGGCCGCGAAGAACACCCATGCGCCGTAGAAGTGCAGCCGGTAGAAGGAGCCGGGGAAGACGTAGTCGAGCTGGACGTTGAGCACCCCGGTCACGAACTCGAAGAGCCCGCCGCCGACCAGGAGCAGCAGGGAGATCCGCTCCAGGGCGTGCGTGAGCGAGCGGGCGGGCGGCAGCGCGAACAACCGCGGCACCACGGACCACAGTTTGGCGAGCAGGACGGGGATGAGGGTGATGCCGAGCGTGACGTGGACGCCCTGGTCGAGCCGGTACAGCCAGTGCGGGTGCGTCGGCCAGGCGAAGAGGTAGAAGCCGAGGAGCCCCTTGTCCGGGGTCTTGTCGTTCACCGGCGACAGGTCGGGATTGTAGGCCGCGTAGGAGACCAGGCCCGTCACGAACAGCACCGTGATGCCGAGCAGCAGGACGAGGCCCAGCACCGAGGTGAACCAGGGACCGCGCAGAGGGCTGCGCCAGAAGGCGGGCGAAGAGGGAAGCCGTGGATCGTCTCGCATGGCCCGACCGTAGGCCCCGAATGCCCCGCGAGAGGGGGCGCGATGCATGACGAAACGCTGACGTCCGGCCCGGTACCGGGTCCGCGCCCGCCCGGTCCGCCTAGCGTTCCGGGCGTGACCCGCTCCCTCCGCCGTGATCTGTACGCCGTCGGGGCGGCAGCCGCCCTGGTGGCGGCCGCCGTTCTGGTCGGCCGCCACATCCAGAACCGTCATCACACGCTCTTCGTCCACTGGCCCCCGCTGCTGGCGTCCTGGGAACCCCATGGGGGCCCCGGCACTCCGGCGGCCGTCCTGGTGGCGATCGCCACCGTGGCGTACGGCCCCACCGTCGCGGCCCGTGTGTCCTGGCGGGCTCTGCTCCCCCTGGCGTGGGGCGCGGCCATGGCGTGGGTCTACTCCCTCGCGCTGATCGACGGCCCGCAGCGGGGCATCGCGCGCAGGCTCACCACCCGCCACGAGTATCTCCAGGTCATCGACCGCTTCCACGACATCCCGGCGGGGTTGCGGGACTTCACCCAGCACATCCTCCTGCACTCGCCCGACAACTGGCCCGCCCACGTCGCCGGCCACCCACCCGCCGCCACGCTCACCTTCGTCCTGCTCGACCGGGTCGGGCTGCGGGGCGGAGGCTGGGCCGGGGTGTGGTGCGTGACGGTCGGGACGACGGGCTGTGTGGCCGTGCTCGTCGCGATCCGTGCCCTGGCCGGTGAGGCGCTGGCGCGCAGAGCGGCTCCCTTCCTCGTCCTGGCCCCGGCCGCCGTGTGGATGGGCACCTCGGCCGACGCGTACTTCGCGGCGGTCGCGGCGTGGGCGGTGGCGCTGCTGGCACGGGCGGCCACGGGGCGGTCCCTGTGGTGCGCGGGCGCCTGCGGGCTGCTGTTCGGCCTGACCTGCTACCTGTCGTACGGCCTCACCCTGGTGGCCCTGATCGCGGCGGCGGCAGTGATACTCGGCCGTCACGGGTTCCGGGAGCGCCCTGCCCTGCTGGTGCCGCTGCTCGCCGGGCTGGCCGTGGTCCCGTCGGCGTTCGCACTCGCCGGGTTCGACTGGTGGGAGGCGTACCGGCTGCTGGTCACCCGCTACCACCAGGGTGCGGGCGGCGTGCGTCCCTACGGTTACTGGGTGTGGGCCAACCTGGCCTGCGCGGTGTTCATCACGGGTGTGGCGACGGTGGCGGGGCTGCGGCGCACCGGTGGGCTGCTGGTCCGGCACCGCGGCGAGGTCGCCGAGAGGCGCCTCGCGCTGCTGGTGTCCGCCGCCTTCCTCGCCCTGCTGGCCGCCGACCTGTCCGGCATGAGCAAGGCGGAGACGGAACGCATCTGGCTGCCTTTCGCGCTCTGGCTGCTTCCGTCGTGCGCCCTCCTCACCCACCCCCGCGTCTGGCTCGCCGCCCAGGCCACACTCGCCCTTCTCCTCAACCATCTGCTGTTCACCGGCTGGTGACCGCTGTCGATCCGGCGGAGAATCGGGCCATGACGACCGACGTGACGACCGGGCGCGTCATCGCCCTGCCGCCCGAACGCGTGGCCGGCCCGGTGCCCGGGCACGTCACCCACCCCTCCCAGCCCCGTCCACGCAGGCAGGGGTGAGACGACCTTGGCCTACGACGAGGGACTCGCGCAGCGGATCCGGGAGCGCTGGGCGGCGGAGCCGGACGTCACGGAGAAGCGCATGTTCGGCGGGGTCGCGTTCCTGTACCGGGGCAACATGGCCGTCGGGGTCACCGGCGGCGACCTCATGGTCAGGGTCGGCCCGGACGCGGCCGACGCGGCGCTCGCCCGGCCGGGGGCGCGCGTCTTCGACATGACGGGCCGCCCGATGCGGGGCTGGGTCGTGGTCGACGGCGCCGCGGTCGCGGAGGACGACTCGCTCGGCGCATGGCTGGAGGAGTCACGCGCCTTCGCCGCGAGCCTGCCGCCCAAGTGACCCACCCCCACCTGGGCATCGCTCACCCCGTCGCGTCCACCAGAGCCAGTTGGTGCAGCCGCTCCGGCGGTCCCGGCCGGGCGTAGTACCAGCCCTGGGCCGTGTCGCAGCCCAGTATCCGCAGCTGTTCGGCCTGCGCGCCCGTCTCCACGCCCTCGACCGTGACCGCGAGGTCGAGGCTGTGGGCCAGCGACACGATCCCCTCGACGATCTTGAGGTCGACGGGGTCGGCGGGGAACTGCTGCATGCTCTGCGTGAAGGAACGGTCCAGCTTGAGGACACTGACCGGCAGCCGGCGCAGATTGGCCAGGTTGGAGTAGCCCGTGCCGAAGTCGTCCAGCGCGATGTCGACGCCCATCTCGGCGAGCCTGCGCAGGGGCTTGAGCAGGTCGTCGTCCGCGCCGATCAGCGCCGACTCCGTCACCTCCAGGCACAGCGCGTCGGGGGCGACGCCCGCGCGCTCCAGGATGTCGACCGTGTCCTGCACCAGCCCGGGGTGGGTGAGCTGGCAGGGCGAGAGGTTGACGTTGATGCGCAGCGGACCGGCGTCCTGCTCGCCGTTGAGCTCCCGCCACGCGCGGGCCTGGCGCACCGACTCCTCCAGCACCCACCGCCCCAGCGGAACGATCAGTCCGGTGTGCTCGGCGAGCGGGATGAACCGGTCCGGGCCGAGCACCCCGTGCTGCGGGTGCAGCCACCGCACCAGGGCCTCCGCGCCGCGCACACTGCCGTCGCCGAGGTGCACCAGCGGCTGGTACTCGATGAAGAACTCGCCCCGCTCCAGAGCCGTCGGCAGCGCCGTGGTCAGCCCGTGCCGGGTGATGGCGCGGGCGTCGGCCTCCGGGTCGGCCAGTTCGAAGCGGTTGCCGCCCGCCGACTTGGCCCGGTACATGGTGATGTCGGCGCTGCGCAGCACCTCCGCGGGGCTGCGCTCCCCGGCCGGCCCCTCGACGATGCCGATGCTGCCGCGCACGGTCAGCTCGCGGCCGTCGATGCTGATCGGCGCGAGCAGCGCGTTCATGATGCGGCCGGCCAGTTCGTCCACCGTGCGCTGCGTGTCCGGGCCGGTCGTCAGTGCCACGAACTCGTCGCCGCCGAGCCGCGCGACCATCTCCCCGGGCGCGGTCGCGCACGCCTGGAGCCGGTCGGCGACCTCGACGAGCAGCCGGTCGCCGGCGGAGTGGCCGAGGCTGTCGTTGACGGTCTTGAACCCGTCCAGGTCGAGGTAGCACAGGCCGAAGCGCTGCCCTTCCCCGGCGCCCAGTGCCTTCTCCAGGCGCTCGAAGAAGAAGGTGCGGTTCGGCAGGCCGGTCAGCGCGTCGTGCGTGGCCTCGTAGCGCAGCCGCAGGTTGAGCAGCCGCCGCTCGGTGGTGTCCTCCATCAAGGCCAGCTGGTACTGCGGGTTGCCGTCGGGGTCGCGCAGCAGGGACACCGTCAGATTGGTCCACAGGACCGTTCCGTCGGGGCGGTAGAACGCCTTCTCCACGTGGTAGTGCTCGCGTTCGCCGCGCACGAGTTCCTCGTAGAGCCGCCACGTCTGGGGCGCGTCGTCGGGGTGGGTCCACTCGCGGACGTTGCGGCTGCGCAGCGCCTGCTCGGTCAGGCCGAACATGCGCAGCAGCGCGCCGTTGACCTGGAGGATGTTGCCGTCCAGGTCGGCCATGCCGATGCCTATGGCCGCGCCCTCGAACACCGCGCGGAACCGGGCCTCGCTGGCGTGCAGCGCCTGCGCCACCACCCCCTGCGCCTGGAGGGCGGCCCGGGCGATGGACTCCTGCTCGGCCAGCGTCCGCCGGCGCAGCGCCCCGGCGTACCCGGCGGCCATCGCGTGCTGGAGCCGGGCGCAGCGCGCCCGCAGGTCCTCGGCGTGGCCGTCACCGCCGCAGTAGAGCACCAGGTAGGCGTCGACGCAGTCCAGGGTGCGGCTGAGCGCCTCCGGGTCGGTGCAGTGCGCGGCCACCAGCGCGGCGCCCACGGCCCGGCCCTCGGCGGCGTCGAAGGCCCTGGCCGTGAGCGCCCGGCTCAACCGCCGGGCCAGCGGCAGCAGCTGGGCCTCGAACTCCGGCCGGGTCGACGACGTGGAGGTGACGGGGTACACCGCCCGGCTCCAGATCGTCGCGAACCTGCGCAGTCTGTCCTCCGGCCCGTCCGGTTCCGCGATCACGCCGTACGCCCCACGCCCGCGAACCCGGAGAACGCGTACGGATCCTCGTCCTGCGGCGTGGTCTCGGGCCGCCACAGCGGCGGCGGCACCAGTCCCGGTTCCACCATGTCGTACCCCTCGAAGAACCGTGCGATGTCCTCGCGCGAGCGCATGATCAGCGGGTTGCGGATGTCCTTGTACACGTCCACCGCGCCCGCGGCCCGTTCCGGCGGCAGCGGGATGCCCTCGTACGAGGCGTGCGTGAGCACGAGCAGGCTGCCGGGCGCGAGCGCGTCGCGCAGTTCGGCCACCGCCCGGTACGGATCGTCGGCGTCCTCCACGAAGTGCAGTATGGCAACGAGGAGCAGCGCCACCGGCCGATTCAGGTCGAGCAGCCGCTCCACCTGGGGGCTGCCGAGGATCTCCTGGGGCTTGCGCAGGTCGGCCGCGACGATGTCCGCGGCGTCGTTGCCCTCCAGGACCGCCTGGCTGTGCGCGACGGCCACCGGGTCGTGGTCGACGTACACCACGCGGGCGCCGGGGCTGGCCGCCTGGGCGACCTCGTGGACGTTGCCGAAGGTCGGGATGCCGGAGCCGACGTCCAGGAACTGGGTGATGCCCTCGCCGGCCGCGAAGCGCACCGCGCGGCGCATGAACGCCCGGTTCGCCTGCATGATCTTGGGGAGTCCCGGCATGAACTCCAGGGCCTTGCGGGCCGCTTCCCGGTCGACCTCGAAGTTGTGCGAACCGCCCAGGTAGTAGTCGTACATCCGGGAAACGCTCGGCACCGTGATGTCGATGCTGCGTGGGGCCCAGGCGGGACGCTCCATCTATCTCTCCGAAGGCGTAGGCGATCCGGTGTTCGAGCAGAGGCTACTGATCGCCCGCCAACCGAGCGACCCGAAACGGAAATTGACCATCCGTTCCCGGTCACTGCCTGCGGCACGTGCCGCGTCGATACCCCCAGAGTTCAGGTGAAGCACGGCAAACCGGTCCGCCCCTGCCGCGGGGAGCGGAAGGGGCGGACCGGTGGCCGGCGTCGCCGGGTGGACGAGGGGATCAACCCTGGGGAGGTGTCACTGCTTCTCCGACGCGCCGACCGGCTTCCCGTCGGGACGCACGGCGTACCACGTGCCGCCGACGCCCTGGCCGTTGGTGTCACCGGGGGCCTTGTCCCCGGCGAAGGTGTAGATGGGCCAGCAGTTGATGGTCTGCTGGTCGCCCCTGCCGTCCTGGCGGGCGAAGTTCATGAACCCCTTCTTCTGGATGCCCTTGGTGTCCGCGAAGTCCACCGGCTCCACCGCCGGCCACTTCTCCAGGCAGGCACCGGTGCAGTTGGAGATGGGCTTCGGCCAGGCCTCGTCCTTCATGAACCGGTAGACCGTCATGCCGTTCTTGTCGACGACGATCTCACCGAGCTTGGGGTCCTTGCGGGTGGACAGCGCGGGCAGCTCCCCGACCGCCTCGGCTCCGCCACCGCCGCCCTGGGCCTTCTTACCGTCGGGCGCCAGCGCGTACCACTTGCCGCCCACGCCCTGGCCCTTGGTGTCGCCTGCGTTGACGTCCTTGGCGTAGCGGTACGCCGGCCAGCCGCCGATGGTCAGCTGCTTGGTGCCGTCGGCGCGGGTGACCGAGCCGAGCAGCGACTTGTCGATGCCCTCGCCGGCCGTGACGTCGTCCGCGGGCACCGGAGGCCAGGTCTTGGCGCAGTCACCGTCACAGTTGGACTTCGGCGGTTCCGCGGTGTCCTGGTCGAACCGGTACAGGGTGAGACCGAGGCTGTCGGTCACCACCTTGCCGATCTCGGCGTTGGTGGAGACGGCCAGCTTGCCGGCGGGGGCGGCCGGGCTGGACGGGCTCGCGGAACTCTGGCCGGCCGTGCCGCCCGTCACCCCGTTGGCTCCGGTGCCGATGCTTCCGTAGTCCCCCGGCGCGGCCGTGGCGCCCACATTCTGGCTGCTCGCCGGTGGCGTGGTTTCCTGACCGCACGCCGTCGTCAGCGCCAGCACCGCCGCAGCGCTCGCCACGAGTGAGGCGCTCCGCCAGGAGGTCTTCATCGTCAACTCCCCATAATTCTTAGGGTGTTGCAGCGCCCTGCTGCGCCGCCGCACGACCATGGGTACGCACGGGGGGTGGGGTTGTGTTCAACGACCCCGCATTTTTCTTTTCGGCGCCTGCGGGCCGGCCCCCTCCGGTCGCACGCGTGTACGCACCGCACGGCACGCAGGCGAGTCCCGATCAAACCGCCGGTGCGCGCCTGTCCCTCCTTCGGGCCATTCCTCCCGGCACCCGGGCCCGTCTCGCCCGGTCAGGGACCATGATCCTCGTCGTGCATGGACCCCTACCGACCCATTCCGGCCGTGCCACACGGGCGTTGGCCGTGCTGGCGCTGGCGCTGGCGTGGGCGCTCGCCGGCGCACCGGCCGAGCCGGCGCAGGCCACCGCCTGCGCGTACGCCTCGACCGGGCCGGGCGGCACGGAGGCGGTGGCGGTCGCCGGCCCGCTGACCTGGCCACCGCCCCCGGCATGCCAGACGCCCACGCCGACCCCTGCCCCGACGCCGAGTCCGACACCGACGCCTCCCCCACCGCCCCCGCCGGAACCGACGCCGACGCCCACCCCGCCCCCGCCGCTACCGCCACCGCCACCGCCACCGCCACCGCCCGAACCGAAACCCACCCTGCGGCCGGAACCACCCGCTCCGCCGCCACCTCCGGCTCCTCGGCCGGGGGCACCCCGTCCGCGGCCGGCGCCCGTACGGACTCCGCCGCCACCGGTTCCGGCGCCCCCACCGGCTCCGGCACCCGCACCGCCGGCCGGCCCGGCGCCGCGCGCGTCCGCGACGCCCGTGCACTATCCGCCCTACCGCGCGGCACCGCGCCGGCAGCCCGCGAACAGTGCCCCCTCTCCGCTCGTCTTCGTCCTGCTCATCACCACGCCCGCGGTGGTCGCCGCCGCCGCGCTGCGGCCGCGCTGACCACGCCGTGACAGTTCTGGAGGCACCTCTTGCCGGAATGGCTTGTTCTCACCCTCGCGATGCTGGCCGCCTGTGCGGTGGTGGTCGTCATCACCGTCCTTCGGCACCGCAGGGCGCCCGACGACGAGGATCCCAGCGAGACCCCGGACGTCATCGAGTACATCACCATGTGGATCGGCGTCCTGTACGCCATCGTCCTGGGCCTGGCCATCGCCGGTGTCTGGGAGGCCCGGGGCGCGGCCCAGGAGCATGTGCAGGCGGAGGCGGCCGCGCTGCACGAGATCTCCGAACGGGTACGGGTGTATCCGGCCGGGGTCCGCGACCGCATCCGGGACGATGTCGACGCCTACGTCGGACACGTCGTCACCAAGGAGTGGCAGGCCATGGCCGACACCGGCCGGATCACCGAACGCGGTACCGCACTGCTCGACCGCGTCCGCCAGGACGTCACCGACTACCGGCCGAAGACGGACTTCGAGGCCCAGGCCTACCAGCCCCTCGTCGACCAGGTGACCGCCGCGGACCAGGCCCGCATCGCCCGGGCGGAGTCGGCCGAGCCGACCATGCCGGGCGTGGTGTGGTTCGGACTGATCACCGGGGCCGTGGTCACGGTGGGCATGCTGTTCGCGCTCCAGATCCGGCGCACGCCGCGCGAGCTGATCCTGGCCGGGCTGTTCTCGGCGCTGATCGCCTTCCTGCTCTTCCTCATCTGGGACTTCGACGCGCCCTACAGCCGCGGGATCACCGCGTCGGCGGACCCCTTCCTGCGGCTGTTCCCGCACCTCAGGGGCTGAACACCGCATACGGCGGCCCGGGGTGCTCGCAAGCAGCCCGGGCCGGCCGTCGTTTCAGATGCGCTTCTCGGCGCGGCGCCGCATCCAGAACACACCGCCGCCGATCACCGCGGCCGCCACCAGGCCGCCGCCGATGGCGATGTCGGCCGGCGTCGCCCCGCTGGTGCTGCTGCCGCCGAGGCCGCCGCGCACACCGCCGATGACGGTGAAGGCGGCCGGGCGGGTCAGGGTCCTGCCGTCGCAGTTGACCGTGATGTCGTACGTGCCGGGGCGGGCGTCGGCGTTGACGGTGGCGGTGCCCCGGGCCGTGTCGTTGGCGCCCCGGATCGGCGTGAGGTTCGTCGTCGGGAACGCGGTGGAGGTCGCCGTACCGCCGTGCCGGCAGCCGTCGACCGTGATGGTCAGCTGGCCGCCGCGGGCCACGACACCGGGCAGGGCGACGATGTTGCTCGGGCCCACGGCGCTGTTCCCGTTGCCGCCGGAGTTGCCGTTGTTGCCGCCCTGGCCGCCGTTGCCGCCCTGGCCGCCATTGCCGCCCTGGCCGCCATTGCCGCCCTGGCCGCCATTGCCGCCCTGGCCGCCATTGCCTCCCTGACCGCCATGGAAACCGCCATCGCCGCCCTGGCCGCCGTTGCCCCCCTGGCCACCATTGCCGCCCTGGCCGCCGAAGCCGTTGCCGCCCCCGTTTCGGCCTCCGTTGCCGTCGCCGCCGAAGCCGCCGCCGTTGGCGTTGGAGGCGATGCCGGGGCCGCCGTCGTTGCTGGTGCTGGTTCCGGGGACGCCGTCCCACGCGACGGCCGTGGGGGCGGCGAGCCCGAGGACGGCGATCGCGGCGCCGGCGGCCGCCAGGGCACGAGAGTTGCGCATGAGATCCTCCGCGGAAGACGCCCCGGGACCCGTCCCCGGTCGATCGGCGAGAAAGCGCCTCCCAGAAAGACCCTCAGGCGCCCTTCAGCACCGCGCACTTCGGCACTCGTCCGTCCTGGTGAGAGGACACGCCGCGCACTCCCCGCGCCGCCGGACATCGCCGCAGGTCACGCCCCGTCGGAAAATTCCCCGCGGCGGCAACTCGGATGGCGCACCACCCCATGGCGGGCCACCCGTTCGCCCGCTGCCCGTCGCCGGTCGGGCGCTTCGCGCTTAGCGTTCTGGTATGCGCGAATGACACGGCGACGGCCGTGTCGAGAGGGGATGGCGAATGTCTGCGTCCGAGCTGCCCGGACCGGTCGTGGCCGACGAGGAGGCGCGGCCCAGGAAGCGCGCCCCCTGGGGCGTGATAGCGCTTGTTCTGCTGACCGGCCTCGCGCTCATCCGCAACGGTTCCGGGGAGTTCGACGTGGGCCCGCCCCAGCCGGCCAGCGCCGCCGCGGCGGACAGCCCGGTCGCCGGCGCCACCTTCGCCCCGGCGGTGCAGCCGCTGCCGTACGCCGTGCCGGACCGGGTCCGGATCCCGGCGATCCAGGTCGACGCGCCGATCGTGCCCGTCGGCCTGGACGCGGACGGCTGGGTCGCCGCACCGCCGGCGGAGGACCCGAACCTGGCCGGCTGGTTCACCGGCGCCGTCTCCCCCGGTGAGAAGGGCACCGCGGTCGTCGTCGGCCATGTCGACAACCTCCAGGGACCTGCGGTGTTCTACGGACTCGGGGCCCTCAAGAAAGGAAACCGCGTCGAGGTCGCCCGCAAGGACGGCAAGACGGCCGTCTTCGAGATCTACGGCATCGAGGTCTTCGCCAAGGACGACTTCCCCGGGGACCGGGTCTACGGTTCCAAGGGTGCGCCCGAACTGCGCGTCATCACCTGCGGAGGCGGTTTCTCCAAGCAGGGCGGCTACACGGGCAACGTCGTCGCCTTCGCCCGCCTGGTCGAGGTCCGCTGAGGACCCCTCGACCAGGCGGGCCGGCCCGGGGTCAGGCGGGATGCCGTCTGGGAACGCTGAGGTGGTAGCCGGCGTCCAGCAGCCGCGGCAGGTAGCGGCGCAGGGCCAGAACACTCTGGGAACGGTTGCCTCCTCCGTCGTGCGAGAGCACCACGACACCGGGGGCGGCGCCGTTCTCCACCCGGTGCACGATGGTGCCGGTGCCCGGGCTGGTCCAGTCGAGCGTGTCGACCGTCCAGGCCAGCGGCTCCATGCCGAGTTCGCTGCCGAGTTGGAAGGCGGCGCGGTTCCAGGCCCCGTAGGGCGCGCGGAACCACGCGGGGCGTTCGCCGTACGCCTTCTCGATGATGTCGCAGGTGCGTTCCATCTCGGTGCGGATCCGGCCGCGACTGAGCCGGGTGAGCATGGGGTGGGACCAGGTGTGGTTGCCGACCACGTGCCCCTCGTCGGCCATCCGGGCCAGCAGGCCCCGGTTCTCGGCGGCCATCCCCCCGCACACGAAGAACATGGCCCGCACGTCGTAGTGCGCCAGCGTGTCCAGGATGGCCGGGGTGTAGCGGCGGTCGGGGCCGTCGTCGAAGGTCAGCACCATCGTCCGGCCGCGTCCGGACACGCGCAGCAGCGGTGCGCGCCGTACAGGGGGCCTGCCGGGCACGGTGCGCGGGGGTCCGTATCCGGTGACGGGCTGGAGGCGGTACGCGGAGGCCGCGAGCGGGCGGCGCGTCTGGGCGCCCGCCGCGGGGCCGGCCGGGCGGGCCGGCTCCTCCCCCGTGCCCACCGCGAGCACTCCGGCGGTGCCGGCCGCCCCGGCGGCGACGACACCGGCGAGCAACGCGCGGCGCCGCGTGAGCAACTGATCCTTCTGCATGACTCATCAGTCGCCCGGCGGGAGGCCGACGCACCTGAGCAACACCGGGGCGGCGGCATGAATTCACCTGTACGGCTCAGCCGTTCGGGTCAGAGGCTGCGGCGCACGCACCGGTCGGACGGAGCGGCGGCGCTCGGGCCGGTCAGGCGGATCGGCGGCGCTCGGCCCCGTCCCCTCCGGCGGGGCCGAGCGCCGCCAGCACGGGCAGGGCCCGGTGAGTGAGTGCCGGGTCCTGCCCGCCGTTCGAGTGCCCTGTTTCGCGGATCTTGCGCATGAACGATCCGGACCGGTGGCCCCGGGGCGCGAGGAACGCCCGGCCGGGCCGTCCGATAGCCTCGCGGCGTGACGGAACAGCACGCCCAGCAGTTCGAACGCGGCACGGACGGACCGAAGGTCATCGTGGTCGGGGTGGACGGCTCCGACTCGTCCCTGCGGGCCGCGGCCTACGCGGGCGGCCTGGCCCGTCGTCAGGGGGCGCTGCTCGCCGTGGTGTACGTGCAGCCGGTACTGGCGGCGGGTGCGGCCCTGGGCGCGCCGGTCGCCGACGCGACCGAGCAGATCGCCGAGGACATCGTCCAGGAGATCCGGGAGGCGGCCGAGCGGGTCAAGGGCATATTCGACGTGCGCTGGGAGTTCCACACGTTCCGCGGCGACCCCTACAACGGCCTGGTGACGGCCGCCGACGAGCTCAGGGCGGACGCGGTGGTGGTGGGCGCCTCCGAGCAGGCCGGGCACCGCATCGTCGGCTCCGTCGCGGTCCGCCTGGTGAAGGCGGGACGCTGGCCGGTGACGGTGGTGCCGTGACCGGCCGCACCCGTGGCCGTCGCGGTGCGCCGCGCTAGAGGCCGCGCAGGAAGTTCGCGACAAGCGCGTTGTACACGTCCGGGCGTTCCATGTTCGGGTAGTGGGCGGTTGCGTCGACCGTGACGGAGCGGCCTGCGACGACCTCGCGGGCGAGCCGTTCGCCCATGCGGAGGTGGTCGTCGCTGTCGATCCCGCCGTGCACGACGAGCACTGGCACCTCGATCCCCGCGATCCGCTCCCAGGTGTCGCGCACCGGCACGCGGTGGTCCGGTTCGCCGCCGGTGTGCTTGCCGAGCGTGCCCAGGGCCATCTCGCGCTGCAGGCGCACGAGTTCGGGGTCCACGTCGGCGAGGGTGCGATGCGGGCCGGGCAGGAACCGCAGGAACGCCTCCAGCCAGGCGTCCACGTCACCGGCGGCCAGCGCCCTCTCCCAGTCGGCCAGCACCGAGGTGGTCCACGGGTCCTGGAAGTCCGGCTCGCTGGTCCCCGCGCCGGAGACCACGAGGGCGCGTACGAGGCCGGGATGCTCAAGCGCGGTGTCCACGGCGGTCCCCGCCCCCATCGACAGCCCGACGAGCACCGCGGAACCGATGCGGAGGTGGCGCAGCAGGGCGGCCACGTCGTCTGCCGGCCGGAAGGGCCGGGTCGCGTTGGAGGACGCGCCGTGGCCGCGGGCGTCCGGGACGAGGACGCGGTGGCTCCTGGCGAACTCGGGCACCTGCCCGTCCCACATGCGGTGGTCCAGGAAGCCGCCGTGGAGCAGGACCAGGGCAGGGCCGCTGCCGGTGTCGCGGTAGGCGATCGTGCCGTCGTCGAGCGGCAGGTGGTGGAGGTCCGAGGCTACTGACATGACAACCAAGGTGTCATGCCTGGCGGCGAGTTGACAACCAAGGTGTCATAATGAGCCGGATGACCGACACATCCGAGCCACTGGCCCCCGACGTCCTCGCCGACCGGCTCACCGAGGTGTTCGCCCTGGTCGGCCCGCTCTACCGGAAGGTGCAGCGCAAGGTCGAGCAGGCCGAGCCGATCGAGGGGCTCTCCGTAGGCGTCCGCGCGGTGCTGGACCTGCTGCACCGGCACGGGCCCATGACAGTGCCGCAGATGGGCCGCGCCCAGGCGCTCAGCCGCCAGTTCGTGCAGCGCATGGTCAACGACGCGGCCGAGCGGGGCCTGGTCGAGAGCATCCCCAACCCCGCGCACCGGCGCTCCTTGCTGATCCGTACGACGGCCGCGGGCGAGGCGGCGATCACCGCCGTGCTCGCCAGGGAGCACGCACTGCTGCGCCAGGTCGGCGGAGACCTGACGGACGCCGAGGTGTCGGCCTGCCTGCGCGTGCTCGGCGAGATGCTGCGGCTCTTCGACCACGTGGACGTGAACTGACCGCCCCGCACCTTCGGCCCGCCCGCCCGCACCTTCGGTCTGACCGCACCTCCCGTCACCCCGGCCGCTACTCCCCCATCACCAGCCCGTCCTTCGCCGCGCCCCTGCTGAGCACCACATCCCGGATCCGGTCGCGTACGGCGGTCACGTCGGCGCCCTGCGCGAGCGCCTGGTTGAGGTTGACCACCCGGCCCGCGTCCACGTCGAACCACTGCGGCACGAACTCGGCCTTGGTCACCTGCCAGCGCCCGCCGGCCCGGGCCGGCGGGGCGAAGGTGAAGCGGCCGAGCGTGGACTGGTTGCCGCGCGGGTCCTGGGCGCCCTGGTGGTTGACCATCGCGCCCGCGATCTGGTCGCCCATGCCGTAGACCACCCAGGTGCCGTTGACCTTCTCGTACGCCTGCGGGACGTGGGCGTGGGTGCCGAGGATGAGGTCGATGTCGGGTCGGCCCCCGGTGCGGGCGGCGGTGAGCCGGCGCGCCAGGGTGAGCTGCTGCTCGTCCGGCGCGTCCTGCCACTCCGTGCCCCAGTGCACGGAGACGACGACCACGTCGGCACCCGCCCGGCGCGCGATCCGCGCGTCCGTGAGGATCCTGGCCTCGTCGATGAGGTTGACGGCCCAGGGCCGGCCGGCCGGCAGCGGGTAGCCGTTGGTGCCGTAGGTGTAGGAGAGGTGGGCGACCTTCGCGGCGCCCGCACGCAGCAGCGTGACGGTGTACGCCTCCTGCTCGGTGCGGGCCGAACCGCTGTGCCGGACGCCCGCGCGGTCGAGGGCGTCCAGGGTGCGCTGGATGCCGTCGGCGCCGTCGTCCAGGGTGTGGTTGGAGGCGGTCGAGCAGCCGTCGTATCCGGTGGCGGCCAGTGCCTGGGCCACCTCGGGCGGGGACTTGAAGGCGGGGTAGCCGCTGTAGTCGCCGTCCGCGCCGTACACCGTCTCCATGTGGCACAGGGCGAGGTCGGCGCGGGAGACCACGGGGCGGACGCCGGAGAGCATCGGGCGGAAGTCGTAGCCGGTGCCGCCCGCGTCGAACCGGGCCCGGTCGATGATCGAGCTGTGCGGGAGGACGTCGCCGGAGGCGACCAGGGTGAAGCCGCCGACAGGCGTGGCGGAGGTGGCGGGCGGTGCCGGACGCCTGGAGTCGGGCCGGGCGTGCCGGTGGGCCTGGCAGGCGGCGCCCGCCGCGAGGACGACGGTGAGGGCCAGGGCCAGCTGACGGCTGCGTGTGATCATCCCGTTCACCCCGTTGTGGTCGCAGAGACACAGTAAGTCGTATTTACACACAAACAGGAAAGAAGTCACAGGGCGTCACATCCGGCTCCGACACGCTCATTAGCCCGTCCGGTGCGCTCCGTGCTCTCGCGTGCGCTCCCGTGCGCTGCCGTGCGGCACGGCGGGCCGCGCCGACCGTTCGTCGAACCGTTCGCCGACGCGATCGACCGTCCGCCGCACAGCCGGGTACGTGGCCTGTGCCACAGCGACGCCCTGCGGTGCCATACGGCCATGACGGCCGGAACCACTCTGATGAACGGGACGACCGCCGAGCACGAGCTCGCCGCACTCCAGCGCGAGCACGGCCGGCCCCTCTTCGCGCTCCTGCTCCGGCTCTGCGACGGTGACCGGCAGCGCGCGGAGGACCTGCTCCAGGAGACCCTCGTGCGCGCCTGGCAGCACCCCGAGGCCCTGCGCGCCGACGACTTCGACTCCGTGCGGCCCTGGCTGATGACCGTGGGCCGGCGGCTCGCGATCGACGCCCGGCGGGCCCGGCAGGCCCGGCCCGCGGAGGTCGGCGACGCGGTGCTGGAGCACGCGCGGGTGATCTGCGACCACGCCGAGCGGGCCGCGGCGATGCTGGATGTCCGGGAGGCTGTGAAGACACTCACTCCCGAACACCGTGAAGTCCTGGTGCTCGTGTACTTCCAGGGGGCGAGTGTGGCGGAAGCGGCGCAGACCCTCGGGATACCGCCCGGTACCGTGAAGTCCCGCGCGTACTACGCGCTGCGCGCCCTGCGCCGGGTCCTGCCGGGTTACGCCGCCGACCTGCGGTGAAACCGACAGCCGAGTCAAACCTCCGTAAAGCGCCTTGCCGCTGACCCCGGTTGAGTAATCGGCTGTCCTCATCCGTGTTCCGGACTGGGACCCGGGGTCGGGCGACGCGCACGTACCGGAGGAAGGCAGGAAGGGATGCTGCACAGAGGTCACGAGGGCACGGACGGCACCGGCGACGGTGAACTGGCCGTCCCCATGGCGTGGTTGTACGCCGAGTACATCGCCGAGGAACTGCTGCGGAGCGGCGATCTGATGCCGCCGACGTCCTTCGAGTTCCGCGCCGGGCGCGACGCCCTGGCGCTGACGATCTTCCTCGCCGACACCGACGGGGAGCTGTCCGGCATCCGGGTGGTCACCCAGCTGGAGACCTGGCTGTCGCTGACGGCGTACGACCAGCCGTGGCAGGAGTGGGTGCGCGAGCGGCTGGACGAGCTGGCCGCCGACGCGGCGGCGTCGGGCCGGCCCGCACCGGACCTGGCGCTGGCCGAGGCGGCCTGGCGCTGGCTGCAGGAGACCGAGCTGCTCGCGCCCGACCTGAACGCGGTGCCGGGCGGCGGCCCGGTGACCGGCGAGGACGAGGGACCGAAGGTGTGGACACCGGCCTGGCAGCTCGGGCTGCCGCTGGGGCATCTCGCCATCCATCTCTTCTGAGGGGCGCGGCGCGGAACCGGATGCAGATTTCTTGCATCCGGACCAATCCGCGGGCCGCACCGCTCCGAATCCTCTGGTTGCGATTCGGCATACGCCTTGAGTGATTCCGCCGCCTGGTACGTACCGGTGGGAGCAAGGAGTAACCCCACCCGCACCCAACGGCACGAGGATTCGGCATGAGGTCCCTGGAAAGGCATCACGACGTCGGCGCCTACGCGCTCGGCGTGCTGGACGAGGTGGAGGCCTTCCGCTTCGAGGACCACCTCATGGAGTGCCCGCGCTGCGCGGCAGAGGTGACCGAACTCGGGCCGACGACACGGCAGTTGATGCTGTACCGGCGGGCCACGCCGCGCTTCGTGCACCCCATGGCACAGCCCGGCTCGAGGATGCTGGACCGGCTGCTGGCCGAGGTGGCGTCCCGGCAGCGGGCCGGTCGCAGGCGGCTGCTGTTCGCCCTGGCCGCGTCGGTGGTGTTCGCGGTGGGCGCACCCACCGTCGCGATCATGGCGAGCGAGAGTGAGGCCCCCGTGCGGATCGCCGCCGGCGACGCCCGGTCGGGGGTGTGGGCGCAGGTCACCACGGAGGAAGAGGCCTGGGGCAGCCAGGTCGAGCTCAAGATCAGGGACGGTGCCGGTCCACGCGCCTGCCACCTGGTGATCATCGGCCACGACGGCTCGGAGGAGACGGTGACCAGCTGGAGCGCCCCCGGACACGACGCCCAGGAGCACACCATGATGAGCGGTTCGGCCAAGCATCCCGACGAGATCGCCCGCTATGAGGTCCGCACCGCGGACGGCCGGCCGCTGGTGACGCTGGAGCCGCCGACGGGGCAGTGACGATCAGCGCGTCCCGCGCGGCGGCCGCGGTCCGGCCCGGCGGTAGGTCACCTCGAAGTCGACCGCCCAGGCGGTGCCGTCGGCCGACCGTTCCCAGCGCCCGTCGATCGTGTCGCCGTCCGCCGCGAGACGCGCCGTGAACCGCTGGTGGAAGCCGGGCGCGGCGCGCCACTGCCGCCACACCCCGTCGCTCAGGCTCGTCCGGTACACCCGGGCGACGCCCCGGCCGTCGGCGTACAGCGTCGTGAACTCGCCCGAGGTGTCGTCGTAGCCGGTCACGGAGGCGGTGGGGAACGGTGCGTGGGTGGCCCAGTCACCGGGCAGGGCGGTGCCGGGGCCCACGTCCGCGCGCTGGACGAGGAAGGCACCGCCCTCCAGCCACGCGAACGCGGTCCGCACCGGTCCCAGGCCCGGGCCGGGCGCCCACAGGTCCCAGGTGCCCACGAGCACGTCCAGGCGGCGCAGGGCGGGGTGGGGTGCCGGGTGCCGCATCGTCGTCGCCTCACTTCAGCAGCCGGGACAGTCTGCGGTCCGCGAGCGGCTTGCCGCCCGTCTGGCAGGTCGGGCAGTACTGGAGGGAGGAGTCGCTGAAGGAGACCTCCCGGACGGTGTCCCCGCACACCGGGCAGGGCTCGCCGGTGCGGCCGTGGACGCGCAGCCCGGACTTCTTCTCGGCCTTCAGGCGCCCGGCCGCCAGGCCCCGGGAGCGCTCCACGGCCTCCGTCAGCGTCTCGCGCAGCGCCCCGTACAGGCGGGTGGTCTCCTCCGGCGTCAGGGACGCGGCCAGCTTGAACGGGGACATCCTCGCCGCGTGCAGAATCTCGTCGCTGTAGGCGTTGCCGACGCCCGCGATCAGGCTCTGGTCGCGCAGCGCGCCCTTGAGCTGCCGTCGCTCGCCCGCCAGGAGTGCGGCGAAGCGCTCCTCGTCGAAGTCGCCGGCCAGCGGGTCGGGGCCCAGGTGCGCGATGCCCGGCACCTGCCGCGGGTCCGGTACGACGTACACCGCGAGCCGCTTCTGGGTGCCCGCCTCGGTCAGGTCGAAGCCCGCGCCGGTCTCCAAGGCCACGCGCAGCGCGAGCGGGCCCTTGCCGGGGCGGGGCGGGCCGTCCGGGAGACGGTCCTTCCAGTGCAGCCAGCCCGCCCGGGCCAGGTGGGTGACGAAGTGGGGGCCGCCGGCGGTCTCGAGGTCGAGGAACTTGCCGTGCCGGTGCACGGCGACGACCTCACGGCCTTCGAGAGCCGTGAGCGGGGGGTCGTACGTCTTCAGGACACTGATCGCCACGGGCAGCACCCGGATGATCTCGTGGCCGACGAGGTGCTCGGTGAGGAAGTCCTTCAGCGCCTCGACCTCGGGGAGTTCCGGCATACGTCCAGGGTGCCACCCGGCACCGGCAGCGGCCCCCGGGCTCAGCCGGTCTCGTCCGGCGTGCCGGCGCCCAGCGCCACGAACTCGCACCACACGCACTTGCCGCCGCCCCGGGCCTCCACGCCCCACCGGTCCGTGAGCAGGTCCACCAGCAGCAGGCCCCGCCCGGACACGCCCGACTCGCCCGCCTCCCGGCGGCGCGGCAGGGCGCTGGAGGAGTCCTCGACCTCCACGCGCAGCCGGCGTTCGGAGCCGGTGAGGACCCGGAGGGTGACGACCGCGGAGCCCTCGGTGTGCATCAGGGCGTTGGTGATCAGCTCGTCGGCGACCAGCTCGATCTCGTCGGCCCGGTCCGCCGCGCCCCAGGCGGCGACCGCGGCCCGGATCATGTGCCGGGCCTCGACGAGGGCCTCGGGGTCGCCGGGGGCGACATGCTGCTGGAGCCGGCCGCCGGGCTGTGGGGTGTGCGGCGTGCGGCGGCGCAGCAGGAGCAGGGCCACGTCGTCGTCGCCGCCGCGCTCCGCGGCCACCTCGATGAGCAGGTCGGCGAGGTCCCGTACGTCGTGGGGGCCGGCGGCGATGAGCGCGGTGAGGGTCTTCATGCCGTCGTCGAGGTCGGCGCCGGGCTGCTCGACCAGGCCGTCGGTGCACAGCAGCAAGGTGGCGCCCGGGTCCAGCTCGATGGTGCCGACCGGGTAGTCCAGACGTCCGAACTCCGCGGACAGCCCGAGCGGCAGCCCGCCCGGGACCGGCAGGCGGCGGCAGGAGCCGTCGGCGAGCCGCACCAGCGGGTCGATGTGCCCGGCCCGGACCACCTGCACCACTCCGGTGGCCAGGTCGGCCTCGGCGTACAGGCAGGTCGCGAAGCGGTCGGTGTCGAGCTCGTGGAGGAAGACGGAGGCGCGGGCCATCACGGTGGCCGGCGGGTGGCCCTCGGCTGCGTAGGCGCGCAGCACGATGCGCAGCTGGCCCATGACGGAGGCGGCGTGCGTGTCGTGGCCCTGGACGTCGCCGATGACGGCTCCTACCCGGCCGCCGGGCAGCGGGATGAGGTCGTACCAGTCGCCGCCGATGTCCCGGCCGAGGGAGCCGCTGACGGTGGCGGAGCGGTAGCGCACGGCGACGTCCGCGCCGGGCACGCTGGGGATGGTGCGCGGCAGCATGGCCCGCTGGAGGCTGTGCGCCAGGTCGCTCTCCTGCTCGTAGAGCATGGCCCGCTGCAGGCTCTGCGCGATGCTGCTGCCCAGGGCGAGGATGACGTTGCGGTCGTCGGGCGAGAAGCCGTGCCGGTCGCTGTAGAGCAGGCCGATCGCGCCGATCGGGCGGGCCTGGGCGATCAGCGGCAGATAGGCGGCCGCGGTGATGTTCAGGTGGGTGATGTGCGGCCAGAGGATGGGGTAGTTCCGCGCGAACTCCTCGGGTGACTCGATGAAGCGCGGGGTGAGGGTCCGTACGACCTCGCTCATCGGGTACGGCTCGTCGATGCGCGTGATGCGGGTGCCGGGGACGAAGCTGTTCTCGGGCCCGTCGGCGACCAGCCGGATGCGGCCCGCCTCCACCAGGCCCATGACGAGGCTGGTGGCGCCGAGCCGGGTCAGGCCGTGGGTGTCGCGCAGGACCTCGATGACGTCGTCCACGGTGCGGGCGTGGGCGAGGGCGGCCGTGGTGAGCTCGACGACGTTGGTCTGCATGCGGCGGGCCTCGTCCAGGGCGGCCTGCTCGCGCCGGCCCTCGGCCTCGGCGAGCTCCTGGGTGGCGTCCCGCACGATGCCGATGATGCGCCGGGGCCGGCCGGTGTCGTCGCGCCGGATGTAACCCTGGGCGTGGGTCCAGCGCAGGGTGCCGTCGCGGAGGCGGACCCGGAAGTAGGCCCCGTAGTTCTCGCTGCCGTCCTTCAGCGCCTGGGAGACCACGGTGTCCAGGCGCATGGCCTCGCCGCGCGGGACCCGTGCCGCGAGGGTCTCGGGGTGGCCGTCGTACTCGTCGGGGCGCACGTCGAAGACCTCGTGGGCCCGGGCGTCCATCTGCAGGAGGCCGGTGTCCAGGTCCCAGTCGAAACTGCCCATGCGATTGAGCGCCAGGATCGGATCCGGGTGGGCGGGCCAGTCGTCCGGGAGTGACAGGGCGCTCGCTCCCCGATCAGCCATGGGCCCACCTTGCCAGGATTGGTCCGATTCTTCGACCGGTGTGCGGGTGTGCACTCGGTCATCAGTTGTTCAAGACGCCTCAGGGGCGCCCGAGGATGCGCGTGCGGGGGACGGGGTAGCCGTGGAGTCCGTGAAGGCGTCCGGCCCGCCACACTGGAGGGAGGGGTGAACGGCGTGGAGTGGTTCACCGCATCCGGCTACTGGGTGACCCGGCTGGTGTTCCAGCGGGGCCTGGCCGCACTGTACCTCGTGGCGTTCCTGACGGCGGCGGTGCAGTTCCGGGCGCTCATCGGGGAGCGCGGCATGCTGCCGGTGCCCCGGTTCGTCGCTCGGGTGCCGTTCCGGCGGGCGCCGAGCCTGTTCCAGCTGCACTACTCCGACCGGTTCTTCGCCGCGTGCGCCTGGACGGGCTGCGCGGTGTCGGCGGCGCTCGCCGCCGGGCTGGACGCGCTGCTGCCCCTGTGGGGCGCCATGCTGCTGTGGCTGGTGCCGTGGGTGCTGTACCTGTCGATCGTCAACGTCGGGCAGACCTGGTACTCCTTCGGCTGGGAGTCGCTGCTGCTGGAGGTCGGCTTCCTCGCCGTCTTCCTCGGCAACGACGAGGTGGCGCCGCCGGTCGTGGTGCTGTTCCTGCTGCGCTGGATCCTGTTCCGCGTCGAGTTCGGCGCGGGGCTGATCAAGATGCGCGGCGACGCGTGCTGGCGGAACCTGACCTGCCTGGACCACCACCACGAGACCCAGCCGATGCCGGGTCCGCTGAGCTGGTTCTTCCACCACCTGCCCAAGCCCCTGCACCGGGTGGAGGTCGCCGCGAACCACGTCACGCAGCTGGTCGTGCCGTTCCTGCTGTTCACTCCGCAGCCGGTCGCCACGGCCGCCGCCGTGCTCATGGTCGTCACCCAGCTGTGGCTGGTGCTGTCCGGCAACTTCTCCTGGCTGAACTGGATCACCATCGTGCTGGGCCTGTCGGCCGTGCGGTTCCCGGCCGATCCGCCGAGCGTGCCGGACGCGCCCCTGTGGTACGTGGTCGTGGTCCTGGCGGTGTGCGCGCTGCTGGCGGTCCTGAGCTACCACCCGGTGCGCAACATGCTCTCCCGCCGCCAGGTGATGAACCGCTCCTTCGACCCGCTGCACCTGGTCAACACCTACGGCGCGTTCGGCAGCGTCAGCCGGGTCCGCTACGAGGTGGTCATCGAGGGCACGGCGGAGGAGGTGCCGCGCGAGGACTCCGACTGGCGGGAGTACGAGTTCAAGGGCAAGCCGGGCGATCCGGGCCGCTGGCCGCGCCAGTACGCGCCGTACCACCTGCGGCTGGACTGGCTGATGTGGTTCGCCGCCCTCTCCCCCGGCTACGCCGGGCCGTGGTTCGGTGCCCTGGTGGAGCGGCTGCTGGAGAACGACCGCGACACGCTGAGGCTGCTGCGCCGCTCCCCGTTCCCGCCGGACCGGCCCCCGCGCTACATCCGCGCCCGTCTCTTCCGCTACCGGTACACGACCTGGCAGGAGCTGCGCCGGACGGGCGCGTGCTGGGAGCGGACGTACGTACGGGAGTACCTGCCGCCGACCCGGCTGGCCGGGGTGGCTCACAGGTCGTAGACGCGGGCGGCGGTGGTCTCGAAGATCCGCGGGTGCGTCCCGGCGGGGACCAGCCGGCGCGCGGTGGCGAGGACCTCCGCGTAGGAGGCCGCCGGCGTGCACACCGGCCAGTCCGAGCCGTACATCAGCCGGCCGGGGCCGAAGGCCTCCAGCACGGTGTCGGCGTAGGGGCGCAGGTCCTGGACGGTCCAGGAGGCCGGGTCGGCCTCGGTGACCAGGCCCGAGAGCTTGCAGACGGTGTTCGGCAGGGCGGCCAGCGCCCGGACGTGCGAGGCCCAGGGCTCGGTCCGGCCGGAGGCGACGGGCGGCTTGCCCAGGTGGTCGAGGACGAACGTGAGCCCGGGCAGGGCGGCGGCCGCCCGGGCGCAGGCGGGCAGCTGGTGCGGCAGCACGACCAGGTCGTACACCAGTCCGGCCCCGGCGACGGCGGCCAGGCCCCGCCGTACGTCCGGCCGCAGCAGCCACTCGGGGTCCTGCTCGCCCTGCACCTGGTGGCGGATGCCCTTGAGGTACCGGCCGCCGGGGAGTTCCCGCAGCCGGGCGAGCTCGTCGGCGACGTCCGGGCGGGTGAGGTCGGTCCAGCCGACCACGCCCGCGATCAGCCGGTGCGTCTCGGCCAGGGCCAGCAGCTCCGGGGTCTCCTCGGGCACGGTGACCGTCTGGACCAGGACGGTACGGGCGACACCCGCGGCCCTCGCCGCGGGTTCGAGGTCCGCCATCGTGAAGTCGCGCCGCAGCGGCTGGAGTTCCGGGCCGCGGATCCAGGCCTGGTCCCGCACGGACAGGTCCCACACGTGGTGGTGCGCGTCGACGACGCTCACGCCGGTTCCCCGGCGGGCACGGGGGCCTCGGCGGGCAGCAGTCCCTTGGCGCGCAGCTCCTGCCAGAAGGCGGCGGGCACGCGGACCTTGAACTGGTGGGCGCAGTCGCGCACTTCGTGCGCCGAGCGGGCGCCGACCAGGACGCTGGCGACGGCCGGGTGGGCGGCGCAGAAGGCCAGGGCGGCGGCGCGCAGGGTGGTGCCGTGCCGGTCGGCGACCGCCTTCAGGCGCAGGGCGCGGTGCAGCAGCTCGGTGGGGGCCGCCGTGTAGTTGTACGTCGCCCCGGGCCTCGGGTCGGCGAGCAGGCCCGAGTTGAAGGCGCCGCCGATGACGACGGACACCCCGCGCTCGTGCGCCGCGGGCAGCAGCCCGGTCAGGGCGCTCTGGTCGAGCAGGGTGTAGCGGCCGGCGCACAGCACCACGTCGACGTCGGTGTCGCGGACGAAGCGGGTGAGCATCTCGGCCTGGTTCATGCCCGCTCCGATGGCGCCGACCACGCCCTCGGAGCGCAGCTTCTCCAGGGCTGGGTAGCCCTCCCGGAAGGCCGCTTCGCCGTGCTGGTCGGGGTCGTGGAGGTAGACGACGTCGACGCGGTCCAGGCCGAGCCGCTCCAGGCTGGCTTCCAGGGTGCGGCGGATGCCGTCGGCGCTGAAGTCCCACACGCGGCGGTGGGTGGCGGGCACCGCGAAACCGTTGGCCAGGTCGTCGCCGCCCTGGTCGGCGGGTTCCAGGCGGCGGCCGACCTTGGTGGAGAGCGTGTAGGCCGAGCGCGGGTGGCGGCGCAGGACGGCGCCGAGGCGGCGTTCGGACAGGCCGAGGCCGTAGTGCGGCGCGGTGTCGAAGTAGCGGATGCCGCGCTGCCAGGCGGCCTCCACGGCGTCGCGCGCCTGCTCCTCGCTGACCTCGGTGTACAGGTTGCCGATGGCGCCGGCGCCGAAGGACAGGGCGCTGACCTCGACGCCGCTGCGGCCGAGCCGGTTCACCGGGCCACCGGCCGCGGCCTGAGGCCCTGCATGCCGCCGTCGACCGCGAGGGCCGTGCCGGTGGTGGCGCCGGACAGCGGACTGGCCAGGTAGGCGATGGCCCCGGCGACCTCGGCGGCGGTGACGAGGCGGCCGGTGGGCTGCCGGGCCTGGAGGGCGGCGCGTTCGGCGTCCGGGTCGTCGGCCGCGTCGAGCAGCCGGCCGACCCAGGGGGTGTCGACGGTGCCGGGGTTGACGCAGTTGACGCGGATGCCCTCGCGGAGGTGGTCGGCGGCCATCGCCAGGGTCAGGGAGTACACGGCGCCCTTGGTGGCGCTGTACAGGGCGCGTTGCGGCAGGCCCGCGGTGGCGGCGACGGAGCAGGTGTTCACGATCGCCGCGTGGGAGGAGCCGCGCAGCGCGGGCAGGCAGGCCCGGGCGGTGCGGACCATGCCGAGGACGTTGACGTCGAAGACCCGGTGCCACTCGTCGTCGGGGTTGTCCTCGACGGTGCCCTGGGCGCCGATTCCGGCGTTGTTGACCAGCACGTCCAGGCCGCCGAGTTCGGCGACGGCGGCGGCCACGGCCGCGCGGACGGAGCTGTCGTCGGTGACGTCGGCGCGGTACGCGAGCAGGGGCTTGCCGACCGCTGACGGATCCAGGTCGAGGACGGCGACCTGGGCGCCGCGCTCGGCCAGCAGGTCGGCGGTGGCCCGGCCGATGCCGGAGGCACCGCCGGTCACCAGGGCTCTGAGGCCCTCGAAGTCGCTCATTGCGCCTGCCCTTCCTTCCGCTCGGGGCCGGCGGCCCAGTAGGCGCCGCCGGGGTAGGTGTACCGCGCGATCGACTCGGGCCGCATGGCCGCCGAGAAGCCCGGCGCGGTGGGTGCCGTGTAGTGACCTTCGCGGATCACCACCGGGTCGAGGAAGTGGTCGTGCAGATGGTCGACGTATTCGATCACGCGGTCCCGCACGGTTCCGGACAGGGCCACGTAGTCGAACATCGACAGGTGCTGGACGAGTTCGCACAGGCCGACCCCGCCGGCGTGCGGGCAGACCGGGACGCCGAAGCGGGCCGCGAGCAGCAGGATCGCGAGGTTCTCCGGGACGCCGCCGACGCGGGCCGCGTCGATCTGGACGAAGTCGACGGCGCCGGCCTGGAGCAGCTGCTTGAACACGATGCGGTTGGGGACGTGTTCGCCGGTGGCCACCTTCACCGGGGCGACGGCCCGGCGGATCGTGGCGTGGCCGAGGATGTCGTCCGGGCTGGTGGGCTCCTCGATCCAGTACGGGTCGAACTCGGCGAGCGCCTTCGTCCAGCGGATCGCCTCCTGCACGTCCCAGCGCTGGTTGGCGTCGATCGCCAGGCGCACGTCCGGGCCGACGGCGGCGCGGGCGGCCCGGCAGCGGCGGATGTCGTCGTCGAGGTCGGCGCCGACCTTCAGCTTGATCTGGCGGAAGCCGTCGGCGACGGCCCGCGCGGCGAGCCGGGTGAGCTTGTCGTCGTCGTAGCCGAGCCAGCCGGGCGAGGTGGTGTAGGCGGGGTAGCCGCGCTCCAGCAGCCGGGCCGTGCGCTCCCCGGCTCCCTGCCGGCCCTGTCTGAGGAGGGTGAGCGCCTCTTCGGGCGTGAGCGCGTCCGTGAGGTACCGGAAGTCGATCTGCCGGACGAGCCACTCGGGGTCGGCCTCGGCGAGCAGCCGCCACAGCGGCTTGCCGGCGCGCTTGGCGGCCAGGTCCCACACGGCGTTGACGACCGCGCCGATCGCCATGTGCAGCACGCCCTTCTCGGGCCCGAGCCAGCGCAGCTGGCTGTCGCCGGCCAGGTCGCGGCTGAGGGTGGACGGGTCGGCGCACAGCTCGGCCACGGACCGTCCGACCACGTGTCCGCGCAGCGCCTGGATCGCGGCGACCTGCACGTCGTTGCCCCGCCCGATGGTGAAGGCGAAGCCGTGCCCTTCGTGACCGTCGGAGGCGTCGGTGCGCAGCACCACGTACGCGGCCGAGTAGTCGGGGTCCGGGTTCATCGCGTCCGAGCCGTCGAGCTCGCGCGAGGTCGGGAACCGGATGTCGTAGGTGTCGACCGCGGTGACACGCGCGCCGGTCTCAGGGGTCGCGGACACGGGGAGCCTTTCGGTCAAAGGGGTGACTGCCGCATACTTATCAGACCACTTGCCGCCGACAACAGTCTGCGCCGCGACCCTACGCGGTCAGAAGCCCACTTTTCGCTCGAGAGTGGTCCGACCATCCCGGTAGCTAGACTGCGGCGCACCGGCGAGCAGGAGGAACGGCGTGCACGAGACCCCGGCGGACGACACGGGCGCGGGGACCGCGCCCACGGCCCACAAGGGCACGGTGACCCAGCGCGCCATCGACCAGATCAAGGCGATGATCGCCGAGGGGCGGCTGGAGCCGGGCCAGCGGCTGCCCACCGAGCGGGACCTGGCGGCGCAGCTGGGCATCTCCCGCAGTTCGATGCGGGAGGCGATCCGCGCGCTCACCGTCCTCGGGGTGCTCCAGGCACGGCACGGCTCGGGCATCTACGTCACCCGGCTCGAGGCGGGCGATCTGCTGGAGACCTTCGGCGTGGTGGCCGACCTGTCGCGGGGCCCGCGCTTGGTCGAGCTGCTCGAGGTGCGGCGAGTCCTGGAGGCGACGGCGACCGCGCTGGCCGCCGCCCGCATCACCCCGGCGCAGCTGGCCGAGGTCGGAAAGCACCTGGCGGCGATGAACGCCACCGACGATCCGGAGGAGATCCTCGCCCACGACCTGGCCTTCCACCGCGAGATCGCGGCGGCCGCCGGGAACGACACCATGGCCGCGATCCTGGAGGGCCTGTCCTCCCGTACGTTCCGCGCCCGGGTCTGGCGCGGTCACCAGGAGGAGGGTGCCTTCGAGCGCACCCGCCGCCAGCACGCCGCGATCCACCGGGCCCTGGTGGCCCGCGACCCGGAGGCGGCCCGGGCGGCGGCGGCCGCGCACGTCGGCGAGGTGGAGCAGTGGCTGCGGGAGCAGGTCGGCGAGTAGCTCCCGCCCCGCCGGGAGGGTGTCACCGGCCGCCGTGCGGCGGGACAATGGGCGCATGCGGCCTCGGTGCACCGCCCGCGCCCTCGCCGGACTGCTGCTGGCCGCCGTGGCCGGCTGCGGCGGCGGTGCGGACCGTGCCGCGCCGACGCCGGCCCCCGCTTCGGCCCCGGCCTCGGCCGGCTCCGAGCACCCCCGTCCCAGCGCGACGCCCTCGCCCACCCGGACGGCGGCCGGCCCGGTCTCGATCCCCGCCCTGATCCGGCGTGAGCACCACGGCTCCGGCCTGCGGCTCGGCACCGTACTCGCCCGGACCTCCGCCTACACGCGGTACGCGGTCACGTACGAGGCGAACGGGCTGACGATCTCCGGGATCATGAACATCCCCGAGGGCGAGGGCCCCTTCCCGGCCCTGGTCCTCGCGCACGGGTACATCGACCCGGACACCTACGTCAGCGGCCAGGGCATGCCCCGCGAACAGGACCGGCTGGCCCGCGAGGGCTACGTCGTCCTGCACACCGACTACCGCAACCACGCCGGCTCCGACAAGGACCCCGGCAACGACGTCGGCCTGCGCCTCGGCTACACCGAGGACGTCATCGGCGCGGTGCTGGCGCTGCGCTCCTCGGGGCGTGCGGAGATCGACGCCGACCGGATCGGCCTGCTGGGCCGGTCGATGGGCGGCGGGGTCGTGTACAACACCCTCGTCGTCGCGCCCGGCCTGGTCGACGCGGCGGTGGTCTTCGCGCCGGTGAGCGCGCGCCCGTACGAGAACGTCGAGCGCTTCCAGCGCCGCGAGGGCGACCCGCTCGCCGAAGAGATCGAGGCCCGGCACGGCACCCCCGAGGACAACCCGGCCTTCTGGCGGGAGGTCTCGCCCCTGACCTACGTCGACCGCGTCACCGAGCCCCTGCTGATCCACCACGGCACCGCCGACGACACCTGCCCCCTGGCCTGGTCCCGGCGGACCGCCGCCGCGTTCGAGGCGGCCGGCAAGGACGTCGAGCTGCGCACGTACCCGGGGGAAGGACACACCTTCGGTCCCCGCTGGGCGGACGCGATGGACGCCACGACGGCCTTCCTCGGCCGGCACCTGCGCTGAGCCCGCGGCGAGGATCACCGGCACCGCTCTCGACGCGGGAGCGTTCCGCGGGCACAGTTCTCCCTACGTACCGGCCAGTACGCCCTGGCCCCCCGCACCGCACCTGAGGAGCCCGCCGTGACCTACTGGGTCGGCCGCCCCGCCGCCGAGACAGCCGCCGCCGTCCGCGAGAAGCGGGTCACCCCGCGGGAGGTGGTCGCCGAGCACCTCGCCCGCATCGAGCGGCTCGACGGCCGGATCGGGGCCTTCCGTACGGTGCGCGCGAAGGCGGCCCTGGCCGAGGCCGACGAGGTGGCCGCCCGCAGCGACCTCGCCCAACTGCCGCTGGCGGGTGTGCCCGTGGCGGTGAAGGACAACCTGGCCGTGCGCGGCGAGGCGACCCGCCACGGCAGCGCGGCCACCCCGGACACCCCCGCCGCCGAGGACCACGTCACCGTGGCCCGGCTGCGGGCCGCGGGCGCGGTCGTGGTCGGCCTGACGAACGTGCCGGAACTGTGCGTGTTCGGCACGACCGAGGGCGCTTTCGGCACCGCCCGCAACCCGTGGGACCCGGCCCGCACGGCGGGCGGTTCGTCGGGCGGCAGCGCGGCCGCGGTCGCCGCCGGGATGGTGCCGATCGCGCTGGGCAACGACGGCATGGGCTCCCTGCGCATCCCGGCCGCCAACTGCGGCCTGGTCACCCTCAAACCGGGCCGGGGGGTGATACCGGCGGGCATCGGCGAGGGCGACTGGTTCGGCATGGCCGAGAACGGCCCTCTGGCCACCACGGTCGAGGACACCCGCCTGATGTTCGCGGTGCTGGCCGGCACCGAGGTCTCACGCCCCTGCCCGCCCGGACCGCTGAAGGTCGCCCTGTCCCTGCGCAGTCCCCTGGCCGGCATCACCGTCAGCCGGCCGTACGCGGCGGCGGCCCGGGCGGCGGCCGGGGTGCTGATGAAGGCGGGGCACGAGGTGCGGCGCGCCGACCCGCCCTACCCGATGTCGCTCGGCACCACCGCGCTGGCGCACTGGACGGCGGGCACGGCCATCGACGCGCAGGGCCTGGACCGGCACCGGCTGACCCGCCGCACCCGGACGCACGCCGCCGTGGGCCGGCGCCTGGTCCGCACGGTGCGCACCGGGCAGAGCCGAGAGCTGCTGCGCAGACGGCTGGAGCCGTTCTTCGCCCAGTACGACGTGCTGCTCACGCCCGCGCTGGCGCGCCGCGCCCCGCAGGCCGCGCCCTGGCACGAACGGGGCTGGCTGCGCAACGTCGTGGCCAACTCGGCCTACTCGCCGCTGACTCCGCCGTGGAACCTGACCGGCTGGCCCGCGATGTCCCTCCCGTGCGGCACCCTGCCCTCCGGCGCCCCCTGCGCGGTGCAGCTGGTGGGGCGCCCGGGATCCGAGGCCCGACTGCTCGAGCTGGCGGCGCAGTTGGAGCAGCGCAATCCGTGGCCGCGGACCGCTCCCCTTGGATGAGGGCGGCCGAAAGTCGCCGTTGTCATGATCGCCGGCCGGCCACTAGGGTCGGCCGGGTGACTGCCGGGTCGGCCATGGGCCACGCACGAGTGAGGCACCCGGCCTCGGCGTGAGCCCGGGGCGGGGCAGAGCTCCGCCGTTCCTCTCCGCGTCTTCCCCCCTCCCTGACGGAACCCAAGACCCGGAGACCGGCATCCGTATGCCCCAGCACGCAGTCGACCTGCCCACCAGCACCGTCCACCTCGACCACACCGCCGTGTACGCCACGGACCGCCGGCTGTCGGCGCAGTTCCTCGCCACGGTCCTCGGCCTGGAGGTCGGCGCCCCGTTCGGCCCGTTCCTGCCCGTGGACCTGGGCAACGGCGTGACGCTCGACTTCTACGAGCAGCGTGGCGAGCCGATCCAGCCGCAGCACTACGCGTTCCTCGTGCCCGAGGACCGGTTCGACGCGATGATCGCCCGGCTGGAGGCGGTGGGGGTCACCTACTACGCCGACCCCCACCACACCGAACCGGGCCGCGTCAACCGTCTGTTCGGCGGTCGCGGCGCCTACTTCGGCGACCCGGACGGCCACAACATGGAGATCATGACCCGGCCCTACGTCCGGCCGTAGGGAGGGTCAGTCCACGCTGGGCAGGATGTGGGGCTCGGCGAGGTCTTCCTCGTAGCCGGCCAGGCGGATGGGGGCGGACCGCGCCCACACGTCGAGACTGCCGAGTTCCCCGGGCCTGCGGCCCGCGCGCTCCGTGCGTTCCTTGGGGCGGTCCTCGCGATTCGTCTTCTCCGGTGTCACCGCGCACTCCTTATGTGTCGGTCACCCTCGGGACAGATCGGCCCAGTGTCCGGTCTGGTGCCTGGCGTCCGCTCGGGTCTGTGTCAAAAGGCAGGTCGGACGCGGTGGCGCCGGCAACTCGTGGGAGACCGGGCCGATGTGAACCGGCTCGTCCCATGACGGACCGTGGGTGTGGGTGGGACCCCGTGTGCTGTCCGTCCGCTCCAGGTTAACCAAATGAGCGGGGGTCCGCTCGATGGCGCTGAAAACAAGGGGTAACGATCGCGCGTCAGTCCGTGGACGACCCGTCACCTTATGATCCTCTTTGTTACATGACGAGCATGAGGTGCATCACTCGTTCGGAGTACCGAGGCGCGGCGGTCTTCCGCGGTGTGGCCGTGCAGTTCAGGTGCCGTTGGCCGGGCCGAAAGCTCGTCATGCTCTGCTGCCCCCTGGCAACGGCTGTCTCGCGGGAGGACTGACGCATGCAGCTGCGCAGCGTCGAGGAGTTGATGGACCTGCTGTACGCCTGCCGGGGCACCGTCGCCGTCCCGGACGGCGGCGGCGCACCGGTCGACCTGCACGACCACGCCCTGCGCACCGCGGCGCTGCTGCGCCGCGGCCGGCCCGCCGACAAGGAGCTCCAGGTGGCGGGCCTGGTACGGCCCGTCGGCCGGCTGCTGTGGCCCGGCGACCCGGCCGACCGCGCGGAGCGTGCCGGCGAGGCCGTACGGGGCCTGCTCGGCGAGCGGGTGGCGGCCCTGCTGCGCGGCCACCCGGCCGACGACGACCTGCTCACCCTCCGTCAGGCGGACGAGGAGGCCCGCACCGCCGCGTTCGAGGCCGGGGTGCTGGAGGACTGGCGCACGGTGCTGGTCCTGCTGGCGGCCCGCGCCGCACGCCTCGGGGCGATGGACTGACGCCAGGTCAGCGGACCGCCGGCCGGTCCAGGCCGAGCCCCGGCGTCACCACTTGCCCGGGGCGTAGTCCTTCAGGAAGACGCCGTACAGGTCCTCGCCCGCCTCGCCGCGCACGATCGGGTCGTAGACGCGGGCCGCGCCGTCGACCAGGTCCAGCGGGGCGTGGAAGCCGGCCTCGGCGAGGCGGACCTTGTCGGGGTGGGGGCGCTCGTCGGTGATCCAGCCGGTGTCGACGGCCGTCATCAGGATGCGGTCCTTGTCGAACATCTCCTGGGCGCTGGTGCGCGTGAGCATGTTCAGGGCGGCCTTGGCCATGTTGGTGTGCGGGTGGCCGGCGCCCTTGTAGCCGCGGGCGAAGACGCCCTCCATGGCGGAGACGTTGACGATGTAGGTACGACGGGCCTGCGACGCCGCCATGGCCGGGCGCAGACGGCTGATGAGGATGAACGGGGCGGTGGAGTTGCACAGCTGGACCTCCAGCAGCTCCACCGGGGTGACCTCGTCGACCGTCTGGACCCAGCTGTTGGTGTCGTGCAGGTCGGGGACGAGTCCGCCCGCGTCGATGGCCGTACCGGCGGCGATGCGCTCCAGGGAGGCCGAGCCGGAGACGAGGGCGAGGTCGGTGACGTCCTGGGCGGTCAGCGCGCCGCTCCCGGCGACCGGCAGTTCGGCGACCGCGCCGGAGCCGAAGGTGCCGATCACCTCGGCGGCGGGCAGTTCCCCGGCGGGCAGCGGGCCGGACTCGGCGGCCAGCAGCTCGCTGTAGGCCTGCGGGGAGCGCCGTACGGTCTGGGCCGCGTTGTTGATCAGGATGTCCAGCGGGCCCGCGGCGGCCACCGAGTCGGCGAGGGCGACGACCTGGGCGGGGTCGCGCAGGTCGATGCCGACGATCTTCAGGCGGTGGATCCACTCGTCGCTGTCGGGCTGGGCCTTGAAGCGGCGGATGGCGTCGTTCGGGAAGCGGGTGGTGATGGTGGTGTGGGCGCCGTCGCGCAGCAGCCGGAGCGCGATGTACATGCCGATCTTGGCGCGGCCGCCGGTGAGCAGGGCCCGCTTGCCGGTCAGGTCGGTGCGGGCGTCGCGCTTGGCCCGGTTCTCGGCGGCGCACTTCTGGCAGAGCTGGTGGTAGAAGTAGTCGACCTCGACGTAGCGCGTCTTGCAGATGTAGCAGGAGCGGGGCCGCTGGAGGATGCCCGCGATCCGGCCCGGCTCGACCTTGGAGGAGGGCAGGATGCCCTCGGTCTCGTCGTCGATGCGCTCGGCGGACCCGGTGGCGGTGGCTTCGGTGACCGCCCGGTCGTGGGCGGTCTTGGCGGCCCGGCGCTCCTGGCGGCGGCGCTGCTTGACCGAGCGGTAGATGTGCGAGGTCGCCCTGCGCACCTTGATCGCGTCGGGGTGGTCGACGTCCAGCTTGTCGAGCTCCTCGAGCACGCTGAGGCAGACGGCCAGCCGCTCCGGGTCGATGCCGGGCCCGTACGACGGACCGGTCGCCTCGTCCGTGGCCTGCGTGGCCTGCGGGCCGTCCTGTGTCACCGTCATCGCCGCTGCGTTTCCCTGCTGTGCGTCGCGGCGCTCCTTCTCGCGCCCGCTTTCGAACGCGGAAGTCTACGGAGCGCCGGGCCGCACCGCCAAACCCGTTCCGGTCAGGGATCGCAGGCGTCGATCAGCGCCGCCACCTCCTCGGTCACGGCGGCCGCGAGCCGGTCGAGGTCCGGCACGGCCTCCCCGTCGGCGACCAGCCCGTAGTGGACCTGACCGCGGTACGTCGAGACCGCCACGGCCAGCGAGTGGCCGGGGGCCAGCGGGGCCAGCGGGAACACCGCGGTGAGCGGGTGCCCGCCGAGCTTCATGCCGAAGCCGGGCAGCGGCACGCTGGTGACCAGGATGTCGAACCAGAGGCGGGCGGCCTGGCCGACCAGCGGTCCGCCGAGCCGGTGGCCGAGCGCCGGGACGTGGTCGGCGAGCAGGGCGACGGCCCCGGCGCCCCGGTTGGGGCCCGCGTCCTTGTTACGGTCCATGGCGGTGCGGACGGTGTGCAGCCGGCCGAGCGGGTCGGGATCGCCGACCGGAAGCCGTATCAGGTAGCCGGAGAGCCGGTTGCCCTGCGGGTGCGCGGTGCGCGGGCGGCGCTTGGAGACGGGGATCAGGGCGCGGGGTGCCACGCCCTCGCTGCCGTCGCCGCGTGCGTCGAGCCAGCGGCGCAGGGCGCCGGCGACGACCGCGATCAGGACGTCGTTGACGGTGCCGCCCTCGCTCTTGCGGACCCGGTGCACGTCGTCGAGGTCGACGATCACGCCGGCGGTGCGGCGGGTGCCGCTGGGTTCGCAGCCGAGCGCGGGCGTGGAGCGCACGTCCAGGGAGGAGCGGGCGACGCAGGCGCCGATGTCCAGAGCCCGGCCCACGTCGGACAGGGCGCCGCGGACCCGGTCGGGCAGCGTGCGCACGTCGGGCAGCAGGCCGCGGGTCGGGGCGGCGGGGCGGGGCCGGGGCGTGGGCAGGTCCATCGGGTCCAGGACGGCGGCGGCCAGGGTCAGCGCGCGCAGCCCGTCGGCAAGGGCGTGGTGGAACTTGAAGAGCACGGCGAAGCAGGTCCCGTCCTCCCCGGGCAGCACATGGGCCTCCCACGGCGGCCGCTCCCGCTCCAGCGGGCGTTCCATGAGGCGGCCGGCCTCGGCCTGGAAGTCGGCGGCCGGGGCGTGCAGCCGCACGTGGTGGACGGGATCGAAGTCCGGGTCGGCCTCGCGGGCCGCGCCGCCGAAGGCGAGCGGCTGCCGCAGGGCGGCGGCCAGCGGCTGACGGAGCACCGAGAAGGGCCGCTTGAGCGCCGTGAGCGGCTGCTGGAGGTCCAGCGGCTGCCACACGTCCCGGATCCGCATGCGCAGTCCGGGGACGGCGGCCGCCCGGGCGGCCAGGAGGTCCGCCGCGTGGGCGCCCGCGGCGGACGAGTGCGCGGCGAAGATCCCGAGCGCGCCGAGGTGCATGGGGTGCTCGGCGGACTCCATGTGCCAGAACGCCAGGTCCAAAGGAGCGAGCAGGTCGGAAGTCAAGGGCTTGCCTCGCGTCGACGACGGGTGAGCCAGCAGTCAATCGCCCTCGGCCGATTACGGTCAAGTACGATCTCGCTACAGGCAGTTAACAGCAGATTAAGTCCCGCCCCGGGAAAAAGGGGGCGGGACTCATGGTGCATATGAGGTCACTTCACCACAGGTTGCGCCGCAGGGCATCCGGTGGGAGTCACCCGGGAGGCGTCATGAATCAGGGCCCGGTGGGCGTCCCTGACCCGTGCCACGTCCGGTTTGAGCACCTCGCGGTCGTACGTCAGCAGGCCGTTCAGCTCGCCCTCGACGTCCGCGATCTGGGTGTAGACGGCGCCGTTGCCGCCCCGGCAGGCCAGGGCGCGCACCTCGTCGAGCCTGGCCAGGTAGTCGTCGGTGTAGGTGGCCGGGTCGACGTCGACGTACGACTGCTGCACCGACCAGGCGTGTCCGGGCACCGCCAGGCCCAGGCCGCCGTACTCGCCGCTGACCAGGGCACGCCGGCCGTCGGGGCGGGGCGGCAGGGCGGGGCTGGGGTAGCCGTGCTCGTCCATGAGGTCGCCGGTGCCGCCGTCGGCCCCCAGGTTGAGGCCGGACTGGCCGTTGACCAGCCGGGTCGGGTCCCAGGCCTTGGCCTGCTCGGCGATCCGGCCCACGTCGTACTGGCCCCACCCCTCGTTGAAGGTCACCCACATGACGACCGACGGGCTGCTGACGTGCTCGTCGATCATCTCCTTCAGCTCCCGCTCGTAGCGCTTGCGGGCCTCGGCGTCCGGGTTCACCCCGGCCGTCATCGCGGGCATGTCCTGCCACACCAGCAGGCCCAGCCGGTCCGCCCAGTAGAACCAGCGGTCGGGCTCGACCTTGATGTGCTTGCGCACGGCGTTGTAGCCGAGCCTCTTGTGCGTTTCCAGGTCGAAGGCCAGCGCCTCGTCGGTGGGCGCGGTGTGCAGGCCGTCGGGCCAGAAGCCCTGGTCGAGGGTGGCCATCATGAACACCGGTGTGCCGTTGAGGAGGGTGCGCGGTACGCCGTTCACACGCTCGACCGAGATCGAGCGCATCCCGAAGTAGCTGCCGACCCGGTCGGCGCCGACGGTGACCTCCAGGTCGTACAGGAACGGGTCGTCGGGCGACCACAGGTGCGGCTGACGCAGGGTCAGGGTGAGGGGCCGGCCGGTGCGCCCGCTCGCCGTGGCCACCCTGCGGTCTCCGGCGTACGCCGTCGCCGTGACCGGTACGCCGTCGCGGACACCGCGCGGTTCGACGGTCAGCGTGCCCGCCCGGACGTCGGGCGTGAGCTTGAGGGAGTCCACGTGGTCGCGGGCGACCGGCTCCATCCACACCGTCTGCCAGATGCCGGAGGACGGGGTGTACCAGATGCCGCTGGGGTCGAGCCGCTGTTTGCCGAGCGGCGGGTTCTCGCCGCCGGCCGCATCGGTGGGGTCGTACACGCCGACGATCAGTTCCTGGGTGCGGCCCGGCACGAGCGCGTCGGTGATGTCGGCGCCGAACTTGTCGTAGCCGCCCTCGTGCGTGGCGACCTTCGTGCCGTTGACGTGGACCTCGGCCCGCCAGTCGACCGCCCCGAAGTTCAGGCGCAGCCGCCTGTCCTGGCCGATGCGCCAGTCGGCGGGGACGGTGAAGGTACGGCGGTACCACATGCGGTCCTCGTGCCGCTGGATGCCGGAGAGCTGGGACTCCACCGGGTACGGCACGAGGATGCGCTCCTTCAGGGTCCGGCCGACGGGCGGCGCCTCGCCCGCCTCGGCGGCGGCGAACTGCCAGCGGCCGTTGAGGCTGCGCCACTGGCCCCGGGTCAGCTGCGGACGCGGGTACTCGGGATGGGCGTTGTCCGGACCGACCTCGTCGGCCCACCGGGTGCGCAGTTCGTACGTGGAGCGGTTGGGGCCGCTGGCCCAGAACGCCTTGACAACGTTGCCGTCGGCGCGGGTCAGGCCGCCGTCGCTGTCGTAGCGGACGTCGGCGGTGCCGCGGGCGGTGCCGGTCCTGTTGCCGACGACGGGTTCGCCGAGCGCGACCAGCAGGGCCGTGGGGTCGGCCGGGTCCAGGCGGGCGGATCCGAGCGGCCAGGCGGCGCCGCCGATCACCGCGTGGAGGTGGTCCGTCAGCCCGGCCGGGGGCGCGGCCAGGCGCTGGGCGAAGTCCAGTTTCAGGGTGCGGCCGTCGGACAGCACGGTGGTCGTGGCCGGGCCGTCGTAGTCGAAGCCCTCGGGGAGGCGGAACGCGGACTGCGGCACGGGCTGCTTGGCGCCGCCGGGCGGGGTCCAGCGCAGGTGGAGGTGGGAGCCGCCGTAGTGCTCGAAGTACTCGACCCTGATGTCGTAGGGCCGCCCGGCGGTCAGCTCGACGGGCTCGGCGCTCTGTTCGCGGTCCCAGTCGTCGACCCAGTGGTCGATGAGGAGCCGGCCGTCGATCCACAGGCGGAAACCGTTGTCGCCGATGAGGGAGAAGGTGTGGGGTCCGCTGCGCTCCGGGACGATGCGGCCGGTCCAGCGGACGCTGACGTCGTCCGGGCGTCCGGTGGTGAAGGTCAGGCGCGGCTCCAGGGTGTCGAAGTCGAGCCGCGGGTCGACGGTGGTGGCCTTCAGCGTGTGGAAGTCGAAGATGCCGGGGGCGGAGTGGGTGTAGTACTCGCCCTTGAGGCCGCGGACCTCGTCGGGGCCGTCCGCCGCCGGGGCGGGTGCCGCGGTCAGGCCGGTGAGGCCGAGGAGCGCGGCGAGGAGTAACGCGAGCCGTCGGCTCAGGCGTCTGGTGTGCACGGAGACCTCCATAACAACGTTGTCATGGAACAGCAGTTGGCCATGAGACCACGGATCGCAGGTGAGGTCCAGGTACAGACCAAGCCAGTCCGGAAGTCTCCGCAAGGGCATGGGGAAGACCCCGGTCCTGCACGGACCGGGGCCTTGGACGCGCTCCCGGGGAGCTCGGCCGGCGCGGACCCTACGGGACCTGCTGCCCCTTGCCCAGGGCGATCACCCCGCCCTTGGAGACCGTGTACAGCTCCGCGTCCCGCTCCGGGTTGACGCCGATCGTCGCGCCGGGCGGCACCTCGACGTTCTTGTCGAGGATGGCGCCGCGCACCACCGCGCCCCGGCCGATGTGGACGTTGTCGTGCAGCACCGAGCCCTGCACCACGGCTCCCGGGTCGACCACGACCCCCGGCGACAGCACCGACCGGGTGACCTGCCCGCGGATCAGGCAGCCCGCGCTGATGATCGACTCGCTGGCGATGCCGCCGGCGTTGAAGCGGGCCGGGGAGAGCTGGTTGGAGTGGGTGTAGATCGGCCACTGCCGGTTGAACAGGTTGAAGGCGGGCCGCTCGGCGATGAGGTCCATGTGGGCGTCGTAGTACGCGTCGAGGGTCCCGACGTCCCGCCAGTAGCCCTGGTCGCGAGTGGTCTCGCCGGGCACGTGGTTGGCGCTGAAGTCGTACAGGGCGGCCTCGCCCCGGTCGGTGAGCTGGGGCAGGATCGAGCCGCCCATGTCGTGCACCGAGCGCTCGTCCTCGGCGTCCCGCTGGAGCGCCTCGATCAGGGCCTTGGTGGTGAAGATGTAGTTGCCCATGGAGGCGAAGACGCAGTCGGGGTCGTCGGCCAGACCGGGCGGGTCGGCGGGCTTCTCCAGGAAGCGCTCGACCGTCTGGCCGTCCGAGCCGGGCGTGATCACGCCGAACGCGGAGGACTCGGCGCGCGGCACGCGGATCCCGGCCACCGTGACGCCCGCGCCGCTCTCGATGTGCTGGGCGAGCATCTGGCGCGGGTCCATGCGGTAGACGTGGTCGGCGCCGAACACGGCGACGTACTCGGGGCGTTCGTCGTAGATCAGGTTCAGCGACTGCAGGATCGCGTCGGCGCTGCCCAGGTACCAGCGCGGGCCGAGGCGCTGCTGGGCCGGGACCGGCGTGACGTAGTTGCCGAGCAGGCTCGACATCCGCCAGGTGGTGGTGATGTGCCGGTCCAGCGAGTGCGACTTGTACTGCGTCAGCACGCAGATCCGCAGGATGTCGCCGTTGACCAGGTTGGACAGCACGAAGTCCACCAGGCGGTACGTGCCGCCGAAGGTGACCGCTGGTTTGGCACGGTCCGCCGTCAGCGGCATCAGGCGTTTGCCCTCGCCGCCCGCCAGCACGATTCCCAGGACCGAAGGACCACCACGACGCATGGCCGCTCCCCTCACGCCGATTTCCCCATGCCTGCCCCGAGCCGGGCGGACTAAGCCTGTTTGAGGATCTCCTCATAGAGCCGGACCGTACGGCGGGCCACCGCGTCCCAGCCGAACTCGCCGACCGCCCGCTGCCGCCCGGCCTCGCCCATCCGCCGGGCGCCCTCGGGATCACCGATCACCTGGTCCAGGGCCTGTGCGAGGCCCGTCTCGAAGGCGTCGTCCACGGGCACGAGCAGCCCTGTCCTGCCGTGGTCCACGACCTCAGGGATGCCGCCGACCCGCGAGGCCACCACGGGCGTGCCGCAGGCCATCGCCTCCAGGTTGACGATGCCGAGCGGCTCGTACACCGAGGGGCACACGAACACCGCGGCGTGGGTGAGCAGCTGGATCACCTCCGGGCGCGGCAGCATCTGCGGGATCCAGTGCACGCCCTCGCGGACCCGGCTCAGCTCCTGGTAGAGCTGCCGGAACTCCTGGTCGATCTCCGGGGTGTCGGGGGCGCCCGCGCACAGCACGACCTGCGCGGCCGGATCGATGTCCCGCACGGCGCGCAGCAGGTGCGGCACGCCCTTCTGGCGGGTGATGCGGCCGACGAACAGCACGTAGGGACGGGAGCGGTCCAGGCCGATCCGGTCCAGCGCGTCGGTGCCGTGGTCGGGCCGGTACAGGGTGGTGTCGATGCCGTTGTGCACGACGTGCACGCGGTCCGGGTCCAGCGCCGGGTAGCAGCCGAGGATGTCGTCCCGCATGGCGCCGGAGACGGCGATCACGGCGTCCGCCGCCTCGATCGCGGTCCGCTCGGCCCAGCTGGACAGCGCGTACCCGCCGCCGAGCTGCTCGGCCTTCCAGGGGCGCAGCGGCTCCAGCGAGTGGGCGGTCATCACGTGCGGCACGCCGTACAGGAGCTTGGCGAGGTGGCCGCCGAGGTTGGCGTACCAGGTGTGGGAGTGGACCAGCTCGCGGTCCTGCAGCCCGGCCGCCATCGCCAGGTCCACGGAGAAGGTGCGCAGCGCGTCGTTGGCGCCGTCGAGCGCCGGCCAGGGCCGGTGCCGCAGCACCCCGTCGGCTCTGCCCTCGCCCCAGCAGTGCACCTCCAGGTCCACCAGGGGCCCGAGCTCGCGGGCGAGGAACTCGACGTGGACACCCGCGCCGCCGTACACATCCGGGGGGTACTCCCGGGTCAGCAGTCCCACTCGCACCCGGAACCCCCTGACTGAAGTGGCCGTTTCCCTTTCATGGTCACCCAGATGTGGCTTGTGGGGAAGAGCGCGGGGGTCGTGGGAAGCAACAGTCGCCGCACACGCCCCCGCCGGGCACGCGGTAGTACAGGCAGCAGCTGCGGCGCCGGAAGGCGGTGCCGGCCAGGGTTCCGGTGCCCGTGAGCAGGGGGTGGGCGAGGAGGTCCGCGGTCAGGGAGCGGGCCCGGGCCGCGAGGTCCGTACGGCCGTTCCGGCGCGCCCAGCGCTCCAGCTCCCGGCCCGCGCCCGCCAGCGCCGAGGCGGCGTTGCCGCGCAGCAGGCCGGGCGCGAGCCGGTGCCGGGTGCGCAGGGCGGCGGCCAGGGGTTCGAGATGGCCGTGCAGGACGGTGTCCGCGACAGTGGCGGCGTTCCCGGGCAGGGAGCGGACCTGGGACAGCCACAGGTCGTCCGGGGCGCTGCCGTCGGGATTCCAGTGCAGCAACCGCCCGTCCAGGTCGGGGACGTGCCCGTACAGGGCGGCGCAGCCCAGCGCCACGGACCACAGCCGGGCGGCGAGCCCCTGCTGGGCCACGGAGGCGGCGACCCGCGCCTCGGGGGCGCGCAGGGCCGCGGCGACCTTGCGGACGCGGCAGGACAAGGGGTCCTGCTGGACATCCCCTGCCGTGCCGTCGTACACCTGGGAGAGGAGAATGAAGGGGCCGCGCGCCGTGGGCGCGGCCGTACGCAACACGAAGAAGCCGCCCAGCGGGCGGAGTGCGGAGAGGCCGGGATCGAGGTCCACGAGGAGCAGTAGTACCAAGGCCCCTAGGGGATGTGCCCGGAGGGTGTCCCTCCAGAGGTGACCATCCAGGGGATGAGAGGGCTCCCGGCGTACTCCATCGGCAGTACGACCCATTGAGTGCTCAGGGACGACGACGGGAAGACCCTGGCACGGCATCGTGTTGGACATGAGATCCGACCGTTCGCCGCGCCGGGCCCCGGGCCCCCGCCCCGCGCAGAGGAGCAGCCGATGAGCGCCCTCGCGTTGTCCGTCCTGCTGTCACCGGTGTCCGCGGTCGCGTACGCGGGCGGAGCGATCGTGCAGGAGCGGGTCGCGGTGTCCTCGCCGGACGGGCAGTACGCGCCGCTGCGCCGGCCGAGCTGGTGGCTCTCCCTCGCGCTCAACGGTCTCGGCGGTCTGCTGCACGTGGTGGCGCTCGCGTACGGTCCGCTGAGCGTGGTCCAGCCGCTGGGCGCCCTGACGATCGTCTTCGCCCTGCCCATGGCCGCGCTGTTCGTCGGCCGCCGCGCGGGGTCCACGGCCTGGCGGGGCGCGATCATGGCGACGGTGGGTCTCGCGGGGCTGCTGTCCCTGGTCGGTGCGTCCGGCACGCAGTCGCTGGGCACCGCCCAGCGGGTGGCCGTCGGCCTGGTCGCCGCCGGCGCGGTCGTGGCGCTGATGATCGCGGGCCGGGCCGCGCACCGGCACCCGGCCGTGCGCAGCGTCCTGCTCGCGACGGCGTCCGGCATCGCCTTCGGCATGTCGTCGGTGTTCACCAAGACGGTCACGGTCGACTGGATCGGCGGCATGTCGGCCTCCGACCTGCCCTCGCTGGCCGCGATCGCCGTGTTCGCCGTGGCGGGCGTGCTGCTGTCCCAGGCCTCCTACCAGGGCGCCGGCCTCGCCGCGCCCCTGGCGACCCTCACGGTCGTGAACCCGGTGGTGGCGGCGGTGGTCGGTATCACGATGTTCGACGAGACCTTCCGCTACGGCGTGACCGGCACCGCGCTCGCCCTGAGCTGCGGGGTGGTGGCGGCCGGCGGCCTGATCCTGCTGACGACGGAACGCCTCGCACAGGAGCGGTCGGTGGGTCCGGAGGCTTCGGGGGCGGCGGGGGCCGGGGGGCGCGACGGGGTCGGTGCCGAGGCTGCGGCGGTGCGGGGGGAGACGGTGCTTGTCGCGCACGGGGCGGCCGGTGGCCGGGTGGAGGCGGCGGACGCCGGGGACGGCGCGCAGGCGGCTGCGCTCGTGCAGGAACACGCCCTGCTCGTCGCACCGGACGTGGCCGGCGGACAGGCCGAGGCGGCGAGCGGAGGACCTCGGGC
>NZ_JBFATS010000029.1:0-59087 GCF_040678435.1 Streptomyces sp. NPDC052682 | reverse complement strand
GAATCACGGTTTCTCCTTGCCGTGAGCGGGGCGGCGTATGGTGACGCCACCCCGTCGGGAACTATTTAGGACCAGGCTTTCACAGTCTGTTCCTCATATCAGTCGGTTGTAGGCGTTGAACGCCTTTCGCGGACGATCACCGGCCGTCCGTTGGGCAAACAACGGCCCGACGAAAAAGAAGAATACTCCGAAGCATGCCATGGGAATGCCAATCAAGATGCGCATATATACCTCGCCTTGACAGTCCGAGAAAGCGCGCCGAATCCGGCAGGCGCCTCAGCAAGTGTGCGGGAGCTGTGATGCCTGCCGGACGTTATTTTGAGCCTAGCGCTTCCGCTTCATCAGGAGCACAACGATGATGACACCGAAGAGAATCCCCATCCCGATCGCCAGGTAAGGGCCCAGGAAGGACCTTGAGGCTTCTTGGCGAGGATTACCGTAGCCGCGATGCTCAACGTGGATGTCATATTTGCGCGACGAGCGTCAGCAGCGCGGCGATCGTCGCCGTGCCCAGCGCGGCCGACAGTGCCTCCCAGCGGCGCTCCCACAGCAGTTGACCGACCTGGCGCCATATCCGGCGGCAGCGCCGTGCGCTCCAGCCCGCCCCCGTGAATGTCGGTGCGCTCGGGCCATCCTAGATCGACAAGCAGAGCCGGGGGAGGCCCACAGCCGTGTGACCGTGGGCCCCCACACTTGTTATCCGGAATTACTTCTCCTCCTTCTTGTAACGCCAATAACCGAGGAGGAATCCCGATCACGAGAACGACGTCACGCGCCCTTCTTTGGCCATCGGATAAGTACTCCCCACCGGCTCATTCCTCCTCGTGCCCCGGCTCTACGGCGAGGCGTCAGTTGCTTGGTTCTGCACAGCGTGTCCCCCACGTAGTCACCGGACTGGAAGCATGCGGCCAGCCCCCACGGCGTCGAGCGTCGGCGGCGTCAGTCCCGCCCCCTTCTGGCGACCGCGGCTGACGCCTGCTGTTCACGAAAGGAACTTCGGTAGGCTGCGCCGTCGATCCTCTGTCTTTACTTTCCACGGCCTCGCCAGAGGCTCACGGCGAAGAAAACAGCTCCGATCACCACGAGGACGCCGAAGACGATGCCGAGCCACGGCGGCAGGTGCGTCGGCGGATTAAGGAGCGCCGCTTCCTGCGTGAGCAGGCCGAGCGCTGAGGCCGGGCGCTCTCCGCTCGCGGCACTGCGCCATCGAGGTGAACGGGGCGTGCCCTGCGGCTATGTCTCATGCGCTCGGCTGTCCACCGGGATAGCGATACGGGCATGGACCTCAATGACGTCATCGATCGCGCAGAGTTGCATGGGGAAGTGGCGCGCCGGTTCGGCAATCCCGTCCCGGGGCGGCGCCGGCAAATGGATGCCCGCCTGGCAGGCGCGTGGGCTCTGCTCGAGACCGCGATGAAGACGTATGACCCAATCAACGCCCAAGGCCTGGTCCGGGCGGCGGCGGAGGCTCACCGGCGGTAGACCACACCAGGCGCCCTGATGACCGCTGGCTTCCTGCACTTCATCTTCCAGAAGCTCGATCCCCACAAGCGGTTGGACGCTGCCCTGCACCTTGCCCCTTCTCCTTGAGCTCGCCGCGCACGGACAGCTCGCCGGCGTTGAGTTCGACGGTGATGTCATCCTTCTTCACTCCGGGCAGGTCGACCTCGATCGAGAGGTAGGCGTCGTCGGTCTCTTCGAGGTCGGCCAGCGGCGCCCACGCCTCACCGAGCAGTCCGCCGCCGCCCGGAACAGCCGTCTGCCACAGCTGGCCCATCCGCTGGTACAGGTCGTGGAACTCGCGGAACGGATCCATGCCGCACCCGTCTGCTCGCGTCGCACGGGAAGCGTCATCTCCGATCATCCCTTCCGAAAGGCTCCTCGGCCGGTGGCACGCCACGGCCGGCTTGCATTCCGGAAGTCCCTATGACCGGGACCTCCACTACCCATAATCGGCGCATAGCAGCTCATATTCACGCCTTGCCGTGCGGGGTGAGCGTTCAAACCAGGTCAAGAGGCGAAGGGCAGCGATGAGGCACGACGAGTTCATGGCGCAGGTACGCGAGCGAGGCGAGTACACCGGCCAGGAAGAGGCCGAAACGATCACCACCGCAGTCCTTCAGGTCCTCTCCCAGCGGATCAGCCCGGGCGAGGCAGCGGATCTGGCAGCACAGCTGCCCGAGCCGCTGCGTGCGCCACTGACGTGGCGACGGGGAACAGCAGACGGAGAGTTTCGGCGTGGAGGAGTTCTTGCGGCGCGTCGCCGAGCGCGTCGGTGCACGTCCCCGTACGGCCGAGTGGGACGCCAGCGCAGTGCTGTCCACTCTGGCCGACGCCCGTCTCCGGCGGGAAGCTGAACCAGATCCTCAGCCAGCTGCCGTCCGGCTACGCCGCCTTGTTCGGCCGGGCGGCCCTGTCCGACTGACCTGTCGCCTTGGCCGCCTGGTCTGCGCGGTCTGGTCAGCCGCTCGGCCATCGGGGGGCAAAGCGCCCGGCCAGCGCGAGTCACCGGCCTGGGGCGGGTACGGCCATCGAGCCGGGCAGCGCTTACCGCGCGGCCGCTCCAGCGTAAACCCTGACGTAAGGAGAGCCGATGGCAGCCCAGAAGGTCCGGGACATCATGACGACCGCGCCAGTGGCGGTGGGACCGCAGACCTCGGTCGTCGAAGTCGCCCGCCTGATGCGCGATGAGGACATCGGTGCGGTCCTGGGCGCCGAGAACGGCGAGCTGCGCGGACTGGTCACCGACCGGGACTGGTCGTGCGCGTGGTGTGCGCGGGCGGGAACATCGAGGACCGCAGCGTCGCCGACGCGTGCAGCAAGCAGCTGGTCAGCCTCTCCCCGGACGACGACATCAGCCGGGCGGTCCAGCTCATGCGCCAGCACGCCGTGCGGCGCCTGCCGGTAATAGAAGAGGGCCGGCCGGTCGGCATCGTCTCCCTAGGGGATCTGGCTGTCGAACGCGACACCGACTCCGCCCTGGTCGACATCAGGGCCTCCGAACCCAACGAGTAACCAGGTCCCTTCGCCGGACCCGCTCACCACGGCGTCAAACTGGCACACTGCGACCGGCAGCCCATTTGTGCGTTCGTGAATCAGGTTTGCCTGGGCAAGCTGGCCACGGAGACGGTATCGCTGCACCCGTACGCCTCCGCGTGCGGGCCGGGCCTGCCACCCGGTCCGGCCCTGTACGGCCGGAGACCCGCAGACGCGATGCCCCCGTTCCGCGCGTGATCGTGGCCATCAGGGACTCCGTGCAGCGCCGCGGCTACCCGCCGTCGATGCGCGAGATCGGCCAGGCGGTCGGCATCTCCAGCACCTCTTCGGTGGCCCACCAGCTGATGGCACTGGAGCGCAAGGGTTTCCTGCGCCGCGACCCGCACCACCCGCGCGTACGAGGTGCGCGGATCCGACCAGGCCGCCTCCGTGCAGCCCACGGACACCACGGGCAAGCCGGCCGCGTCGTACGTCCCGCTGGTCGGCCGGATCGCCGCCGGTGGCCCGATCCTCGCGGAGGAGTCCGTCGAGGACGTCTTCCCGCTCCCCCGCCAGCTCGTCGGCGACGGTGAGCTGTTCGTCCTGAAGGTCGTCGGCGACTCGATGATCGAGGCCGCGATCTGCGACGGCGAAGCCACCGTGAAGCGTTTCAAGCGCAAGGACGGCCACGTCTGGCTCCTCCCGCATATCTCCGCGTACGAGCCGCGAGAAGGACCCTCTTGGCGGTGCGGCGGATGCTCCCGAGGTGAGTTGAACCAGTCGAAGATTGACTCCATGGAGTCGTCGGCGGCCAGGATGCAGCAGACGGAGATCTGCAGAAGCTGTACCAGAAGTCGGGGAACTCGACGCCGCGCTGCTCGAAGTTGACCGAGCGCCGTCGCGCCAGTTAGTCATGACGACGTCACGGCGCTCCCAGGCCACTTCGTCGGGTGCACATCGGGGGTGGTGTGGATGCACCCGATACGCAGTCCCTTGGTCACCTGCTGCCCCTTCCTGGGCAGAAGCACCCAGCGGTCAAGGGAGGCGCGATCAGGCCAGAATGCCCTCCGTAAGCAGCATCCGAGCTTCGGTATCAAAGGCCGGTTGTCAGTGCTTGCTGTCACCATGGGCGGTTGCGCGGTCATTTCGCTTCGAGGGGGAGGCTTGTATGCCTTGGGTACGGCCGTACGTCCGCTCTGACGGCACGCCGGTTAAGGGGCACTCGCGGTGGGCCCCGGGTGCACGACGAGAAGTCACGATCTTCGCTCTTTTCGCGTTAGCCGTGGTCGGGTTCGGCAACGGGAACGCCTCGGCGGGTAGCACAGGGAACGGTACGGCTCCGCGTCCGCAGTCGACGGTGCAGTATCCGATCCGGTTCGATGACACCCCAACGCTGCCCATCCAGAAGCCGCGGCCCACAGTGTCGTACCCGATCCGGTTCCCCTCTGCGGAGGGGCAGCGATGACGCGGCGGCGTACGCGGCGGCCCAGCAAGCGGCAGCAGCAGCGGGACGCGCTGCTCGTGGGCTTTGTCATGGTGGCGGCCGCGGTGATCGGCCTTGTGGTGATGGTGGTCAACTGGCTGCTGGCGCACCGGTGGGTGCTCGTGGTCGCCCTGGTGCTCGCCGTACTGGCCGGCGTCGGCTGGCTCTGCAACCGTCAGCAGCAGGCCCGGTGGGAGGCCGTCCGCGCCCAGGGCCTGCGTTATGGGCTGTCCCAGCTGGACGCGCTGCACCACTCAGCCTTTGAGGAAGCAATACGGGACCTGATGCGCCGCGACGGCTGCCGGGACGCTCAGCGGGTCGGCGGCGGGGGCGACCTGGGCGCGGATGTGAAAGCCACGGACCCCTTCGGGCGGCGCTGGGTTATCCAGTGCAAACACCGCCGCAGCGGCGCCCGCGGCTCAGCGGTGGGCACGCCGGATCTGCAGGTCCTCAACGGGACCGCACGGCCCGTGCACGGGGCGGACGTCGCAGTGATCGTGACGAACGGCAGGGTGACCGCGCCAGCCCTGGCGTTCGCCAAGCAGCAGCGGCTGTACGTGGTGGACCGGCAGACCCTGGGCGTGTGGGCATCGAACTCCCGGCCGCTGTGGGAGCTGCTGCGAGCGGTCCCTCCGCCCCGCAAACCGACCGCTCTGTCCTGAACCACAGCACATCGCCAAATGGCAACCGCTGCGCAGGGGCCCGTCTTCGACAGGCCCCTGCGCCCTGTCTGCATGTCATGCCCAAAGGGCGGCGCGGCTGCCCGTCCGCTTGGACCAGGCGAGACGGCACTGGGCCTGGTTATGTGCGTGACTGCGGGAGCCATTTCGATGTGACTGTGGGAGTCACCATCTGACCGAGTTTGCGAGGTCAGTTCGTTTTTGACGTCACTTGAGGGCTTGCGGTGTGACTGTGAGGTGTGCTTCTCCCGCTTGGGCCTCGTGGGTGACTCGCAGTCGAAGGTCGAGTTGTACGCGGCGATCCGCCGGGATCACCGGATCGTTCCAGACTCGGGCAAGCACCGACCGCTACTCATGCTCGGACAAGCGGATCCCGCTACTCCGAGGCGTCTGCCAGGTCGACGGAGGGCTCTTGTCCACGCTGGAAGGCACGGCCGAAGTGTTGCCCGGAGCTGCCGACGGGCAGGAGGTCCGGGCGTTTGGCCACGCGACCGTCTCCGGAGGAACGCCTACGCACGCGCCTGCCGATCCACGGACCGAGGAATCCGGCGACCCAGCGCACCTCGGCTGACGCGGCACGCAAGTATCGTGCCCGACCCACCGGCAGGGCGGGCAACGGGTGCGTCCAGGAGTCGTCGGTGTCCGGCAGGTTGAGCGAGTGAGCGAGCGCCGCCGCGATCCGCTGGTGGCCGAGAGGGCTCGAGTGGAGGCGGTCCTGACTCCACAGGCGTGGATCCGTGGCCACCGGATACAGGGTGACGTCGGCGACGACGACACCATGCCGGTGCGCCGCCGCGCGAACGCGGTGGTTCAGCGCCTCAAGACGCGGCCGGAGCGGACGGGCCAGTGGAGTGACGCGCGCGATGTCGGGAAAGGTGAGCGTCGCCACGCGCGCCCCCTGGCCGGTGAGTGCGGCGAACATCGCCTCCAGATGCGCGGCCACCTCATCCGGATCGAAGCGGGGGCGCAGCATGTCGTTGACTCCGGCCACGACCGTCGCGAAGTCCGGCCGCAGCGCAAGCGCCGCGGGCAACTGCTCCGCGTGGACCTGCCCGGCCAGACGGCCCCGTACGGCGAGATTGGCGTACCGGAGCTGCGGGCTGTGGCGAGCCAGGTGCTCGGCGAGCCGGTCCGCCCACCCGCGCAGGCCTGTCACATCGTCGCCGTCGCCGACCCCTTCGGTGTGGCTGTCCCCCAGGGCCACGAACCGCAGATAGCGGGTCTCAGTGCCTGACATGAGCGGCTGGCTCCTTGTTGCGATCAACGGAAGAGCCACCACTCTAGTCAATTTGTTGAGTAATTTTCTTGGCGCGCTGGTCGAGCCTGCGCAACGCCATGTCGCCCCACTGGAGGTTCTCCCGCTCGAACGCCATCCCGCGCAGCAGAGTGAGGTACGGGCCGATACGCTCGGCCTCGGCGAAGTACGCCTCCTCCGAGCGGCCGCCCAGCAGTCGTTGCCGGATTCTCTCGTAGCGGGCCAGCTTGGCCGTGGCCCATTCCATGCGTTCGACGACGGCGGCGCGTACTGCCTCGATGTCGCCGGCGTCCACGCACTGCACCTTGACCAGCAGTTCGTCCCTGATGACCGCGGGCCGACCCGGGGGCTCGGCCGTGTAGGCGCGCACCGCCTCCCGCCCAGCCTCCGTCAGGGAGAACAGCCGTTTGTTGGGACGACGCCGCTGCTCGACGAGGCGAGCGGTGACCAGCCCCTCGGCCTCCATGCGCTCCAGCTCCCGATAGAGCTGCTGAGGCGTCGCCGTCCAGAAGTTCGCGACCGTCGCGTCGAAGCCTTTTGCGAGGTCGTAGCCGGACGCCTCGCCCTCCAGCAGCGCGGTCATCACCGCGTATCGCAATGCCATGGGAGCAAGGTACGGCCCAGCCAGCGTTCAGTGATGAGCACCTCCGAAGCGCCGCACCCTCGACAAGCGCCGGAGTCGCCCCTACCCTCCTTCACACATATGCAACTTGTTGAGTATAGAGGTTGATCATGCATCCCTTCCGCAAGGCCGTCGAGAACGGTGACCTGGACGCCGTGGCCGCCCTTCTGGCCGACGACGTCGTCTTCACCAGCCCGGTCGCCTTCAAGCCGTACCCGGGCAAGGCGATCACCACCGCGATCCTGCGCGCTGTGACACAGGTCTTCGAGAACTTCACCTACGTCCGGGAGATCGCGAACCCCGACGGCCGCGACCACGCGTTCGTCTTCACCGCGAGCGTCGCCGGAAAGAAGCTCCAGGGCTGCGACTTCCTCCACTTCGACGAGGACGGCAAGATCGACGACTTCACGGTGATGGTGCGCCCGCTGTCGGCCGCCCACGCGCTGTCCGAGGCCATGGGCGCCCAGTTCGAGAAGATCGCCCGAGAGGCCGCCGAGCAGTGAGCCCCACGACCGACGCGGTGGTATCGGTGCGGGACGCCTGACTGACCGCCACCATCCAGCATGCGGACGACGCACCACTGTCCGTATTCGAGCCGTCCTGCACACGCTCACGGCATCGGGGTAGGCCGAAGACCGAGAACACGCCTTGGCCCGGTTTTCCCTGTTCCTCTTGCGGTCGGTGAGCCGTGTCAGGTAGTTCGTCGTGCCGTACTTGCCCGGCAGTCCGGTGGCCTGCGCATCCTTGATGTGATCGGCAACCTCCAACTAGCGCTCCAGCAGCCAGGTGATGGCGGGATGAAAATGGGGTAAGTCTCTCGCCACACGCCCGCTGCCGGCGGGCACTTGACGCGGGGGGCATCGTGATCACAGGCCTGGTGCTGGGCGCCGTCGTACTCTGCGCGTTCACCCTGGTACTCAGACGCGAGATCCGTTCCGCCCGTGGTGCGATGGCCCAGGAGCGGGTGATGCGTGCGCTCGCGTCGCGTCCGGGCTGGGAGCTGGAGGACCGGAGACGGCCCACCGGCGGCGAGGTGATGCTGCACTTTCCGTGGCTGGCGGCGGACCGGGGCACCGTCGTCAAGGGTGCGGTCGGCGCGTACCCGGTCACGGTCGTCAAACTGTCCAAGATCGACACCAGGCGCGGAGAACACTGGCTGGCTGTGTTCTATGACCTGCCGGACAGCCATCCCTCCCTCAGCCTGCAGCGCGCCTGGAGCGTGGCTCATCTGCGCCTTCACGTGCCACCTGACCGGTATCTGCCGATGAGCGGTGACGTGGAGGCCCTGAGCGGCAGGCTCACCGGCACCCCGTTGCTCGAGCGGCTGACGGAACTGGGCGCTCCCGCGGTGTCGCTCCACGAGAGGCAGGCGTGTTTCCTGTACTACCCGCTGCCCCGGATCACCGACCTCGAAGAGCTGGTCACCGCGCTGGCGGACCTGCTGCCGACGCTGACAGACCTGGCCGGTAGCTCGCCCTCGGACGGCGTCCCCAGCTCCTGACCCGACGGTCAGCCAGCTCCCGATGGCCGACGCCATCCGCAACCGACTCGACGCCCAGGCCCCGGACGTCACCCTCAAGTTCAGTCGCGCGTCTGTGGGAGCCGTTGGCAGCGATCAACATGGGGATGCCGAGCAACCTCTGGCCTGGTCTCAGGGCCGCGCATGATACGTCCCTCCGAGGATGTCGCCCGCGCTGGTGGGCTCGTCGATCCAGGGGGACCCTCGGCGAGCGCGGTGGTCCACTCCCTCGCCGACGTTCCAGCACTCGTGGGCGTCGACGGCGATACGGATGCCGTCGCCGACCGCGGCACCAGCGATACGCAGCCACCGGATGCCGTCGCCCAGGCCGACGCCGACCTGCAGCTTGATCTGAGTCAAGACATGAGTAAAGGCGACAACGAGGGTACGCCCCGGGATACTCAGGCAAGCCCTCGCGCTCCAAGGGAAAGCTTGCGACGGGGCAGCCGCGCCGGCGTCCGAGCCAGCCGTCGGCCTTCAAAGCCTGCACCGCCCCCTCCAGGTGCTCCCGATCCCGGCGCTCGCGATCGGCCGGGGCCGGCCGTCTGGTCATGATGGGCTGCCGGCCACGAACCGCGTCAGCAGCCGCAAGCGGCGGCGTTCCGGCCGTCGCGTACTCCGGCACAACGGCCTTCGTCTCACCGTGAGGAGTCGAGTGCCTTCCAGAAGGCATAGTGGTGGTCGGCCGCGAAGTCGGTCCGGCCGATGTGGCCGGCCGCGAGCCGCTGCACGTACGAGCCGCTGGTCGTGAAGCGTTTCCACGTGGGCATGCTGTACCTGTTCGCCTGCCCTGTGCTCGCGAACCGGCTCCAGTAGGCGGTCACCGTGTCCGAAAGCCCGGCTTGCGCGGTGTTGAGCGGCTCGAACAGGTCGTTGTCGAACAGATAGGCCAGGTCGATCATGTGGCCGGTGCCGAGCGGGAAACTCGCAGGCCGCGGCACGTTCTTGAAGTACGGGGCCTGGGCCTCGGCGAAGTCGTAGGCATAGACGGGGGTGTAGCGGGCCAGCGCGCGCTGGGTGTCGAGCGCCGCGGTCGACCACTCCCAGTCGGTCAGCACGGCCGACAGCGCCGCCCCGGGCGCCGGGTAGCTCGCGACGGGGTACTCGGCCAGGACCGCGGGAGCGTCCTTGCCGAACTGCTCGATGACCTTCTCGGTGTAGCCTTCGGCGGTCAGCGGCCGCCCTGTCATGATCTCGTCGAGTCCGGCCAGTCCGCTCATCTCGTCGTGAGTGGAGCCGTGCAGCACCGGTACCCGGGCGAACCGTCCGGCAGTGATCGCCCGTGCCGGGGCCTCGGGCAGCACCGTGCCGTCCACCACGGGCCGGTAGCCGTTGTGCCCGGAGAGGGATGCCTTGGTGAGCTCGGTGGTGGACCTGCGCCGCAGGCAGGAGTCGGCGGTGCGGGGATCCTCGCAGCCCGCGGCTTCGGCGACGGCCAGGCCGTTTGTCTCCGCCTGCTCGCGGGTGAACGAGCCGTCCGGTCCGACGCAGCCCGCGCTCTGGACGATCGCCTTGGCGAAGAGCCCGCGGGCTGCGGGCGAGACCAGCTGGGCGCAGACGCTGTAGCCGCCGCCCGACTGCCCCATGATCGTGACATTGCGGGGGTCGCCGCCGAAGGCGCCGGCGTTGCGGTTGACCCATTTCAGCGCGGCCTGCTGGTCGAGAAGGCCGAGATTGGCCGGTGCGCGCAGGCCGGGCGCGGTGAGGAAGCCGAACGCGCCGAGCCGGTAGTTGGTCTCCCCGCTTCCCAGTGCAGGCTGGAGAGCCCGTGGCGTGGCGCGGTGTGCGGCGGGAGGGCTACCGCGCAGGTCGACGGGAGGGCCGGCGGTCTCAGTCGGCATTGGCCGGTTCCGGCAGGGTGCGTATGCCGGGGGTGAGGAGCACCAGGAACTGGGGGAGGATGAAGCCGGCCGCGCACAGCCACAGGGTCTGACGGGCGCCGATCACTCCGATGAGCGCGCCTCCCAGGACCGCGCCGATCGGTGTCGCGCCCCACATCAGGCAGCGCATGGTGGCGTTGACCCGGCCGTGCAGGTGCTGCGGCAGCACCGCGAGGCGGTAGCTGAACTGGGCCACGTTGAACACGCTGCTGAACAGTTCGAAGATGCCGGCGCGAGAACGAAGAACGCCATCGCCCAGCCGTTGCCGGTGCAGGGGATGACCGCAATGGCGGGGACCGACAGCGCCGACGCCCACCACATCGTGCGGCCGGTGCCGATCCGGCCCACCACGCGCGCGGCCGCCATCGCGCCGAGGGTCCCGCCGACGGACACGCCGATGAGCAACAGGCCGTAGACCCCCGGGGAGATGCCCAGCTCGCGGATCATGAACACGATGCTGATGGCGTTCCAGGCGCCGAAGAACAGCATGGTGAGCGCGCCGTTCATGGCTGTCAGCCGGACGATCCGGTTGCCGGCCACACAGCGCAGGCCCTCGGCGATCTGCACCCGCAGCTTCTCGTGCCCGGTCCGCTCCGGCTGTTCCTCGGTGGCGCGGATCCGGCCGAGCAGCAGTCCGGAGAGCAGATAGCTGACTCCGTCGACGAGGAGGGCGAACGGTGCGGTGAAGGCCTGCACCAGCAGGCCGCCCAGGCCGGGTCCGCCCAGTTTGGCGACCTGGTAGACGCTCTCCAGCGCCCCGGCACCGCGGGTGAGTTCCTCGTCGGACAAGAAGACGGCCCGATGCCGATGACGGCCGCCACACAGAACATCTGACCGATGGTGAGCGTGTCGAAGGCCCAGGCGAGCGGAACGGAGAGCAGTGCCAGGCCGCGCACCACATCACTGACCACCTGAATGGGCCGGCGCCGCATACGGTCGACCCACACCCCCACGGGAAGCCCGAAGAAGACGAACGCCATCATTTCCACGGCGTTGAGCAGGCCGATCTGGAAGGGATTGGCATCCAGCGCCACAAGGGCCGCGACGGGCAATGCGATAAGAGTGACCTGGGTACCGACCTGACTAATGGTGTCGGCGCCGAGCAGGAACAGAAAATCGCGGTTTCGAGAAAGCCGGGAAGTCTGCTTTTCGTCGAACTCGTTCCCGCCCCGCACCGGACTTCCCCACCGGATGGCGTTCCTCGGGCTGGTCGGGGTCCAGCTGGACGAAGGCACCGCCGGCCCGCCAGACGGCCAGCATGGTGGTGACCAGCAGGGCCGAGAGGGCAGCCGGATGCCGACGACCACGTCGTGGGACACACCGTGCGCCGACAGGACCCGGGCCCAGTGCACGGCCCGGTCGTGGGCCTGCGTGAACGTCAGCCGCTCGGTGGCGCAGCGCAGCGCCTCGCAGTCCGGGTGGGCGCGCACCGTCGCCTCGAACAGCTCCCATCACCGTGGCGGGCGCGTCCGGATCCGCCGCCGCGGCCGCGGGTCCCCGGCCGAGCGCCAAGACCTCGTCCCGCTCGCGCTCGCAGAGCAATTTGACCTCTGCGACGGGTGCGTTGGGTTCCCGGCACAGGTGCCGCAGCAGGGTGGCGTAGGTGGTTGCCAGCCGCTCCACCGAGGGGCGCGAGAACCGGGCGGTGCTGTAGGTGAACTTCGGTAGAGGTGCTTGTCGAAGGCCGGTGCGCGACCGCCGTCGGTTCCACGTGGCCGACGGTCGGCCATCTGATCGCGGCGTTCGGGATCGTGGCAGTCTGCCAGGGTTCGTACGGCTCGGGCAGATCGCGGCACGGAGTGCTCTATGCGGAGTGCTCGTGCTTGGACTCCCGTGCAAGGCCCGTCACGAAACGGCTCAGCCGGTAGGTGGTCGGCACCGCCAGGCGTCCGCACAGGGTGTCGATCCGGATCATCGCCCCGTCGACTCCTGCTTCCCGAAGACGGCGCAACCTCGTACGCATCTCCGCCTGGTCCGAAGTCTCGAGGACCACTTCCCACTGTCCCGCGTCCGGCGCGGTGCGCGCAGCAAGCCGCTGCCGCGCCTCCTCTTGCCGCCGCCTTCTTCTCCCCTGCCCTGGCACCTGCCCAGAATCACTGACCGGCGTCGGAACGGCAAGGCAAGGGGACCGACCACGCACACGTTCGACCGTTGGAGACGTCCCGTGCCCTCAGCCGGAAGGGGTGTGCTCGGTGAACTTGATCGTGCAACCGGACGAAGCCGGCGGCGAATGGCTGGATCGAGTGGCGGCAGTACGCCGCGAGCTCACCGAGCACGGGCCGCCGCAAAGTCCCGAGAGCGGCCCGGACTTCGCCACCGTCCCGCTGCCTGAGCGCGACGCTGATCAGGTACGTGACCTCCCGGACGGCATCGCCGAGCTGGTGACCGAACCGTCGCAGCGGTTCCTTCCCCGGTTGGCCGACGCGGGTTTCACCGCGGCCATAGTGGGCGCTCTGGCCGAGGGGACCGCCGACCCGTCCGGCGGTCGGCCCCGGCTGGGCGCCTACCGGCTGCCCGATCCGCGCCCGACGCCGGACTTCAGGGAGTTCCGGCCGTTCTGCTGATTCGGGGGTTGGTGAGGCCCACTGCGGCCGCCGCTCCCCCGGATCACCGCGGGCGCCGCCACAACCGTCTCAGGCCTTGGTGCCACAGCCCGGTCGCGGCTGGCCGCCGCGTGGCCGCGCGGAGGTACGCGATGCTCTGCAGGACGCGCGGTCCGACGTCGGAGGCGCTCGGCGCCAGCTCATGCTCGGCTTCGCACAGGAAGGTGACCGCTTCTTCCCTCCGCCCAGCAGCGACCAACGCCGTAGCCAGTCCGACACCGGCGAGGGCACGGCCACGTCGGTCCGCGAGCTCCTCCCACACGGCAACGGCCTCTCGGTGGGCGTCCACCGCTTCGGTCGTCCGCCGGGTCCGCACGAGGGCGTCACCCACGTCCTGCAAGATCTCCGCAAGGAGAAACAGCCGTCCGTCGCGGCGGCAGCGAGTAGCCGCGTCGCCGAGCACGCGGACACCTTCCTCCGCCCGCCCCCGCTCGACAAGGCTGGTGCCCCACAGGGCCAGCGCCTCCACCGGATGCGCGCAGGGACCTTCGCGCTCCTCCACGATGTCACGGAGTGTGGCCTCCACCTCGGCGCGCCCACCCTGCTGGTCCGCGGCTGCGGCGAGTGCTTCCACCCCGTGGAGTTCGGCGCGTACGTGCTCCACACCGGACGCGGCCAGAACGCTCGCCCGGTGCGCCGTCTTCCACAGCACCGTCAGAGCCACGGCCTCGTTTCCCGGTGCTCCGAGGTCCCTCTGCAGCGTTGCGGCTTGCCGTAGAGCCGAGCAGGCTTCCAGGAAACGATGGGCACGGGCCAGCGCGACACCCTGGTGGTACAAAGACGCGGCCCACGGGACTTGGTATTCCGCCCTTACCGGGCCCCGGGTCATCAGGTCGTACCACTGGCCGTCCTCCACGTAGATGGCGCTCGCGGCCTCGTGGGCGGCAGCGGCTTGGGTGTGGAGGTGGGCAGCGCACTGAACGGCGGCGCGCCGGTCGTACGCGGTGGCGAGGGAATACCGGTAGGCCAGGGGATCTCGCATCTCGCGGTACGCGCGGCCGTGGGCATCGGTCCGGCGCTCCTCGGGCGGACACCGGATCAGCCTCTCGTAGACCGCCACGGCTTGTGCGAACGCGGCATCGGCTTCCGCGAAGCGGCCGAGTCGTCCGAGGATCTCGCCGCACCCGAGCAGGGCCCACGCCAGAGCGTCGCGGTCGCCGAGCGTCCGGGCAACGGTGACACAGCGGTCGGCCAGGGCGAGTGTCTCGTACGGGCGATCCTCGTGGGCCAGGTGCTGCAGGACGCAGCGGGCGGCGGCAAGAGTGCGGCGGTCGGTGGGGTCGGCCGCACCCACGAGCACGGCCACCAGGTTCTCCCGGTCCTTGGTCAGCGGCAGGTTCGCGTCCTCTGTTCCGGCCGGGCCGGCCTGACGTTGTGAAGCCTGGTTCTCCCTGCACATGGCGAGCAGGGCGGCGTCACGTTCATAGGTGTCCAGGAGGCGGGAGACCGCGAGCGCTTGGAAGCCGTCGTTCCCGGGTTCGTCGTGCTGCAGCAGGCAGTGCCGGATCAGCGGGTGCATCACGTACCGGATCTCACCGTCCGCGCCCTTTGCGGGTTTGATGAGACCGGCCCGGACGAACTGGGGGACCCGGGCAGGCAGCGCGGTCAACGTTCCGCCCCACGCGGTCAGCTGGAGACTGCCGTGATCAGGGCCGGGGTGCCGCGCCATGCGCACGGCCATGCGGAGGTCGGACTCCGGCAGGCAGGAGAGGACCAAGTCGACGCTCGCCCGGACCGCGGCATGGGCCCTGCCCTGCGCGTCGACCGCAGCGCGGACACGGCTGCGGGCTGCTGCGTGCGGGGCCGCGCGGCTGTCCAGTGCCGCGGCTCCTGCGGCCAGTTCCGCGGCCAGTGGAATACCGTCGCAGAGCCGGGCCAGGGCAGCTACGTCCTTCGGCCCCGGTACGGTCAGCCCGTTGCGCGCCGCTACAGCAGTGATCAACTCCTCCGTACGCGGGGGCGACAGCGCGGTCAGCTCGACGGCGGTCAGAGAGCCGACGGCGGCCGGTCGGCCGCGCGTGGTCACGAGCAGCCGACCGGTCCCGGGCGGCAGCAACCGCTCCGCAGACGCCACTTCTTCGACGTCGTCCAGGATGAGCAGGACCTGGCGGCCGGCCGCGCTCTGCCGGGTCAGCCACCTGCGCAGGACGGCGGACTTCTCCTGCTCGGTCAGCTCCGTACCGTCGTGCAGGAGCCGCATGGCCCGTACCAGCGCACTCGCGGCCTGGCCCGTCGTCATGCGCCCCTCGCCACAACTGTCCCGTGCCTGGAGCAACAGGGCCCCGCCGGTGAACCAGCCAGGGCGTGCGACAGCGAGGCGGGCGACGGCGCGAGCCAGGGCCGTCTTGCCCACGCCGCCCGGGCCGTGCAGCAGACAGCCCGGAGCCGTCGCGTCCGGCGCCAGGAGCTCCAGCAGCATCGTCGTTTCCCCGGTACGCCCGACGAGGTCGTCCTCCGGCGTCGCTCGCCCAGGCCCAAGGACGTGCACCTGCGGCTCCCACCAGCGTCCCCTCACGCCCCTCGCCCCCTCGTCGTCACCGGCCGGGCAGCCGCTTGGCTAGGCCGGCTGTCGCGGTGGCCGGTGGCTCACCCGAAACGGTGTGCCGCCGTCGTCCACGACCATGCTGTACGTCTCGCCCTGGCTGACCACCTCCAGCTCCAGGTGCCAGTCGACGCACTGACTGCCGGTGTAGGCCATCACCTGGAACACCTCTGGTTCGCTCTGTGTCACCACATACGGGAAGTCGGGCGAGCCCTGCGGCACGAGTCGCGGCTCGCCGGCGTCGAGGTCTGCGAGGAACCTCCGGCATGACACCGGCCACTGCGGCGCGCCCGGCTCGAGGTCCAGGGCGGGATACCGGCCGTCCACGACCACGTCGAGCCGCCGCAGCAGGACCGCATGCGGCACGAGCGCCTCGACGCTCACCGTCACCTGAGCGCCGTGCACCTGGCGTGCCGCGCCGTCCTGCCCTGGGAGGCTGAGTCCCTGGTGGGTGCAGACCGCTTGGACAGCGACCGGGGACGCACCGCCCAGGACCAGTTCCTTGCCCTTGCCGATGCCCGACGTGACCAGCGCTTGCACTGCTCCGGCGATCGCCGCGGTCAGCCCCGCGGCCACGGCCGCCCAGCCGAGGGCGGACAGCTCCGGCACCCACAGCAGCAACGCGACGGCACCCGCGGCGAGACCGCCCAGCAGGGCGAGACGCACCGCAAGTTTCCTTCTACGACGGCCGGTTGGCCGGGAGTCCCCAAGCAGCACGTGGCCAGCCTGACACGGGACGGACCTTCAGCTCCACACCGCCGGAGGCGAGAGGAACCCCGGCCGTCGCACGGCCGGGGTTCCTCGAAGCGGTGCGCCCGTCAGGCCGCACCACGTCAGGTCACCGTGGATCGGGGAAGGTCAGCGCTGCAGGGTGAGGACACCCGGCCGCCACGGCAGTCGGTTGTAGTCGCCGCCCGCGGTGGGGGACTTGCCCTGGTAGAGGAACTGCAGGTTGCAGGGGTCGATGGTCATGGTCTGGTCGGGGTTGGTGCGGACCAGGTCACCGTGGCTGATGTCGTTGGTCCAGGTGGCACCGCTGTTGGCCTTGCCCGCGAAGGGGTTGCTCTCGGTGGCGGCCTGCGGGGTCCACGGGCCGTTCAGGCTGGAGGCGGTGAACGAGCGGAAGTAGCGCTGCTCGGTCGCGCCGCGCGCCTCGACGATCATGAGGTACTGGTTCTGGCCCTGGACCTTGTAGACCTGCGGCGCCTCGAACAGGTTCTTCGCCGTGTCGGTCATGACCGTCGTGTAGGACGAGCCGAAGTTGCCCGGGAAGTTGCCGATCGGCATGCTCGCCCGGTAGATGCTGCCGTTGTCACCGGCGAAGAACAGGTACATGTTCTTGTCGTCGGCGATCAGGGTCTGGTCGATCGGGCCGGTGCCGGAGTTGGGGATGCTGCCGGTGAACAGCGGCTGCGGCGCGGACCAGCCGTTGGGGTTGGTGGGGTCGCTCGACGTGCGGTAGATGAAGGGCCACTGACCCCACTGGTAGGCCAGCACCCAGATGTTCTTGGGCGCGAAGTAGAACAGCGTGGGCGCGACCGCGGACTGGCTCATGCCGGTCTGGCCGGCCGACGCCATGTCCGACCAGTTCGTGAAGGGACTGAACGCCATCGAGCCGTACGACGAGCCCGCGAAGTTCGACGCGTAGACCAGGTGCTTGCCGTTGTACGTGACGGTGGTGAAGTCCTTCAGCGAGTACCACCCGTTCGCCGGCTGCGCCAGCGGGCCGGTCGAGCTCCACCGGTACGTCGACGGAAGAGCACACGTGCCGCCCGGCGCGGACAGGCCGGTCCACTTCTGGTTGCCGGCGCCGTTGCACCTCCCGATCTGCACCGCTGTGCCGTTGGCCGTCCCGGCGCCCGCGACCTCCAGGCACAGCCCGGACTCCACGCCGACGACCGTGCCGTCGGAGTTGACCCGCCACTGCTGGTTGGCGCCGCCGGAGCAGGACCAGATCTGCACCCGGGTACCGGGCGTGGTGGCGTGGCCCGGGACATCCAGGCACTTGTTGCCGTACACGGTCAGCTGGTTGCTGTCCGTCCAGGTCCACTGCTGGTTGGTCCCGCCATGGCAGTCCCAGATCTGCAGGGATGTGCCGTCGGTCTGGTCGGCGCCCGGCACATCGAGACACCGGTTCGAGCCGACACCGCGCAAGGCGCCGGTGGTGGCCGCCTGGGCCGGGGTCGCGACGAGCATCGCCGCCAACGAGACCAGGACCGTCACCGCGGCGGCGAGCACCGCAGACGGATGTCTGCGGCTGAAACTTCCTCTGCGCATGGGGACCTTCCTCAACCTTGAGTTAGGCGGCTTGCGCGCGCCATGTTGACGAGTTCATGACATGCACATGCGACCGCAGCTCCTTGTGCGGCAAGAGACATGTTCGCGATATCGAACAGGGTTCGGAATTCGGGCAATCTGAATGATAGGGAGCCGATGAACGGCGTCAATCCCTCTCGCAAGTATCGCCGTGAATGCCGAAAGATTTCGTCGAGCCTACGAGATCAAACAGTGCACGGAGGCCTCTCGCCCGGAGCAGATCACGCCCGCCGTCCGCTGCACGGGGATTTCGAATCTTTCGGGACCGGAACGGAAACTTTTGCGTGCGGGGAGTATTGACGGCGACTCGGCGTACCTCAATCATCCCTGTCTGAGAAGCGGCCACAGTTCGAGATGTCGAACCACATCGGCCTTCCCGCGGTGCCCGGCGCTTGCGTGCTGCCCGGGTTCCGGCTCGCCCCGTCCGTCTGCCGAGCAGGGAGCGGACGGAAGCATTCCCGCGCTTCAGGTCCGCCGTGATGTCTATCTTGGAGGCACAGTCATGGGCTCGTATGCCCTTGTCAGACCCGTTGTCCGCCGGAAGAGGATCCGCGGCCTGGTGTGGGCGGCGGTCGTCGGCGTCCTCGCCACGGTCGTCGCACTGCTCGCGCCGCCGTCCGCACAGGCCGCCGAGACCACGCTCGGCGCCGCGGCGGCGCAGAGCGGCCGCTACTTCGGCACCGCCATCGCCTCGGGCAGGCTGGGCGACTCGGCGTACACGTCGATCGCGAGCCGGGAGTTCAACTCGGTGACGGCCGAGAACGAGATGAAGATCGACGCCACCGAACCGCAGCGGGGCCAGTTCAACTTCGCCGCCGGCGACCGCGTCTACAACTGGGCGGTGCAGAACGGCAAGAAGGTACGCGGCCACACCCTGGCCTGGCACTCCCAGCAGCCCGGCTGGATGCAGAGCCTCAGCGGCAGCGCGCTGCGCCAGGCGATGATCGACCACATCAACGGCGTGATGGCCCACTACAAGGGCAAGATCGCCCAGTGGGACGTGGTGAACGAGGCCTTCGCCGACGGCAGTTCGGGAGCCCGGCGCGACTCCAACCTGCAGCGCACCGGCAACGACTGGATCGAGGTCGCCTTCCGCACCGCGCGTGCCGCGGACCCGGCCGCCAAGCTCTGCTACAACGACTACAACATCGAGAACTGGACCTGGGCCAAGACCCAGGCCGTGTACGCCATGGTCCGGGACTTCAAGCAGCGTGGCGTGCCGATCGACTGCGTCGGCTTCCAGTCGCACTTCAACAACGACAGCCCGTACAACAGCAACTTCCGCACCACCCTGCAGAGCTTCGCCGCCCTCGGCGTCGATGTGGCCATCACCGAACTCGACATCCAGGGCGCCTCGGCCACGACCTACGCCAACGTGACCAACGACTGCCTGGCCGTGCCGCGCTGCCTCGGCATCACCGTCTGGGGTGTGCGCGACACCGACTCCTGGCGAGCGGAGCAGACCCCGCTGCTGTTCAACGGCAACGGCAGCAAGAAGCCCGCGTACACCGCCGTCCTCAACGCACTCAACGGCGGCACCTCCACGCCGCCTGCGGACTCCGGGCAGATCAAGGGCGTCGGATCGGGCCGCTGCCTGGATGTGCCCGGCGCCGGCACCACCGACGGAACGCAGCTCCAGCTGTGGGACTGCCACAACGGCACCAACCAGCAGTGGACGTACACCGCGGCCGGTGAGCTCAGGGTCTACGGCAACAAGTGCCTGGACGCCGCCGGCACCGGCGACGGCGCCAAGGTCCAGATCTACAGCTGCTGGGGCGGCGACAACCAGAAGTGGCGCCTCAACTCCGACGGCACCATCGTCGGCGTGCAGTCCGGCCGCTGCCTCGACGCCGTCGCGGGCGGTACCGCCAACGGCACCCTCATCCAGCTCTACTCCTGCTCGAACGGCAGCAACCAACGCTGGACCCGCACCTGATAAGCCCCCCACAGACGAAAGGGTGAATCGATGACGGCACACGGTCCGGCTTCCCCCGTCCCTCGCCGACGACATCGCTTATGGTCCCGGGTCGCCGCCCTGGTGGCGCTGACCCTGGCGATCGGCATGCTCGCCGTCGCGCATCCGGCGCCCGCCCAGGCGGCGACGGTGGACACCAACGCCTGGTACGTCCTGGTCAACCGCAACAGCGGCAAGGCGCTGGACGTCTCCGGCGCCTCCACCGCCGACGGCGCGCGGGTCAGCCAGTGGACGCGCAACGACCAAGCCAACCAGCAGTGGCAGTTCGTGGACTCCGGCGGCGGCTTCTACCGCCTCAAGGCCCGGCATTCGGGCAAGGTTCTCGACGTGGCCGGCGGCTCGACCGCGGACGGTGCCGCGATCCAGCAGTGGGCCGACTCCAACGGCGCCAACCAGCAGTTCCGCCTGGCCGACTCCGACGCCGGCCACGTCCGGCTCATCAACCGCGCCAGCGGCAAGGCGGTGGAGGTGCAGGGCGCCTCGACCGCCGACGGCGGCAACGTCGTCCAGTACACCGACTGGGGCGGCGCCAACCAGCAATGGCAGTTGGTCAAGCTGTCGTCAGGTGGTGGCGGCGGCGGATGCGGCAGCGCCCCGACTCTGACGAGCGGTACGCACACGATCCAGAGCGGCGGCAAGACCCGCAGCTTCATCCTCAGAGTTCCCGCCAACTACGACAACAGCCACCGCTACCGGCTGATCTTCGCGTTCCACTGGCGGGGCGGAACAGCGAACGACGTCGCCTCGGGCGGCACGAGCGGGAGCGCCTGGTCCTACTACGGCCAACAGGAACAGTCAAACAACAGCGCGATCCTCGTCGCCCCCCAGGGCCTCGGCAACGGCTGGGCCAATGCGGGCGGTGAGGACGTCACGTTCGTCGACGACATGATCCGGCGCATCGAGAGCAGCCTGTGTGTCAACCCGGCACAGCGGTTCGCCACGGGATTCAGCTGGGGCGGCGGTATGAGCTACGCACTCGCGTGCAGCCGGGCGAACGTGTTCCGGGCCGTCGCGGTCATGTCCGGTGCTGAGATCAGCGGCTGCAGCGGCGGCACCCAGCCCATCGCCTACTTCGGGATCCACGGCGTCAGCGACTCCGTCCTCAACATCGCGCAAGGACGCTCCCTGCGCGACAGGTTCGTCCGCAACAACGGCTGCGCCTCCCAGAGCCCGCGCGAGCCCGCGCCGGGCAGCCGGACGCACATCACCACGACCTACTCGGGCTGCCGTGCCGGATACCCGGTCCAGTGGGCCGCGTTCGACGGAGGCCACACACCCGGTCCGGTCGACGGCTCCCCCGGCGAGAGCGGCGTCGCCACCTGGACCAAAACAGAGATCTGGAGGTTCTTCGCACAGTTCCAGTGACACGCCCGCGGCACGCAGTGGAGCCAGGACGATCCTGGCTCCACGTCGCCGACGGTCCCTCCGCGTTCGGGAGGCGCTGTTGCGGGGCGGGAGCAGACCCTAGGCCGCATCCACGTCGGCGTACAGCAGATGGTGATCCGAGTACGGGGTCGGGACCACGCGGTGCCCGAGCGCGGCCACGTCGCGCAGGAAGACGTAGTCGAACTTGCTCTGCCAGTCGGTGGTCGGACGGCAGGCGCCGATCCGCGCGGGACGGCACTGCGGGTCCGCGTCCGCGGCCAGGGCCCACATGCCGGCCAGTTCGGGGGCGTCCGGGACGGCGTTGAAGTCGCCGAGCACGATCGCACGGCCGTGGCGGGCGACGTCCGCGGCCAGTACACCGACCTGCTCCGCCCGGAACTCCTCCTGACGCCGTTGCGCGAGATGGGTGTTGAAGACCCGTACGGAGTGACCGCCCACCATGGTGGTGACCGACATGTACCCACGGTCCTCGGATCCGCCGTCGGGGTACTCCACCGTCTCACGGTCCGTCATCGGCGCCAGCGACAGAACCGCCTGGCCGAAGGCGCCCGGACTCCACGGCGCTCCCCCACAGCGGCGCCAGCTCTCCAGGACCGTCCCGTACTCGACGCGGTACACCAGCCCGTACAGGCGCTTCAGATAGTCCCGGATCCTCTCGACATCCCGCACGCACGCTTCCTGCACGCCGATGACCTGGGGGGCGTACCGGGCGATCTCAGCTGCCCGGTCGACGTTGTTCACCTCGCACGGATTGCACAGGTTCCACGTCATGACCCGGTTCGCCACCGCATGCCGGACGTCCTCGACGGGCAGGGCCCCGGCGGCAGGCACGCCGCTCGGCGCGCTGGGGCCGACGAGCACCGCGCAGGCCACGGCCATGGCGCCCGCGAGCAGCCGCGCATGCCTTGCGAACACCATCGCCTCCTCACCGTGGACACAGGTGGCACCCGACGTCTTCGCCCCCGAGGTTATGCCACGGGGTGGCCGGCGCCGGGCGGCCCGCCCAGGGGTATCCCTGGCCGTGGTCGGTGTACCGATGGCCGGCCGGCATCCCGGGGAGGGTGCGCTGCCCGGGCCGCCGCTGCAGTCTGTTCCGTACCCTGGCGGCATGCGCATGCGCCCCACCCTGGTCTGGACCCCTGCCGAGGATGCGCCGCCGGGCAGCACGGACCTGACACCGGTCGCCGACGCGCTGAGCGCCGGCAACGTGCTGGTGCTCAGCGGGGCCGGCATCTCCACGGAATCGGGCATCCCCGACTACCGGGGCGAGGGCGGCAGCCTGAGCCGGCACACGCCGATGACCTATCAGGAGTTCATCGCCGGCGCGCGGGCCAGGCGCCGGTACTGGGCGCGCAGCCACCTCGGCTGGCGCACCTTCGGCCGTGCCGTGCCCAACGCCGGGCACCGCGCCGTGGCCGCGTTCGGGCGGCAGGGCCTGCTCGCGGGTGTGATCACGCAGAACGTCGACGGCCTGCACCAGGCCGCCGGCAGTGAGGGCGTCGTGGAACTCCACGGAAGCCTGGAACGGGTCGTCTGCCTGTCCTGCGGCGCCACCGGCCCGCGCCGTGAACTGGCCCGGCGCCTGGAGGAGGCGAATGCGGGCTTCGAGCCGGTGGCCGCGGGGATCAACCCGGACGGTGACGCCGACCTCACCGACGAACAGGTCGCGGACTTCCGTGTCGTGCCCTGCGAGGCCTGCGGGGGCATCCTCAAACCGGACGTGGTGTTCTTCGGGGAGGCCGTTCCGCCCGGGCGGGTCGAGCACTGCCGTTCACTGGTGCGTGCGGCGGACTCGGTGCTGGTCCTCGGCTCGTCGTTGACGGTGATGTCCGGCCTCCGGTTCGTCCGCCAGGCGGCCGAGGCCGGGAAGCCGGTGCTGATCGTCAACCTGGCCCCCACCCGGGGTGACCGGCACGCCGTCACCCGGGTGGCACTCCCCCTGGGAACGGCCCTGACGACCGTGGCCGGCCGACTGGGCATCCCGGTCGACGGCCGGGCGAACCCGTGAGCGCCCACCAGGACCGACAGCGCCGCGGCGACGAAGCCGCCCGTCACCTAGGGGCCCACACGCCAGGGCGTCCGCCGCCGTGCGGGCGGAAAATGCCTCGCGCCGCGGCCGGGAGGGGCCGAGACTCGTGTCATGGCTGACATGGAGGCGTTCCGGGACGCGGTCACCGCGTGGGCGGCGGGTGGTCCCGCGGACCCCGCGTACGCGTCGGCCGCGCGGCTGCCCGTCCGGGCGGCCGTTCTGCTCGAAGGGCCGAGCGACGTCGCGGCGGTCGACGCGCTGGCCAGGAGCCGCGGACGGGACCTCGCGGCGGAAGGGGTGTGCGTCCTGGCGATCGGCGGTGCGATGAGCGTCGGGCGGTATGCCCGGCTCCTCGGTCCGACCGGTCTGGGCCTTGCCCTGACGGGCCTGTGCGACGAGGCGGAGCGTCCGTACTACGCCCGCGGCTTCGCACGGGCCGGTGCGGCACGGCAGGACTTCTTCGTCTGCGCCGCGGATCTGGAGGACGAGCTCATCCGCGCCCTGGGCGTGCCACGGGTGGAGGAGCTCGTCCGGGAAGAGGGCGACCTGCGCGCCCTGCAGACGTTCCTGCGCCAGCCCGCGCAGCAGGGCCGCACCCCGCAGAGGCAGTTCAGGCGCTTCTTCGGGACGCAGAAGGGCCGCAAGATCCACTACGGCCGTGTCCTGGTCGAGGCCCTCGCTCCCGATCGCGTGCCCGCGCCGCTCGCCGGCCTGCTCGCCGGCGTCTGAGCGGGCGCGGCGACTGCCGAACCCGCCCGTGGACGCCGTCGGCGGCCGCTCAGGTGGACAGGCCGGTCAGGGAGAGGAACTCGGCCCGGGAGCGGGCGTCCTCGCGGAGGGTTCCGAGCAGGGTGGAGGTGAGGGTGCTGGAGCCGGTGGCCTGGACGCCTCGCAAGGTCATGCAGGTGTGTTCGGCCTCGATGACCACGCCGACGCCCTTGGGCTCCAGCTGAGCCTGCAGCCAGTCGGCGACCTGCTTGGTGAGGCGCTCCTGGACCTGTGGCCGGCAGGCGAAGTACTCCACGACGCGGGCCAGTTTGGACAGGCCGAGGATGCGGTGGCCCGGCAGGTAGCCGACGTGGGCGGTGCCGACGAAGGGCAGCAGGTGGTGCTCGCACACCGAGCGCACCGGGATGCTGCGGGCCAGCACCAGCTCGTCGTACCCCTCGTCGTTGGGGAAGGTCGTCAGGTCGAACGCGCGGGGGGTGAACAGTTCGGCGTAGGCGCGTGCCATGCGGCCGGGGGTACCGCGCAGGCTCTCCGTGGCGGTGTCGATGCCGAGCGCCGCGAGGAACCGGGCGGCGGCGTTCTCGGCTTCGTCGAGGTCGATGCCGTCGGTGTCGTGGACGACGCGCAGGGGGGCGGGGAGCGGGGTCTGCGGCCGGGGGATGCGCGCGGCACCAGGTGTGCCGGCGCTCGGCGTCGCGGGATCGGTGAACGGTGCGGCGAGGTCCATGACGTGACTCCTTGCGGGGTGGGTGAGGGCGGCGGACGGCAGCGGCGCGTGGTGGCTCAGGAGGTGGTGGCCGCGGGTGGGGCGGGGGCCGGTTCCAGACGGACGCAGCAGTGGCCGGGGCTGGGAGCCAGGCACGCCTGGCGGCTGCTGTCGCCGAGTCCTTCGAGGACGCCGCGGAGCAGATGGAGGTTCATGCCGCACACCGTCTGCGTGTGCTCGCGGGCGAGCGCGTGGAAGGGGCAGTTGCCCAGCACGATCGCGGCGCCGTCGTGGCGGGGCTCGAACCCGTACCGCTCCAGCAGGCCGAACACGTCCGTGCCGCCCTGCCCGGCGAGCCGGGCGCCGAAGTGGTGCGCCCTTCGGTGCAGGACGGCGCGGACCGGCTCGCCGGTGGCCTCCGCCTCCTCCAGGGCCTGGGCGAAGAGCCGTCCGGCCAGCTCGTAGCGCCGTTCGGGCAGCAGGACGGCGACCTGCTTGGCGGAGCGCTTGTACAGCTTGGCCGGCCTGCCCGCTCCCGGACCGGTGCGGCCGCTGCGCCGCTCGTAGACGACGTCCAGCAGTGACTCGTCGGCCAGCCGGTCCAGGTGGAAGGCCGCGGTCTGGCGCGCCAGCCCGAGGGCCGCGGCGGCTTCGTCGCGGCTCACCGGTCCCGGCTGGCGTACGACGTGGTCGTAGAGCCTCCTGCGGGTCGGCTCGTCCAGAGCCGCCACGGCGGAGACGTCGGAGTGGGGTGCTTCCTTCGGGTGGTCCACGAACACCAGTGTAAAACCCACAGGCGTTGACTAAAGAAGGTTCACGCACTTCTATTGTCAGTAAGAGTTGTCGATAGAAAGAAAGGGCGCGTCATGTCCACCGCACCCACCACCACCCCCTCCACCGCACCCCGGCGGGGCGCGCTCGCCGATCCCGGCTACCAGGCGTTCGTGATCCTGCGCACCGGGTTCACCGTGGCGCCGGTCCTGTTCGGGCTGGACAAGTTCACCAACCTGCTCGTGGACTGGCCCGGCTACCTCGCGCCGTGGATCGACGACGTCCTGCCGGGCAGCGCCCAGACGGTCATGTACGTCGTCGGTGTCATCGAGGTCGTCGCGGGCCTGACCGTCGCGCTCGCGCCGCGCTTCGGGGCCTGGCTGGTGGCCGGATGGCTGGCCGGCATCATCGTCAACCTGCTGACCATCCCCGGCCACTACGACATCGCCCTGCGCGACTTCGGACTCCTGCTCGGCGCGGTGGCCCTCGCGCGGCTGGCCCAGCGCTACCACACCGAGCGGCATCCGGGCTGACCGCCGACGGCGCAACGGCACAAGGCGACAAGGCGGGTGGGCACGGGAAGGCCCACCCGCCTTTTCAGGCAAATATCTCTTTTTCCTTGACAAGTCACCCCTTTCGGGCACTCAATGGAAATATCTAGACAACTAGATACATCCATGCGGGGGGCGGAGCGAAGGTAGACGGCATGTCTCGGTCGATCACCGGCGGACAGCTGGTCGTGAGGATGCTCGAGTCGTTGGGCATCCGGACGGTCTTCGGGGTGCCGGGCGGCCAGACGCTCGCCGTCACCGACGCGATTCTGGCCTCGCCGGTGATGGAGTTCGTCACCGCGCGGCACGAGAACGCCGCCGCGGTCATGGCGGACGCCTACGGGCGGCTGACCGGCACTCCCGGGGTCTGCCTCGCCACGACCGGTCCCGGCGCGACCAACCTGCTCACCGGCGTCGGCGGCGCGCTGCGGGACTCCAGCCCCGTGCTCGTCCTGACCTGCAACAACGCCGGTGAGAACATCCACCGGGACGACGCGCAGAACGCCGACCACGTCGAGCTGTTCGGCCCGCTGACCAAGTTCAGCCGCCTGGTGGCCCACGCCGGCGCCCTGCGGCAGGCGGTGGAGGAGGCGTATCTCAACGCCATGTCCGGCAACCCGGGGCCCGCCCACCTCGACTTCGCCCGGGACACGATCGAGGGGCCCGTGGCCGACGCCGACGCGGCCGTGCCCGAGGGCGAGCACCCGATGTGCCGGTGGGTGGTCCAGCGGCCCCGCGCCGACGCCGGGGCGCTGGCCGAGGTGGCCGCCCGGCTCGCGCAGGCGGAGCGTCCGGTGCTGTGGCTCGGCAACGGCTGCAACCGCTCCGGCGCCGGCGAGGCCGCCCTCGCGCTGGCCGAGTCCCTGCGGATCCCGGTGATCACCACGTTCAACGGCATCGGCACCGTGCCCACCACCCACCCCCTGGTCTTCGGGGCGCTCAGCCGGATGGGCACGCGGCTGTCCAGCCGTGTCATGGCCGACGCCGACCTGGTGCTCGCGGTCGGCAACAGCCTCAACGCCGTCTCCACGGGCCGGTGGCGGATGGAGTTGCCGCAGGTGATCCAGATCGATGTGGACCCCGCCATGCTGGGCCGCTACTACGGCCGCCGGACGACCGGGATCGTGGCGGACGCCCGGACCACGCTGGAGGAGCTGCACGCGCTGCTGGCCGACCGCGCCGGCGAACTGGCCGCGACCCGGTCCGCGTGGACGGACGGGCTGCGGCGGGCCGAGGAGCAGTGGTGGCGGGAGCCGGAGGCCGGCGGGACGGCAACGGGCGGGGACGGCCTGTCGCCCGCGGAGGTGGTACGGCGGCTGCGCACGGCCGCGCCCGACGACACCCTGCTCATCCCGGACGCGGGCAACCCGGGGGTGTGGTCCTACCTGTGGCAGATCCGGCGCGCGGGCAGCTACATCAAGCCGGTCGGGTTCGGGAACATGGGCTTCGCCGTGCCCGCCGCCGTCGCGGCCGTCGTGGCCGACCCCGAACGCCCGGTGCTGGCCCTGGTCGGGGACGGTTCGCTGGGCATGAGCCTGGCCGAGCTGGAGACCCTGGTGCGGGTCGGCGGACGGGTCGCCGTCGTCGTCCTCAACGACGCCGGGTACGGCAACATCCGCCAGGAGCAGATCGTCCACTACGGCAACCGGACCGTCGGCGTGGACTTCGGCCCCTGCGACTACGCCCTGGTCGCCCGCGGACTGGGCCTGCCCGCCGAACGGACCACCGGCCTGGAGGAGCTCGCCAAGCGCGTCGGGGAAACCCTGGACGGCCGCTCCCCCGCCCTCTTCGACGTCCCCATCGACCAAAGCGTCAACGCCTGGACCTATCCCGCCTTCCGCCCCTACGAACCGGAAGAGGGCTGATCATGACCGACGGGACCGCCCACGACGCCGCCGCACCCGGGGCGCTGAGCGGCGTCAGGGTGCTGGACCTGTCGCGGTTCATCGCCGGGCCGCTGTGCTGCCAGATCCTCGGCGACATGGGCGCGGAGGTCGTCAAGATCGAGCGGCCCAGCGGCGAGGACGCCCGCAAGCACGCGCCGTTCCACCGGCAGCAGAGCGTCTACACGATGGTCTACAACCGCAACAAGTACGGGGCGACGCTGGACACCCGGCGGCCCGAGGCGCTGGCGCTGCTGGAGGATCTGGTCCGGCGCAGCGACATCGTGGTCGAGAACTACCGTCCCGGGACGATGGAGGCGATGGGCCTGCCCTACCGGCGGCTGGCGGAGCTGCGTGCCGACGTCATCCTGGTGTCCATCTCCGGCTTCGGGCAGACCGGGCCGCTGGCGCGCCGCGCCCTCTTCGACGCCATCGCGCAGGCCACGTCGGGACTGATGAGCCTCACCGGTCCCCCGGACGGCGACCCCACCCTGACGGGCACGTACATCGCCGACTACATCGCCGGGTTCCACGGCGCGATGGGCGCGCTGCTCGCGCTGCTGCACCGGGAGCGCACCGGGCAGGGACAGCACGTGGACGTGGCGTCCCTGGACGCGCTGTTCGCCTCCCTGGGGACCCGGCCCAGCGCGTACGCCATGCTGGGTGAGCATCCCCGCCGCAACGGCTCCCGCGACCTGCTGACCGGGCCGGCCAACCTCTTCCCCGCCACCGACGGGTACGTCTACATTCACGCCGGCACCGACCCGCTGTTCCCGAGGCTGTGCCGGGCGATCGGCCGCCAGGATCTGGCGGACAGCGAGCGGTACTCCTCGGTCCCGGGCCGCATGGCGCACATCGAGGAGCTCGAGGAGGCCGTCGCCGCCTGGACCAAGAGCCGCACCTGCGAGGAGATAGCGCAGACCCTCGGGGCGGCCGGGATCCCCTTCGGGAAGGTCAGCGACATCCCCGAGGTCGTGGAGTCGGAGCAGATCAGGGCGCGGGAGATGATGCTCGACGTCGAGCACCCCGCACTGGGCACGCTCCGGCTGCCCGGCATCCCGATCAAGATGACCGCCTCCCCCGGGTCGGTGCGCAAGGCCCCGCCCCTGGTGGGCGAGGACAACGAGCACGTCTACGGACGGCTGCTGGGACGCTCCCCGCAGGAGATCGCCCGCCTGAAGTCCCTGGGGGTGATCTGAGTGACCACGCCGGCGCACCGCCCCACCGGCCTGCGCATCGCCCCCTCCGCTCTCGCCCTGGCCGGGGAGGGCCGCGTGTTCGACCTGTCCTCCGGCTGGTGGCCCGGTATGCCGCTGGCCCCCGGTCACCCGCCGTTCCAGGTCCTCACCTTCCGCACCCCCGCAGGCGAGCGCGCCCAGGGTCCGCACGGGGACCTGGAGTGGCTCGGGGACAACACCTCGCGGTTCGGCTTCATCTCCGAACTGCTGTCGTTCTGCGCGCACTCCGGCACCCACATCGACGCCCTGGCGCACATCACGTCCGGGGAGAACGACGAGTGGTACGGCGGCTACTCCGCGCACGAGTACCTCGGCGACCACGGCCCCCTCACCCACGACGCCTCGACGCTGCCGCCCCTGCTGGGCCGGGGGGTCCTCGTGGACGCGCCCGGTGCCCTGGGGCTCGAGACACTGCGGGCCCGTCAGCACATCGACGAGGACCTGATCTCCCTGACGCTGGACAAGCAAGGCGTGGCGCTCCGGGAAGGCGACGTGGTGCTGCTGCGCACCGGAACGATGAAGCACTGGCCCGACACCCGGGCGATGACCGCGGTCGAGGGAGCCGGGCTCGACCTGGACGGTGCCCGCCTGCTGGCCCGGTACCGGCCGGCCGCCGTCGGCAGTGACACCGCGGCCGTGGAGGTCGCCCCCTCCGGTGTCGCGGGGGAACCCCAGCCGGTGCACCGCCTGCTGATCCGCGACCTCGGCATCCCGCTCATGGAGTGGGTCCATCTCGAGGAGCTCGCCGCCGCGGCGGTCCACGAGTTCCTGCTGCTGTGCCTGCCCCTGCCCATCACCGGCGCGACCGGTTCGCCCGTACGGCCGGTCGCGATCGCCTGACCCCCCACCCGTCCGTCGCAGGAGACGCGCCATCATGAACAGCACACGCGGACGACGCCTTCGCCACTCGGTCCTCGCCCTTCCGGTCGCGGCGGTCCTCGCCGCGGGCAGCGCCTGCGCGGGAACCGGATCCTCCGCACAGCACACCTCCGGTGCCGGGGCCGCTACGGACGCCCGCAACGCCGCGGCGGCCGGTCCGCGCGCCGACCAGTGGGACGACCTGCACCGCGCGGCCACCACCGAGTCGCCCGCCAAGTACCAGGGCCCGAACCAGCCGGTCACCGCGCCCAAGAACGTGAAGGTCGCCGCCATCACCTGCCTGAGCATCCTCAGCGGCTGCGTGTCCCCCGCCACCGGTGCCCAGGAGGCGGCGAAGAAACTCGGCTGGCAGGTCAGGGTCTTCGACGGTGGCGGTACGCCCGACAAGCAGAACGCCCAGATGCTCAACGCCCTTTCGTGGGGCGCCGACATCATCCTCAACATCGCCATCGACCCCAACGCGGTCCAGGACGGGCTCAGGGCGGCGAAGCGGGCCGGTGTGCCGGTGGGTGCCGGATCCAACGGTCTCGACTCCCCCAACCCGCCCGTCAAGCCGACCGGGAACAACCTCGGCTACGCCTTCGACGTCGGCCCCGACTACGCCGCTCTCGGCAAGAAGGCCGCGCAGTGGGTGGAAGCCGACTCCGAGGGCAAGGCCAACATCGTCGTCTACTCCGACAAGGAGTTCCCCTCCGTGCTGGCCCTGCAGAAGGGGCTGCTGGACGAGCTGAAGAAGTGCAAGGACTGCACGGTGCAGCCGCTTCGCTACTTCACGGGCAACCAGGTGGCCCAGGTGCTGCCGCAGTCGGTCGTCAGCTACCTGCGGTCGAACCCCGACGTCGACTACGTGTTCATCCCCTACGACCCGGCGGCGGCAGCGGTGGTGCCGGCGATCGCCCAGGCCGGACTCGGCGACCGGGTGCGTCTGATCAGCGTGCTCGGCAGCCAGGAGAACCTGAACTTCGTCCGCGAGTCGCGGGTCCAGGTGGCGGACGCCGCCTACGACAACCGGTACATGGGCTACGCGATGCTCGACCAGACGGCCCGGCTGCTGACCAAGAAGCCGCTGGCCCAGCCGCACGGCGAGAACCTGCCCTTCGTCGTGCTGGACAAGGACAACGTGCCCGAGTCGGGCGCCGACTGGCACGCCTCCTTCGACTACCCGGGCACCTTCGACGGGCTGTGGAAGTGAGGTGCGATGACTGCCGCGCTGCACGGCGTCACCAAGCGGTTCGGGACCTTCACGGCCCTGAGCGAGGTCTCCCTGACCGTCGAGGACGGTGAGATCCACGCCCTGCTGGGCGCCAACGGCAGCGGCAAGTCGACCTTGGTGCGCGTGATGACGGGCGTGTACGTCCCCGACGGCGGGCGGATCCTGATCGACGAGCGGGACGTCACCGGCGGGTGGAGCCCGGCCGCCGCCGCGGCGGCCGGGGTGCGGGTCGTCCACCAGGAGGCCCCGCTGGTGGACCGCCTGTCGATCGCCGAGAACGTGGCGCTGTTCGCCGGTTACCCGCGCGGCGCGCTCGGCCGGATCGCCTGGCGCCGGCTGCGGGGCGACACGCAGCGGCTGCTCGACGACCTGTCGATCGGGCGGGGCAGCCGGGAGCTGGCCGGGCGCCTCACCGGTGCCGAGCGGGCCATGCTCACCGTGGAGCTCGCCGTGCGCACCGCCGGCGAGAACCTGCGGCTGCTGGTCCTCGACGAGGCCACCGCGGCCCTGCCCGAGGCCGAGGCCGAGCCGTTCCTGCGGCACGTGCGGGGCATCGCCGACCGCGGCCTGCCGGTGCTGGCCGTCACCCACCGGCTCGCCGAACTCGCCTACGCGGACCGGGTCAGTGTCCTCGACGCCGGCCGGGTGATGATCGAGGGACCGGCCGCCAAGGTGGAGCGCTCCGAGATCGTACGGGTCATGCGGGGCACCGCGCCGGCGGCCCGTTCGCGGGGCGGCACGGGCGCCGGGACGGGGGCCGGCGCCGCCCGGGACGCGGGCGGGATCAGCGCGCTGTGGCGGCGCGAGGCCGGCGGCCGCGACGGCGTGTCCCCGCCGACGGCCGGCCCCGTGCTGCGCGTGCGGGACCTGCGCGGGCACGATGTCGACGGCTGCGACCTCAGCCTCGCGCCGGGCGAGATCGTCGGCGTCATCGGGGTGCGCGGCAGCGGCCTGGAGGAGCTGCCGCGCCTGCTCACCGGTGCCGAACAGCGCCTCGGCGGCACCCTCGAGGTCGCCGGCCACCGGCTGCCCGGCACGCTGCCGCCGCGGGTGGCCATCCGCCACGGCGTGGTGTTCCTGCCCGCGGACCGGCTGCGGGAGGGCGGTATCCACACCCTTCCGGTCACCGACAACCTGATCCTGCCGCAGGCACGGACGTTCTGGCACCGGCGGGCCGAGATGCGCACGGCGATCCGGCAGGTCATCTCCTACCTGGACGTGCGGCCCACCGACCCGGCCACCGTCTTCGGCCGGCTCTCCGGCGGCAACCAGCAGAAGGTCATCCTGGGCCGGCTGCTGCGCATGCGGCCCCGCGTCCTGGTGCTGGCCGACCCCACCTACGGCGTCGACCCCGCCGCGCGCGAGGTGATGTTCGGCGCCATCCGTGACGCCGGGGCGAGCGGCATCGCCGTGCTGATGACCTCCACCGAACCGGAGCAGATGGCGGGCCTGTGCGACCGGGTCCTGGTGCTGCGCGACGGGCGCGTCGCCGAGGAGATCTCCGGGCCCGCCATGACCGCCGAGAACCTCATGACGAAGGCCATGTGATGAGCGACAAGACCATCCGGCACATCGACGCCCCCGCCTCCGGCCGCACCCCGCGTGCACGCCTCACCCCCGGCCGGCTGCTGTCCTGGGTGAGCGGTTACGAGACGCTCGTCCTGCTGGCCGTGCTCATCGTGGCCTTCTCCCTTGCCTCGGACCGGTTCCTGACGGCCGACAACCTGCAGAACGTGGCGCTGGTGCAGGCCGTCACGGCGACCATGACCCTGGCCGTGCTGATGCCGTTGATCATCGGCGAGTTCGACCTGTCCGTCGGGTATCTCATCGGGTTCCTGGTGATGCTCGAAGCCGTCGTGGCCCAGCACACCTCCAATCCGGCGCTGATCATCGCCGCGGGCCCGGTGGTCGGCCTGCTCGTCGGTCTCGTCAACGGCGTCCTGACGGTCTACTTCAAGATCAGCTCGTTCATCGCCACGCTGGGCGTCGGCATCCTGCTCAGCGGGGCGACGCAGGGCATCAGCAACGGCAAGGTCATCTTCGAGAACATCCCGTCCTCCGTGACGACCCTGGCGTCCGAGGACTTCCTGGGCCTGTCGCTGGCGGTGTGGCTGACCCTGCTGCTCGCCCTGGTCCTGTTCTACGTACTGGAGCACACCCCGCACGGCCGCTTCTGGTACGCCATCGGCGGCTCGGAGCGCGTGGCCTATCTCGCCGGTGTCCGGACCAACCGGATGCGGATGACCGCTTTCGCCGCCGCGGGGCTGATCGTGGGCTTCGCCGCCAACTTCGCGCTGGCGCAAGCCGGTTCGGCCAACCCGGGCTATGGTCCGGAGCTGCTGCTGCCCGCCTACGCCGCCGCGTTCCTCGGGGTGTCCACCTACCGGCCCGGCTACTACAACGTGCTGGGCGCGCTGGTGGCGATCATCCTGCTGGCCATCGGGTTCAACGGGCTGAGCCTGCTGGGCGTGCCGTTCTGGGTGCAGCCCATCTTCAACGGAAGCGTACTGATCATCGCCGTCCTGGTCGCGCGGCAGGAGACCCGCCAGGTGCGGACCGGATGACGACGGACGAGGAGGACGGGATGCGGTCACAGACGGCGGGACAGGACCCGGCGACCGTCCGCGCACTGGGCGAGGTCCTCGCCGGGGCCCGCCTGGTGGATCTCAGCCGGACCCTGGAAGAGGGCATGCCGACCTATCCCACCCATGCCAAGTACTTCCAGAACCGGTGGCTGGCGATGGGCGACGTCGCGCGCATGCACCAGCTGGTGCTCGGCGAGCACACCGGCACCCACGTCGACAGCCCCTGCCACTTCCCCCTCCAGGGCCCGCACGCCGGGGTGAGCGTGGCGGAACTGCCCCTCAGCGCGCTCACGGGACGCTGTGCGACCATCCCCCTGGATCCGCCGCCCGGGCCCGACGAGCTGATCGGCCCGCGGGCCGTGCGCGACTGGGAGGCACGTCACGGGCCGCTGCGGGCCGGGGACGTCGTGCTGCTGGACTTCCAGTGGGCCCGCACCCGCTGGGGCCTGCACGAGGAGGGCTTCGCCCATCTGGAGAGCTGGCCGGGCATCGCGCGCGAGACGGCCGAGCTGCTGCGCGAGCGGTCCGTGCGGGCCGTGGGGACCGACTGCGTCAGCCTCGACAGCGGCGACGGCGGGCGCGGCGAACTGCCCGCCCACTACGTGCTGCTGTCCGCCGGCGTGCTCATCATCGAGAACCTGGCCAACCTCGACCGGCTGCCCCCGCTGTCGTTCTTCCTGGCGTTCCCGCTGCGCATCGCGCACGGTACCGGCTCGCCGCTGCGCGCGGTGGCCGTCGTCTCCGGAGCACAGCGATGAGCGGGCATCCCGCGGCGGTGCCGGGCCGCAACCTCACCGACCCGTCCCGCGCCGTGCACGACGAGGACCTCGAGGCGGGCCTGAAACCGCCGGTGTACGAAGAGATCGTCATTCCCGAGGAGTTCGGGCCGGTCGAGGTGGTGGTGGACGACCTGAAGGTCAGGCGTTTCGCGTTCACGCAGGACGATCACGGCGACTGGTACCTGCGTTCCGGGCCCGACGGCCCGCGCATCGGTCACGCCGGGCTGCTCGCCAACGACCTGCTGCAGCTGTTCACCCTCCACTACGCGGCGAGCCAGGTGGTGGGGCTGCACACCGAGGAGGAGCTCTGGTTCGACCGGCCCGTGCGGGTGGGGCAGCGGGTGCGGCTCGCCGGGCGCTACGTGGACAAGTACGAGCGCCGGGGGCAGGGCTACGTCGTCATGGAGGCCGACGCCCGGGACGAGGACGGCCGCACCCTGGTCCGCCACCGCGGGGTGGAGATCATGCGGACCGCGCCGGCCGAGGTGGCGGGCCGCGGCTCGGCCGGTGGCGGCGGCGGCGGCCGCAGGGTCAGCGACGCGTACGACACCTCCCTGCCGCTCGCTCAGCGGCTGGGCGCAGGGAGCCTGCCCGGGACGGGGCTGGAGCCGCTGCGCAAGGAGATCACCTTCGAGCAGATGGCGGTGTTCTCCCGGATCGGGGAGTTCGTCACCAACATCCACGACAGCCTGGGCACCGCACGGGCCGCAGGGCTCGCGGTGCCGATCGTGCAGGGACAGCAACTGGTGTGCTATCTGGCCGAGTTGCTCACCCGGGTGTTCGGTGCGGAGTGGTTGTGGACCGGCTGGCTGCGGGTGAAGTTCCTGCGGCCGGTGAGCGCCTTCGACACCATCGAGGCCGCCGGGGCGGTGCGCGAGGTGGAGCGGGACGGCTCGCGGACCCGCATCGGCCTGGACGTGTGGGTGCGCCGCGGCGACGCGAGCCTCGCCGCGGTCGGCTGGGCGCGCGGCGAGGTCCCCACCGACAGGCCGGTGCGTGGCATCCTGCCGTTCGCGGACCAGGGGTGACCAGGCGCGCGAACCATGACAGAGGGAGGCACCGCATGGCACGACTGCCGATGTACGAGGTGATCTACCGCGACCTCGACAGGCAGCTGTCCTGCGGCACGCTCCAGCCCGGTGACCGGCTGCCGTCCGAGGGCGAGATGGCGGAGCACTACGGCGTCAGCAGGATGACGGTCCGGCAGGCCGTGGGGCGGCTGACCGACGAACGCCGGCTGGTCCGCCGCCGCGGCGCGGGCACCTTTGTCGCCGACCATCCCGCCACGTACCGCAAGGTCCACACGCTCGGGCCGTTCAGCGAGGACATCGGCCGCGGGGACGCCGCCGTCGACACCCAGGTCCGCGTCCGGCAGGTCACCGACGCACCGGACGAGGTCGGCGACAGGCTCGGGCTCAGGCCCCGGCAGAAGGTGATACGGCTGCTGCGGGTCCGCGTCGTCGACGGCCGGCCGGCCGCCATCCAGGACTCCTGGATCCCGTACGGCATCGCCCCCGCCCTCGCCGACGAGGACCTGCTCGGCGGGTCCCTGTACCGGACCCTGGCCGACCGTTTCGGCGTCCGGCTGACCTGGGCCGAGCAGGAGGTGTCGGCCGCCGCGGCCAGCGCCGAACAGGCCGCGCTGCTGCAGGTGCCGCCGGGCACGCCGCTCATCGCCATCACCCGGCTCACCCACGGTGAGGGGGCCGGGCCGGTGGAGTTCGCGCACAGCTGGAGCCGGCCCGAGTTCCCCCTGCTGATCCGGCTCGAGAGGTGAGGGGCGATGGCGAGCGACGACGTCGTGTGTGCCGTCGATGTCGGCACCTCGGCCGTCCGGGCCGCCCTGGTGAGCGCCGAGGGCCGGCGACTGTGTCACGCCCGCGAGGAGCGAGGCCCCGACGAGGGCGCCGAGACCTTCGACGCCGAACTCCTGTGGGACGGCCTGTGCCGCGTCCTGCGCCGGATCACCTCGCAGGCACCCGCGCGCTGCCGCCCGCGGTGCCTCGCCGTCGCCGGACACGTCGGCCAGGTTTTGGTCGACGAGCGGTGCCGTCCGCTCGGCAGGGCCGGGGGGTGGGCCGACTCCCGCGGTGTCCGCGAGGTCGCGGCCCGGTGGCCCGACGCGGCCGCCGCCCTCCGCCCGGCCGGCCGGCCCGCCGTGACGGGCGGAGCGGTGCCCTTGCTGCACTGGCTGAAGGACAACGAGCCGTCACTGCACCGGCGGGTCAGGTGGGTGCTGTCCCCCAAGGACTTTCTCGTCCTGCGTCTCACCGGCACGGCCGCCACGGACGTGACCAGCGCGGCGTACACCCTCGGCAGCGACGTCACCCGCCGCGTCTGGGACCCCGACCTGCTCGCCGTCGGGGGCAAGGGCCCCGAGCACTTCCCCCCGCAGCACGCGGCGACCGACGTCGTCGGCACGGTCACCCGGGCCGCCGCCGGCGCCACGGGTCTGCCGTCCGGCCTGCCGGTGGCCGCCGGAGGTCCCGACGGCACGGTCGGCGCCGCCGCCGTGGCGGGCTCCGCCCCCGGCGCCGTCGTGGACGTGGCAGGCACCACCGACGTCCTGACCCGGGTGATCACCTCCCCCGGTCAGCGTCCTGCGGCGGCGGTGCTCAACCCCTTCCTCGTCGCGGGCCTGTGGACCTGCGGCGGGGCGACCGGGATGACGGGCGGAGCCGTGGCGCACTGGGCCCGCCTGCTGGGGCTCGGCGACGCCGCCACCGCCCTGGAACGGCTGGGTCCCCAGATGCGCGCCCTGCCGCCGGGCAGCGCCGGGCTGTCGATGTCGCCGCTGCTGACCGGCAGCCGCTTCCCCGACTGGAACCAGCAGGAGCGGGGCGGGCTCTGGGGCCTCGGCGAACACCACGGCGCCGCCCACATCCTGCGCGCCGCGCAGGAGTCCGCCGCCTACGTCGTACGCCAGGCCGTGGACACCCTCCTGGCCGGTGAGGCTCCCGGCCCGCCCGTCCTGCTGACCGGCGGGCCGTCCCGCTCCCTGGACGTGGCGCAGTTGCGGGCGGACGTGCTCGGCCGGCCCGTGCACACCAGCGCGGAGGCCGACGCCAGCCTGCACGGTGCGGCGCTGCTCGCGCTGGTCGCCGCGGGGCTGGAGCCCGACCTGCCGACGGCTCAGGCGCGCACGCGCCCTGCTGTGCGCCGCTTCGCCCCGCGGGCGGCACTGACCGCGCGCTACGACACGCTCTACCGGCAGTGGCAGCAGACCAAGGGCTGATGCCCCGGTCGTCCTGGTCCGCCTTCCGGCGTGCCGGTCAGTGGCGGTTCTCGAACGCGCGCCGTACGGCGGCGCCCTCGTCCTCCACCAGTCCGGCCGGGTCCGGCAGTTCGAGCACGCCGGCACAGTGCCCGCACAGCATCGCCCCGCCCGCGTCCGGCTCGGCCGGCCTGCTTCCGCAGGCCTTGCACATTCCCTCGTCCTGGCCGCCGTCGCCGATCTTCCGCTGCTCTTCCATCGGTGCCCTTCCTCCCGCTGCGCGATGCCGGTGTCCGCGTCGTTCGTGCCGGCCGGGTGCCCTGGAAGGGGGACGGCCTATCAGGCCCGCTGAGTGCGGGATCGCGTGCACGGTGCGCCAGGGCGGCATTCGCACGCTCAGGCCAGGGCGTTCACCACGGTCGTGAACAGGCCGGGCAGGTGTGTGGCGGCGGGCACGATGCGGGGTGCCAGTGCGGGCCGCTGACAGGCCCTGAGCAGGGCGCCTGTCAGGAGGCGGTGGCGTCGGGTGGCGCGGCGCCAGTCGGTCTCGTAGCGGCTCACCGTGCCGCGCCGTACGTTGGCGACGAGGGCGCGGGCGCCGGCGAGGGCCAGGAAGACGCCTTCGCCGGTCAGCGCGTCGATGTATCCGGCGGCGTCGCCGACCAGCAGGACCCGTCCGTGGACGCGGGCCCGGGCCTTCTGCCGCAGGGGCCCCGCGCCCCGCACGCTGGTGACGGCCGCCTGCGGCGGAAGGCGGGCCGACAGTTCCGGGAAGCCGGCCAACTGGGTGGTGAAGGGCGCTTTCACGGCCGTCAGCAGGGCGACACCGACGAGTTCGGGGCCGAGGGGCGTGACGTACGCCTCCGCGTGCGTGCCCCAGTGCACCTCGACACAGGAGGACCAGGGGGGCACCGCGTAGTGCCGGCGCAGCCCGTAGCGCGGGGTGCCGCCGGTCGCCGCGTGCAGGCCGAGGGAGCGGCGCAGCGGTGAGTGCAGGCCGTCCGCGGCGACCAGCCATCGGGCGCGCAGGCCGGTGCCGGGGACGGTCACGCCCGTGGCGTCCTGCCGTACGTCCGTCACCCGTAGAGGCAGGACGGGTACGCCCGCGTCCAGGACGGCCCGGTGCAGGGCGCCGTGCAGGTCGGTGCGGCGCGCGCCGAGGCCAGGGCCGTGCGTGAACTCGGCGTGTGCCCGGCGGGGTCCCTGGATGTAGCGGATGCCGGTGATGACATGGCCCGGGACCCGCAGGCCGAGGCCGGTCAGAGCGCGCACGGCACCGGGCATCAGCCCTTCGCCGCACGCCTTGTCGACCGGTGCCGGGCGCGGTTCGGCCACCACGGCGTCCAGACCGGCACGGGCGGCGTACAGCGCGGTCGCGAGGCCGGCGGGTCCGCCGCCGGCGATCAGCAGGTCGGGGCGGCCGGTCACGCGGGCACCGCCTGGGTGAGCGCGGTGTTCTCGCAGCGCAGCCGGACCCTGAGCAGCAGCGCGTTGGCGAGGGAGAACACCGCTGCCGTCAGCCACGCGCAGTGCACCAGAGGCAGGGCGGCCACCTCCACGAAGACCGCGAGGTAGTTCGGGTGCCGCAGGAAGCGGTAGGGGCCGCCGCGTACCAGGCGCGCTCCGGGTACCACGATGACCCGGGTGTTCCAGTAGGGGCCCAGGGCGGTGATGCACCACCAGCGCAGGGCCTGGGCCAGGGCGACGAGGACCAGCATGGGCCAGCCGAGCGGCGGCAGGAACGGCCGGCCGGCCAGGACGGGTTCGCACAGGCAGCACACGAGCAGGGCGGTGTGCAGGGCGACCATGAAGGGGTAGTGGCCGCGGCCGGACTCCACTCCGGCGCGGGCGAGCGTCCAGGCCGCGTTGCGCCGGGCCACGACGAGTTCGGCGACCCGTTCGGCGGCGACGAGCAGGACGAGGAGCGTGTACCAGGTCATGAGGTCTCCTCACCACCGCAGCAGGACGAGTTCGGAGCAGAATCCGGGGCCCATGGCCATCAGGAGGCCCCAGGTGCCGGGCTCGGGCCGCTCGGACTCCCGCAGGCTCTCCAGGATGTGCAGGACGGACACGGACGACATGTTTCCCGCCCGCGCCAGTGAGCACCGGGCGGCGTCCAGGCGGTCGCCGGGCAGGCCGAGCGTGTCGGTCACGGCGGCGAGGATGCCGGGGCCGCCCGGGTGACAGACCCAGATGCCGATGTCCTCGGTGCTCAGGCCGTGCTCCGCGAGGAAGGCACGCAGGTGCCGGCCGAGGTGCCGGCGCACGATGCCGGGCAGGCCGGCGTCGATGACGACACGGAATCCGGTCGCCGCGATGTCCCAGCCCAGGAGCTGTTCGGTCCCTGGATACAGGTGGCTGCGCGTGGCGACCACCGAGGGTCCGGCCGCCCCCGGCCGGGCGCGGTCACCGTCACCGGCGCCGCCTGTGCCTGTGCCTGTGCCTGTGTCTGTGTCTGTGTCTGTGCTCGTGCCTGTGCCGCTGCCGCTGCCGCCGCCGCGTGCGACGAGCGCCGCCGCGCCGTCGCCGAACAGCGCGCCGGCGACGAGGTTGGCGCGGGAGTCGTCGCGCTGCTGGAGGGTCAGCGAGCACAGCTCCACGGTGAGCAGCACGGCCGTGTGGTCGGGGTGCCCGAGCAGGTAGTCGTGGACCCGGGCGAGTCCGGCCGCGCCCGCCGCGCAGCCCAGGCCGAACACCGGAAGCCTCTTGACGTCCGGGCGCAGGCCCACGCGCCCGGCCAGCCGGGCGTCGAGCGACGGGGCGGCGACGCCGGTGATGGAGGCGCACAGCAGCAGGTCGACGTCGGCCGCCCGGAGTCCCGCCTGGTCCAGTGCCCCGGTGAGGGCCTCCTCGGCCAGGTCGAGGCCCACCGCCATCCAGGCGTCGTTGCTGCGGCCGAAGTCGCCGAGGGCGGCGTAGCTCTCGATCGGCAGGGAGAGATGCCGGCTGCGCACCCCGGCCGACGCGTGCAGGCGGCGCAGGACGGTGCGGTCCGCCCCCGGGGGCAGGCACAGGTCGCCGATCGCTTCGGTCAGTTCCTCCTGGGCGTAGCGGTGCGGCGGCAGCGCGGTGCGCACGGCGACGACCGTGGTCACCTCGGCGGGCTCGGCGGTGCGGCGCGCTCGGTCGGGCGGGGACGCGGCGGCGTCGATCGTGGGGACACGCATGTCGGTGATGCCTTCCTCGCATCGGGCGACCGGCTACCGTGCCCCCGTGTCCCTCCACCCGTCTGGAGTTCTCCCGCGCACGCCCCGCCCTGTCCGTGCGTTGCTGCGTTCCTGCCATCCGGAGCCGGCGCTCGCCGTGACGGTCTTCGTCACCGCCCTGGCCGTGGCGGCGGGCCGTGGGGTGCCGGGGTCGGCCGTGGTGGCCGCGGCCGTGCTGGCCGGTCAGCTGTCCGTCGGCTGGTGCAACGACGCGGCCGACGCCTGGCGCGACACGGCCTGTGAGCGCCGGGACAAGCCGGTGGCCCGGGGGGAGGTACCGGCCCGGGCCGTGGCGGTCGCGGCCGGGGCGGCGCTGGGGACGTGCGTGCCGCTGTCCCTGCTGAGCGGCGCCGCAGCGGGCGCGGCACACCTGGTGGGTGTGGCGGCCGGCTGGGCGTACAACCTGCGGCTGAAACACACGGTCCTCTCGCCGTTGCCGTACGCGGTGGGTTTCGGTTCGCTGCCGGCCTTCGTCACCCTCGGTCTGCCGTCGCCGTCCTGGCCCGCGTGGTGGGCGGTCACGGCGGCCGTTCTGCTGGGCGTGGGGGCGCATCTGGCCAACGTCCTTCCCGACATCGAGGGCGATCTCGCGACGGGGGTGCGCGGGCTGCCTCAGCGGCTGGGCCCGTCGGCCTGCCGCCGGCTGGCCCCGGTGACGATGCTGGCGGCCGTCGGCGTGGTCACCGCCGGTCCTTCGGGCGCGGCGGGCAGCGGCACCCGGGTCCTGGCCGGCGTGGCCGGGGCCGTCGCGGTCGCGGGGACCGCCGCGCCGTCGCTCGTCCCGGGCCGGTGGCCGTTCCGGGCCGCCCTCGTGGTGGCCGGCCTGGCGGTGACGGAGCTTGTGCTGCAGGGCTCCGGCATGGCGTGAGGCAGCCGGTCCCCGCGGGGGGCGGAGCGTGCGCCGGGGGCTGGTCCGGTGACGTTCCGGCGCGCCCTGTGGTGTGCGCCGGGCCCGCGGCCGCCGCAGGGGTGCTCCCCGGCGGGCGCGTCCGCGGGCCGTGGCGGTGCGGCGTACGTCCGGCGGTGCTTCCGGGACGTCGCGCGGCCGGCAGGCCCCGGCCGGGTCAGGGCCGGCGGGACGGGTGCCGGCGCCGGATGCGGTGGTGGAGGACGAGTGCGACAGGTGCCGCCGTGAAGACGGAGGAGTACGTGCCGACGGCCAGGCCGACGAGCAGGGCCAGCGCGAAGTCGGTGAGGGAGGATCCGCCGAGCACGGCGAGGGCGGTGAGGATGAAGGCGGCGCCCATGCCGGTGTTCACCGTGCGGGGCAGGGTCTGCAAAATCGCCTGCCCGGTCACAGCGGGCAGCGGCGTCCCGGGGGACCTGCGGGCCAGTTCCCTGACACGGTCGAAGAGGACGACGGAGTCGTTGACCGAGTAGCCGATGACGGTGAGCAGGGCGGCCAGGAACACCCCGTCGACGGGCTTGCCGAGCCAGGCGAAGACGCCGACGAGGATCACCACGTCGTGGGCGAGGGCGACGACCGCGGCGGTGCCGAGCACCCACCGGAAGCGTGCCGTGAGGTAGACCAGCTGTGCGCCGAGGGCCACGGCGAGCGCGATCAGGGCTCCCCGGCGCAGCTCCTCGCCCAGGCTGGGGCCGATCAGTTCGTCGCGGACCTGGTGCGCTCCGCCGGCCAGGTCGCGCACGGTGCCGGTGACCCGCGCCTCCTCGGCGTCGGTGAGCCGGTCCGTGCGGACGGTCAGGCCGGTGTCCCCGGAGGACTGCACGACGGCCCGGGGGAATCCGGCGTCGGCGAGGGCGGTACGGGCCCGGTCGGCGCTGACGGGGCCGGCGGTGGCGTACTCGATGAGACGGCCCCCCGTGAACTCCACCCCGAGGTCGACGCCGCGTACGGCGATGCCCGAGCCGGCCAGGAGAAACACGAGGGCGGAGGTGGCCAGCCAGCGGCGTGGGCGGCGCATCAGGCGGGGTTCGCGCCGGGCCAGGCGGGCGCGGACGGCCCCCGTGGTGGCGATGCCCGTGAGGCGGGGGCGGCGGCGCAGCCGGGCGCGGCCGAGCGCGGACTCGGCGAGTACGCGGGTGATCACCAGGGCGCTGAACATGGAGGCGAGCACGCCGATGCCGAGGGTGACGCCGAAGCCCCGCACGGGCCCGGAGGCGAGGAAGAACAGCAGGGCGGCGGCGATCAGCGTGGTGATGTTGGAGTCGGCGATCGCGCTGAGGGCGTTGCGGAACCCGGCCGCCAGCGCGGAGCGCGTGCTGGGGCGGCGGCGGGCCGCGTACTCCTCGCGGGCCCGTTCGAAGACCAGCACGTTGGCGTCCACGGCCATGCCGATCGCGAGGACGAACCCGGCCAGGCCCGGCAGGGTCAGGGTGGCGCCGAGCGCGGCCAGGGCGGCGTAGGAGACGAGGCCGTAGCAGGCCAGGGCGACGACGGCGAGTGCGCCCGCCAGCCGGTAGACGGCGATGATGAACAGCGAGGTCAGCGCGGTGCCGATGGCCGCGGCCCAGGCGCTGGCGGTGATGGCCCGCGCGCCCAGGGTGGGGCCGACGGTGCGCTGTTCGACGGTCTCGACCGGTACGGGCAGGGCGCCGCCGTTGATGAGCAGGGCGAGTTCGCGGGCCTCCTCGGGACCGAAGGAGCCGGTGATGCGGGTGGCGCCGTCCTGGATGCCGGTCCGGCAGGGGACGGACGGGTCGACCTGCGGGGAGGAGATGACCTTGTCGTCGAGGACGATGGCGACCCGCCGCGCCGGGGAGCCGGCCGGGTGGCAGGCGGCCTGACCGGTCAGCCGGGCCCAGCCGTCGCGGCCGGCGCCCTCGAAGTCGACGGTGACGTGCCATCCGGCGCCGTCCTGCTGGTCGAGGCGGGCTGCGGCCTCTTTCACGTGCTCGCCGGTCAGGGCCGCGGCGCCGAGACGCAGCGGCGTGCCGGACTCGTCGGGCAGCACCCTCTCCCCGGAACGCTCGGGCAGGGGGCGGGCGGTGCCGGCGGCGCCGCCGGTGGTGCCGAGGACCGGGTGGAAGGTGAGCTGCGCGGTACGGCCGAGGACGTCGGCGGCCTTCCTCGGGTCCTGCACACCGGGCAGTTCGACGAGGATCCGGTGGTCACCGGAGCGGACCAGGGTGGGTTCGGCGACACCCAGGGCGTCGATGCGGCCCCGCAGCACCTCCAGTGTGCGGTCGGTGGCCTCGCGGCCGGCGTCGGTGGTGGGGGTGGAGCGGGTCTGCAGCACGATCTGGGTGCCGCCGCGCAGGTCGAGTCCGAGGCGGACCGGCACGGTGACGGCGATGTACAGCGATACGGCGATCACGGCGAGGGCGAGCAGCGCTCTCACGCGCTGAGAACGGGTCAACGGGGCCTCCGGCAGGCACACCCCGGCCACGGCGGCGGCCGGAAAGGCCGCAGCAGGGCGGGGGGGACGGGTGGGCGGACAGGGGTCAGCTGCTGGAGGTCGCGGGAGGTGCCCGCCCACGGTCCTGGGGTGATGCGGGGCCGGGGCGCGGGAGGTGCCCGGTCGGTGCCGGGAGCGGCGCCCGAGCGGGCGGGGTGAGGAGCGTGTCGTGGGGGCCGGTGGCCAGGTGTCCGCGCGGTGCGGGCTGCTCGCTGTGCGGGGCCGGGCGGGTGGCCGCCTGATCACCGCAGGCGGTGTGCCCGTCGGCGGCTCGCGGCCAGCCGGCCGACTGCGGGGCGGTCGCGGCTCGCGGCACGCCAGCCCGCTGCCGGGCGGCCGCAGCTCGCGGCACGCCAGCCCGCTGCCGGGCGGTCACAGCTCGCGGCACGCCAGCCCGCTGCCGGGCGGTCACAGCTCGCGGCACGCCAGCCCGCTGCCGGGCGGTCACAGCTCGCGGCCCGCCGGCCGGCTGCCGGGCGGTCGCCGTCGTGAGCCTCGGCTCGCCCGTCGTGCCGTGCGGCGGACCGGCGATGCCGAGGGCTGTCAGCAGCACCAGGACAACAGCCGCCGGCACCGCGACGGCCAGGCGCCGCAGACGGCTGGGGCCGGGGGCGGTGCGCGCGGGGCGGGGGCGGTGCGCGCGGGGCGCGGGCATGCGCCGTCCCCCTCTCGTCAGGGTGTCAAGTGCCGGGCGGTCCCGGCGCCGGCCGGGAGGTCAGGGTTCGATCAGGCCGACGCGAATGGCGTACCGGGTCAGGTCCAGGCGGTCTCGCAGGCCGAGTTTCTGCAGCAGGTTGGCGCGGTGCCGTTGCACGGTCTTGACGCTGATGAAGAGCAACTCGGCGATCTCCTTGGAGGAATGCCCCTCGGCGACCAGTTTCAGGACCTCCTCCTCGCGCGGGGTGAGGATCTGGTCGGGGGTCTCCTCACCCTGGCGGACCCGGTCCAGATAGGTGCGGATCAGCGCGGTGACCGCGCCCGGGTACAGGAAGGGCTCGTCGCGCATCGCGGCCCGGCAGGCGGCCACCAGGTCGCGGTCGGCGACGGACTTCAGGACGTAACCGCTGGCGCCGGCCTTCAGGGCCTGGAAGAAGTACTGCTCGTTGTCGTGCATGGTGAGCATCAGGATCCGCAGGCCCGGCTTGAGCGCGGCCAGGTCGCGGGCGGCCTGCAGCCCGGTCATGCGGGGCATGGTGATGTCGAGGACGGCCAGGTCGACCTCGTGGGTGCGCGCCAGTTCGATGGCCTCGGCGCCGTCACCGGCCTCGGCCACCACCTTCAGGTCGGGTTCCTGGTCGAGGATGAGCCGCACGCCGCGGCGGACCAGCGCGTGGTCGTCGGCGAGCAGGATGCGGATCGGGTTCTTCCGCGGCAGGGGGGACGTGGTCGCGTCGGGCATGGTCAGGGCTGCTTCCTGGCGAGAGGTGCGGTGAGCCGGACCCGGGTGCCGGTGCCGGGGGCCGGGGTGATCTCGAGGGTGCCGCCGACGAGCAGGGTCCGCTCGCGCATGCCGCGGATGCCGGCGCCTTCCCGGGGTGCCCGGATGCCGGAGCCGTCGTCGGTGACGGTCAGCACCAGGCTGTCTCCGCTGCGGCGCAGGCCGACCGTGACCCGTTCGGCGTCGGCGTGCCGGGCAACGTTGGTCAGCGACTCCTGGGCGACGCGGTACAGGACCAGCTCGGTCTCCGGGGCGACGGCGGGCAGGTCGGCGTCGAAGCGGCGGGTGACCTGAAGCCCGGTGTGGGTGGCGAAGTCCTCGGTGAGCGAGGTGAGGGCGCTGACCAGGCCCAGGTCGTCCAGCACACCGGGCCGCAGCCGGCGCACCAGGTGGCGCACCTCGTCCAGGCTCTCCCGGGTGATCTCCTGCACCTCGTGCAGCTCCTTGCGCAGCGGCTCCGGGGCGTGGTCCGCGGCGCGCTTGAGTCCCAGCAGGATCGCGGTCATGCTCTGGCCGACCTCGTCGTGCAGCTCCTGCGCGATACGGCGGCGTTCGGCCTCCTGGGCCAGCAGGGCCCGGGCACTGCTGGTGGCCCTTTCCCGTTCCAGCCGCTCCAGCATGGCGTTGAACGTACGGATCACCTCGGCGACCTCGCCGCCGCCCGACGCGGGCAGACGCTGACCGGGGCGCAGCAGGTCCACGGTGCACATCAGCTTCGTCAGCCGGTCCAGCGGCGCCAGGCCGAGCCGCAGCAGCGCGGCGTTGGCGACCAGCATCACGGCCAGACCGGCGACCAGGATCACCGCCTCGGTGAGCAGGACCGGTACGGAGACGGTCACCGGAGCCCACAGGAGCAGGGCCGTGGCCGTACCGAGCACCACGGCGTTGAGGGCGAAGATCCGCCAGAACAGGGACACCGGCCCTACGCCTCTCTTTCCACGTCGTGTCGTTCCGCTGCCGGGCAGCGCGGGCCCCCTGCGCCCCAGGGTGCGGGGTGCTCGGGTGCGCCCGCGGCCAGCCTGCCCCGGTCCGAGTGCCCCGTCGATGGGTTCCGGTCCCCATTTCCCGTGGCGCGCGGCACCCACCGGGCAGCCGGGTGCATCCTTCGACGCCGCGTAAATGGGGTCCGCGCCCGATAGGCATCCGCCGCCGGCCCGGCCAGGGTGGAGGACACCACGCCGAAGAGAAAGGGACCGATCATGTCGCTCGATGTCACGCGGGCCGAGCACCCCGCGCACGAGGCCCGCCAGCGCCTGGAGCACGCCCGGGCCTCCCGGCTGGCGCAGTTGCAGGCCCTCGACGAGAGCGGGCAGGGCGACGCTCACCTGCTGTCCGAGCAGAGGACCGCGATGCGGCGCGTCCTGAAGGAGATCGACGAGGCGTTCGCCCGCATCGACGAGGGCACCTACGGCACCTGCCAGGGGTGCGCCAAGCCCGTCCCGGCCGAACGGCTGGAGATCCTCCCCTACACCCGCTACTGCGTCGCCTGCCGGCGCCGCGCCCTGTGACCTCCGCCCGTTGCGACCCCCGCGTCCCGCTCCGAGAGGGGTGAAGTGGTGAACCACCAGACCATCGGCCGCGGCCCGGCACACCTGTCGACCGAGGACCTTGCCGCGCTGCGCGAGAACCTGCACGAGCAGCGGTTGTTCCGCCAGGAGCAACTGCGCGAGCTCACCGGGGCGGTCGCCTCCCGCGTCGAGGACCGGCTCGGGCAGCGGGCCGCCTCGCAGGTCGAGGTCCGCGTCAGGCTGGCCGCCTCCGCCCGCATGGTCCTCGCCGACGTCGAGGCGGCCCTCGCCCGCATGGACGACGGCACGTACGGCATCTGCCACCTGTGCCGGCGCCCCGTCGAACGGGAACGGCTGCGGATCGTCCCGCAGGCCCGTTACTGCGCCCGCTGTCAGCAGGTCAGGGAGACGGAGCCGTGAGCGTCGCCGGCCGCCCGCACACCGCGGCCCGGCACCGGCCCTGGCCGATGTGCCGACGCTGCTGCGGCGTCGCCCTGGACCTGGGAAGCGCCCGCACCCGCGCCTGGATCGCCGGCACGGGCGTGGTGGTCGACGTGCCGACCGAGGCCGTCCCCGGGACCGGCGCGGGCCGTCCCGTCCAGCGCGGCGCCCTCGTCGACGTCGCCGGGTGCGCCGGGATGCTGGAGCAGGTGCTCGGTCCGCGGCTGCCCCGCCTCCTGCGCCCGATGGTCATCCTCACCACTCCCGCCCTGGGCGGGGTCACCTACCGCGCCCGGGCCCGTACCGCGGTCGGTGTGCTGCGGCCGGTCAGCGTCCTGACCGTGCCCGGCGCCCGGGGCATCGCCGGGGCCGCCCGCGCGGACCTGTCGCGCCCGCTGCTGGTGGTGGACCTCGGCGCCCACCTCACCGAGGTGGTGCTGCTGTGCGACGGCGCCGTCACCGACGCGCGCCGCGCGGCCCTGGGCACGGCCGACCTGGACGATGCCGCCACGCCCGAGCAGATCGCCGGGACGGTGGCCGAGATGCTGGCCCAGATGCTCCGGCAGGACCGCACCCCGGTCACGGCCGGTGCCCTGCACCGCGGCGTCCTGCTGGCGGGCGGGGGCGCGCTGCGTCCCGAGATCACCCGCCCCCTTACCGGCCGGCTGCACGCCCCACCGCGGGTGGTCCCCGCCCCGCAGACCGCGGCGGTCCGGGGCGCCGCCGAGCTCCTGCAAGCCGCCCACACCCATCCCTCCGGCTCCGGCGCCCTCCCGCCCGTCGCCCACCCTCACTAGCCGGTCGTCGCGGGCGGGCGCGACGCCGCCGGCGGCCGGGCTCCGGCCGTGCTCTCGTCCCGCACCTCGGCGGCATCGTCCGCCGCGTCCACCCCCGCAAGGAGGACCTGTGTCCGGCCGCGTTCCCACGCCCCAGCCCGGGCGGGTCGTCCTGTGGCGGTTCCGGCGCAACCCCCTGCGCCGGCGCAGCGACCTGGCCCAGGCGTGGATCGGCCTCGGCCTGCTGGTGTCCACGGCGGTCGCGACTGCGCCGGCCGTGGTGGTGGTCGAGGACGCCGCCCTGCGCCACTACACGCGCACCGCGCGGCAGCAGGCCGAGACCCGCCAGCGCACCACCGCGGTCCTGCTCCAGGACGCCCGTCGCCACCCCGAACCCGGTTCCGCGGAAGCCAGGACCACCCGCTACCCGGTGAAGGTGCGTTTCACCGACCCCCACGGGCACCGCCGCACCGCCACGGCCGAGGTCGAGCCGGGACTGCCCGCGGGCAGCACCGTCCGGGTCTGGGCCGGCACGGACGGACAGCTCACCGAGGCACCCCTGAGCCCCGGCGAGGTCCGCGACCGCGCCAGGGGCTGCGCGGTCCTCGCCGCCCTCGGCGTCCCCGCCACCGCGGCCACCGCCTACACCGTGGCCGGCCGCGTGATCCAGCGCCGCAACCTGGCCGCCTGGGCCACCGCCTGGGCCGCCACGGCACCCCGCTGGACCGCACCGCCCTGACGTCCCACCCCGTGGGGGCCTGGCGGGGGCACCTCGGTCGGCGCCACGGGCGCTCCGTGGGCCCCGGTCCGGCCCGGTCAAGGGGACTTCGGTGGTCTGATCCAGTCCAAAGACCGCTCGACCGCTCGCTTCCAGTTGTCGTACTCGGTGTCCCTGCGGACGGGGTCCATGGACGGCAGCCACTGGGCGGCCCGGTGCCAGTGGCGGCGCAGCACCTCGAGGTCCGGCCAGTAGCTGGCGGCCAGTCCGGCGGCGTAGGCGGCGCCGAGGGAGACCGTCTCGGCGACCATGGGGCGTACCACGGGGATGTCCAGGACGTCGGCCACGAACTGCATGAGCAGGTTGTCCGCCGTCATGCCGCCGTCCACCTTGAGCTGCTCGAGCGGGCCGGAGAAGTCGGCGTTCATGGCGTCGACGACCTCACGGGTCTGCCAGCCGGTGGCCTCCAGCACGGCGCGCGCCAGGTGCCCCTTGGTGATGTACGAGGTGAGGCCGACGATGACACCGCGTGCGTCGCTGCGCCAGCGGGGTGCGAACAGGCCGGAGAACGCGGGGACGACGTAGCAGCCGCCGTTGTCCTCGACGGTACGCGCGAGGGTCTCGATCTCCGCCGCGCTGCTGATCAGTCCCAGCCGGTCCCGGAACCACTGGACCAGTGAGCCGGTGACGGCGATCGAGCCCTCCAGGGCGTAGACCGGGGGCCCGTCGCCGATCCGGTAGGCGACGGTCGGGAGCAGCCCGTGCCGGGAGCGTACGAGTTCGGTGCCGGTGTTGAGCAGCAGGAAGCTGCCGGTGCCGTAGGTGCACTTCACCTCGCCCGGGGAGAAGCAGGTCTGGCCGAACAGCGCGGCCTGCTGGTCGCCGAGGGCGGCCGTGAGGGGCACACCGGGCACGACCGCGCGGGCATCGCCGTACCGCTCGGCCGAGGAGCGGATCTCGGGCAGCATCGGGCGGGGCACGCCGAAGAGCGCCAGCAGGTCCTCGTCCCAGGTGAGCGTGCGCAGGTTCATCAGCATGGTGCGGCTGGCGTTCGTGGCGTCGGTGAGGTGCAGACCGCCGTCCGCGCCCCCGGTGAGGTTCCAGATCAGCCAGCTCTCCATCGTGCCGAACAGCACCTCGCCGTCCCGGGCGCGCTGTTCCAGACCGGGAACGTGGTCGAACAGCCAGCGGATCTTCAGCGCCGAGAAGTAGGTGGAGGGAGGCAGACCGCACCGGTCGAGGAAGTACGCGTCCCCGGGGCGGCGCCGCAGCTCCTCCACGAGCGGTGCCGTCCGGGTGTCCTGCCAGACGATCGCCCGGCCCACCGGGACGCCCGTGCGCCGGTCCCACAGCACCGTCGTCTCCCGCTGGTTGGCGAGACCGATCGCGGCGACCTCCTCGCTGTCCACGCGGACGGCCGACAGGGTCTCGGGCACCAGCCGCTGCAGATCGCGCCATATCCCGAGGGCGTCGTGCTCCACCCACCCGGGCCGGGGGAAGTGCTGCTGGTGTTCGCGCTGGGCGACGGACACCAGCCGCCCCTGGTGGTCGAACAGGATGCAGCGGGTGGAGTTGGTGCCCTGATCGATGGACATTACGTACCGTGCGACCATGTCCGGGTCTGCCTTCCGCTAGGTCGAGGGCCCCGTTACCAGCGCGTCGCCCCCAGGTCCCTGGAGATGGCCCGTGCCGCCTCCCGCAGCAGGGTGATCAGGCTCGGCCGGGGATGCCCCTGGCTGTCGCAGATCCTCTCGACCGGGCCGGACAGTCCGATCGCCCCGACGACGAGACCGCCGTGTCCGCGGATCGGCGCGGCGACCGAGGCCTCGCCCATGCTCAGCTCCTGCACCTCGGCGGCCCAGCCCAGTTCGCGGATCTCGGCGAGCGCCCGGGTGAGGTGCTCGGGGACGACCAGGGTGTGCCGGGTGTACGTCTCCAGCCCGGCGTCCAGGGCGGACTGCAGGGGCGCGGTGCCGAAGGCCAGCAGGACCTTGCCGAGCGAGGAGGCGTGCAGCGGCAGCAGGGAGCCCACGTCCAGGGTCTGCAGTGTGTCGTCCGGCCGGAACACGTGGTGCACGACGAGGACCTTGCCCTCCAGGGGGGTGCCCAGCCGGACCGCTTCGCCGCTGCGGGCGGCCAGGGCGTCGGCCCAGTTGATGGAGCGCGAGCGCAGTTCGTTGACGTCGAGGTAACTGGTGCCCAGGTGCAGCAGGGCGGCGCCGAGCTGGTATTTTCCCGTCGCCTCGTCCTGTTCGACGAAGTCCACGTGCTGGAGGGTGCGCAGGATGCCGTGGGCGGTGCCCTTCGCCAGCCCGAGCGAGGCCGCCACCTCGCCGAGCCCGAGCCGGCGCGGCCCGCCGGCGAGCAGACGCAGGATCGCCGCCGCCCGTTCGATGGACTGGACTGGGCCGGCCATAAGGCGAGCCTAGTACCGGTATGGTCGGTGGGGCGCCCGCAGCGGTGGCCTTTTCCTGGCGATATGAGGCATCGTTCGGTAATGCCGACCGTCATTCGTTGACCCGCCTGCGCGGGGTTCCCTAACGTGCACGGTGGCCGGGCTCCGCGCCGCCCGGGGCGGGCTTCGGCCCGGGCACCCAGCACCCACCGGAAGCGAGCAAGGATGGCGACACAGCTCCGCACGGCACTGCCGGACGTGCGGGAACACGTCTGTCCGCTGCCGCATGCCCCCGAGGCCGTCCCGGCCGTCCGCCGGCGCACCCGGGCCGTCCTCGCCGACTGGGAGGTCTCGCCGGAGATCGCCGAGGACTCGCTGCTGGTGGTGTCGGAACTGATCACCAACGCGGTGCTCCACGCCCTGCCCCCGGCGCAGCTGCGTTTGCGCTGGAGCCGCTCCCAGGGCCCCGGCACCCTGCGGGTCGAGGTCACCGACGCGGGCCCCGCGGGTGCGGCCGGGCAGGTACCGGCGGGAACCGACCCGGACGAGCACGGCCGGGGCGTGGGCATCGTGCGCGCCCTGGCGACCCGGCACGGCGTGCGGATCCACTCCGGCGGCATCACCCGGTGGGCGGATCTCGTCGCGGCGTGAGCACACCGGCCGGGCGCCGGCCGGACTCGGCCGCGTGTCCGGGTGCGCGAGGAGCGCCGGCTCGCCGGCGGGGGCAGGTGCCCGGCGTGCGCTAGCGGCCGGCCGGACCGTGGCCCGTTCCGTCGTACGGTCCGGAGGTGGCGGGCTGCTGGAGCAGCAGCAGCGCCGCGTCGTCGTGCAGGCGCCCGCCCACGTGGGCCAGCAGCTCGTCATGGAGGGCGGTGAGGGTGCGTTCCGGCTCGTCGCCGACATGCCGGGCCAGACGTTCGGCGAGCGGATAGAACTCGCGGCCCTCGTTGCGCGCCTCCGTGACCCCGTCGGTGTAGAGGAGCAACTGGTCGCCCTCGGCGAACGGCACCTTCTGCAGGCCGGGGGCCTCGCCCGACAGCGCCCGCAGCCCCAGCGGCGGGGCCGGATGTGCGGGGTCCACCGCCACGACGCCTCCCGAGGCGCGCACCAGCAGCGGCGGCGCGTGTCCGCAGTTGACCATCTCCAGGTGTCCCGCGTCCCGGTATCCCGCGATCACGGCGGTGACGAAGTCGTCGCGGCCGAGGTTGCGGGCCAGGCTCCGCTCGATGCGGTCCACGACCGCCGGCAGGTCGGGCTCGTCGTAGGCGGCTTCGCGGAAGACGCCGAGCACGAGTGCGGCGGTCCCCACGGCAGGCAGCCCCTTGCCCCGTACGTCCCCGACGATCAGCCGGACCCCGTGCGGGGTGGACACCAGCGCGTAGAGGTCTCCGCCGATACGGGCCTCCGCCGCGGCGGCGCTGTAGCGCACGGCCACCCGGAACGGGCCGACGGTCTGCGGTACGGGCTTGAGCAGGGCGTGCTGGGCGGTCTCCGCCACCGAGCGGACGGCCGCGAGGACCCGTTCCCGGCGCCCCCGCAGGGCGCTGGCCAGGCCGCTCGCCAGGGTGACGGCGACCAGGGCGGACAGCACGGCCGCCAGTTCACGGCCCGGGACGTCGTGCCGGGCTCCCAGCACCGCCCCCAGCACCACCGCGAAGAGACCGACCCACACAACGCCACGCGGCCGGTTCGTGGTGGCGGCCAGGGCGGGCCCGGCCGCCAGCAGCGGCAGCCAGATCATCCCCGATCCGCCGCACAGGCCGACCAGGACGACCGCGGAGACGATCAGTCCTGGCAGGACGGGCGTACCGGCGGCCAGCTGGCCGCGTCCCCGGGCCGGCTGCGCCAGACGGGCTCGCAGGTGCACGAACGGCCGTATCGGCCGGGGGTCGCCGCCATGATCTCGGCCCTCACTCATACTTCTTCCGCAGTCCTCATCTTTATGCGTGACACGCATGCCGGTACCGATGCCCGGCATGCCCGTTTCATCCAGGAAAGGTGGTCGAGGCCGGGCGCCGCAAGGTCCGGGATTTCAGATAGTGAGCGACAGCGTCCTCGTCACACGGCTCGCGACCGGCAGAAGCCGCGCCCGGATCTCGGGCAGCCGGGAGAGCCGGTCCGCCGGCAGCGACACGCCGAGCGAGCCGAGCACGTCCCCACTGCGGACCGGGACGGCGACGCAGACCGTGCCGAGGGCGTACTCCTCCAGGTCCGTGACGGCCGGGGCGACGGGCGAGGCGTCGATGTGCCGGAGCAGTTCCCCAGGGCTGGTGATGGTCCTGGGAGTGAGGTCGGCCAGATGGTGCCGCGCGAGGTAGTCCTTGCGGGACTCCTCGTCCAGTTCCCGCAGCACCGACTTGCCCAGGGCGGTGGCGTGCCCGGCGTCCGCGAATCCCACCCAGAGGTCGACCCGGGGGGCCCGGGGGCCGTCGACGATCTCGGCGACCCGGATCTCGCCGTCCTCGTAGAAGGTGAGGTAGGCAGCCGTCCCGAGGTCGTCGCGCAGTGCGGCGAGCGTGGGGCGGACACGGCCGAGCAGCGCCTGCCCGCGGCCCGCCCCGTGCAACGCCTGGAGCTTGTCGCCGAGGACGAACCCGCCGTCGTCCAGCTTGCGGACGTAGCCGTCGTGCACGAGTGTCCGCAGCAGGTGATAGGCGGTGGCCAGGGGCAGGCCGGTCTCCCGTGCCAGCTGCTTGGCCGGCGCGCCGTTGTCGTGCCCGCTCACCGCCTCCAGCAGCCGCAAGGCCCGCTGCACGGACGTGATGAGCGTCGGCCCGTCGCCCGCACCCATACCCTCCAGCGTGCGCCGGGCGCGCGCGGTGGGCAAGGTGCGTACCCCGGCGTCGTGGCACAGTGGCGCTATGTGCGGCCGCTATGTCTCCACCCGCAGTCCGCAGGAACTGACCCGGCTCTTCCGGGTCGCCGACTGGCGCCCCGAAGAGACCCTGGCGCCCAGTTGGAACGTCGCCCCGACCGACGACGTCTACGCGGTCCTGGAACGCTCCCCGCGCCGGGAAGGCGACGACGCGCCGGCCCGCCGGGAACTGCGGCGGCTGCGCTGGGGGCTGGTGCCCTCCTGGGCACGGGATCCCAAGATCGGCTCGCGGCTGATCAACGCGCGGGTGGAGACGGTGCACGAGAAGCCCGCCTACCGCCGCGCCTTCACCCTGCGCCGCTGCCTGCTCCCGGCCGACGGGTTCTACGAGTGGACCCCGCTGAAGAACCCCGCCACCGGCAAGACCCGCAAGCAGCCGTACTACATCCACCCCGCCGACGGGCAGGTGCTGGCGCTCGCCGGCCTGTACGAGTACTGGCGCGACCCCCGTGTCCCCCGCGACGACGATCCCGCCGCCTGGCTGCTGACCTGCACGATCCTTACCACCGAGGCGACCGACGCGGCCGGCCGCGTCCACCCGCGGATGCCGCTCGCCCTCTCCCCCGGCCACTACGCCGCCTGGCTGGACCCGCACCGCCGGGACCCCGGCGAGCTGCGCGCCCTGCTGACCCGGCCCGCCGACGGCCATCTCGACGCCCGCCCCGTGACGACCGCCGTGAACAGCACCGCCAACAACGGCCCCCACCTCTTGGACGAGGCGCCCGCGTAGCCCTCCGGCGACCGCGGCATACGGCCGGCCTCCGCCCCGGAAGGCGAAGGCCGGCCGTGAGGGCTCGCGGTGTGGCGGCGTACTCTGGTGCGTATGGTGCTACAAGATTCTAATTCCAGACATATAGGGATTGAATCGTCAACACGTGTGAGCACCCCCGTGTTCGTCGACTCGTCGGGCCACCGTGCGCGCGTCTTCCGGCGGACCGGATACGCGCTGGCCGGGCTGGCCGCCGCGTACCTGGCCGTGCTGGGGCTGAGCCTGCTGGGGGCGACGCCGTTCGCGCCGGGGACGATCCTGCCCGGTCCCGGCGACGCCGCGGCGCCCGCCGCGCCGGATCGGTCCACCCCGGGGCGTACGCCCTCGCCGCCCGGCGACGCGGCCGCGCCCGGTCGGCCGGGGCCGGTCGGCCCGGCGACCGGAGCAGGACCGAGCAGCCTGATCATCCTGCGGCTCCCCACGCCCGGCACGGCCGGCCCTCCCCCGTCCCCGTCCGGGAGTCCCCCGGCCGGCGGCCCCCCGTCATCTGCGGCCCCGTCGGACCCCGAGGCACCGCAAGCGGCTCCTTCGGCTCCGGTCACCCCGGTTCCGGTTCCCCCGGCTCCGGCACCTTCCGCTCCGGCACCTTCCACTCCGGCACCTTCCGCTCCGGCGCCTTCCGCTCCTGCACCTTCCGCTCCGGCACCGGGCACGGGCAGCGCCCCGCCCTCTCCCCCGCCGTCCCCCCTGCCCACGCCCACGGCCGGCACCCCCTCCGCCCCACCGGCCCCCGATCCCTCGGTGCCCAGCCCGCCGGCCACCACGCCACCCACCCCCTCGCCCACCGCGCCACCCACCTCGCCGGCGGCCGGCCCCGCCGCATCAGCCGGGGACGGGGCCTCGGGCACGTCCCCGGTCCCGGACACGGCGGCAGCCGAGGCTCCCTGATGCGGCGAGGGCGTCACCGGCGGGTCCGCCGCTCACGGGCGTCGTCCGGTCCGCGGCGGGTCCGGGATCCTGCGGGCCCGGCACCGTCCCCGTCTGGCCGTTCCGTGCGTCCTGCTCGCCTTCGTCCTCTCGGTCCTGTTCGTCGAGGGGTACACCACCAGGGGCTTCTCCGGCGACCAGGTCGGGCGCGCTGAGCGTTCGGCCGCCGGTGTGCCCCGGGAGGTCACCCACGGTGGCCCGGTCGTCGACGTCACCGGTGATCACCTGCGCACCTACCGCACACCGGACAGGACCGTGGTGCTGACCTTCGACGACGGGCCCGACCCCACCTGGACGCCCCGCGTACGGGCCGTGCTCGACCGGCACGGCGTGCCCGGCACCTTCTTCGTCACCGGGCAGCAGGCCGCCCGCCACCCCGGGGTCCTGCGCGACGTGCTGCGCTCCGGCCACGAGATCGGCGTGCACACCTTCTCCCACCCGCACCTTAGCCCCCGGTCCTCCGGCGACCTCGACCGTGAGCTGGCCCTGACCCAGCTCGCCCTCGCGGGGGCCGCCGGCATCAACAGCTCGCTGATGCGGATGCCCTACTCCTCCACCCCCTCCGCGCTGGACGCCCCGACGTGGTCCGTGGCGCGGCGGCTCGGCGGCAAGGGGTACGTCCTGGCGTTCATCGACCAGGACACGCAGGACTGGCAGCGGCCGGGTGCCCGGGCGATCGCCGACGCCGCCGTGCCGCGTCCCCCGGGCAAGGGCGCGGTCGTGCTCCTGCACGACGCGGGAGGCGACCGGTCCCAGACCGTCCAAGCGCTCGAGATCCTCATCCCCCGGCTCCAGCACCGGGGTTACCGTTTCACCACGCTCGCCGGCATCGTCGGGGCGGAACGCTTCACCCGTCCCGTCGGCACGGCGGCGCTGTGGCAGGGCCGGGTGTTCGTCACCGCTGTGGCCGTGTCGGGGACCGCCGTGTCGGTCGTCAGTGTGCTGCTGCTGGTGGTGGGGGCGCTCGTCCTCGCCCGGTGTGTGCTGCTGCTCGTCCTGGCCCGGCACCACGCCCGGCGGCTGCGGCGCCGTACCGGCACGGGCCCGCCCGTCACCCGGCCGGTCAGCGTCGTCATCCCCGCGTACAACGAGAGACCGTGCATCGCCAAGACGGTTCTCTCCCTCGCCGCGAGCGACCATCCCGTCGAGATCATCGTCGTCGACGACGGCTCGCAGGACGGGACGGCCGACGTGGTGGAGTCGCTCGCCGTCGCGGGTGTCACCGTCCTGCGCCGCCCCAACGGCGGCAAGCCCGCCGCCCTCAACGCCGGTCTGCGGCGCGCCGCGTACGACCTCGTCGTGATGCTGGACGCCGACACGGTCTTCGCCCCCTCGACCGTGCGCCGTCTCGTGCAGCCCTTCGCCGACCCCCGGGTGGGCGCGGTCGCCGGGAACGCCAAGGTGGGCAACCGCCGACGGCTGCTCGGGCGGTGGCAGCACATCGAGTACGTCATGGGCTTCAACCTGGACCGCCGCATGTACGACCTGCTGCGCTGCCTGCCCACCATCCCCGGTGCCGTCGGCGCCTTCCGTGTCGCGGCGCTGCGGGACGCCGGCTGGATGAGCGGGGACACCCTCGCCGAGGACACCGACCTCACCATGGCCCTGCACCGGGCCGGCTGGGAGGTCCGCTACGCGCACGACGCGCTCGCGTGGACCGAGGCCCCGGCCTCGCTGCGTCAGCTGTGGCGCCAGCGCTACCGCTGGAGCTACGGCACCATGCAGGCCGCGTGGAAGCACCGCCACGCGCTGTTCGAACGCGGCCACGCGGGCCACTTCGGCCGGCTCGGGCTGCCCCTGCTGGCGGTCTTCCAGATCCTCATCCCGCTCCTCGCCCCCCTGATCGACCTCCTGACCGTCTACGGCCTGGTGTTCGGCAACCCACTGCGCACGGTGCTGGCCTGGACCGGTGTGCTGGCGGTCCAGTTCGTCTGTGCCGCCTACGCCTTCCACCTCGACGGTGAGAGGCTCCGGCCCCTGTGGGCGCTGCCGGTGCAACAGGTCGTCTACCGGCAGGTGATGTACCTGGTGCTCACCGCGGCGTGTCTCACCGCCGTCAACGGCTACCGGCTGCCCTGGCAGCGGCTCAAGCGCACCGGGGAGGTGGCGCTGCCCCCGGCCGAAGCCGGTCGATGAGGCACAGGCGGCACCGGCGGGCCCGGTCCCCGGCGACGACCAGGGCGGCATGACCGGCCACCCGGCGCCAGGCCCGCCAGGCGAGCGCGGCTCCCCTGGGCCGAAAACCGGTCGACTCGCCCGCCGCGCGCACCTGCAATGGCTAGCGGCAGCTCAGCGACTGAAGAGCCAGGGGTGGGCTGCCGTGAGTCACTGCGAGAAAACCGCAGCTCAGCAGGAATTTCAACCCGTCACCAGCGACCGAAGCGACTCAACGACGGACACAGACTAGCGAACACGGCTGGTGAGGGTGTGGAGCCGGTGCGAAAAGAGCCTTGTCGTCGTGTCGATGACCGGGCCGGTTGGGGTCTGCCAGCGACTGAACGGGATGGACAGCGACGAAGCAAGGTCCGGTAGCTGCCCATCGGTAAACATACAACCGCAGGTGGGACGGCCCCCCTGCCACCAATCAGCGACTGAAGCTTCCTATATATGATGCCCACGCACGCACGTGAATGTCTTTAGACCTCGTTCTTTTGGTGAGGCGAGATTCATCAGGGCGCCTGAGGGACCCTGATGTCTGTTCTGTATGGCAGTCTCCCGTCATGACTTACGATCTCGCCGTGTGGGAGGGTGACCGTCCGGGCGATAACGCCGCTGCGGGGCAGCTCTTCAGCGAGCTTTACGGTCGGTACATAGACATCGACACCGGCATGGATCACCCGCCGAGTGACCGCATAGCGGCG
>NZ_JBFATS010000028.1:0-62417 GCF_040678435.1 Streptomyces sp. NPDC052682 | reverse complement strand
CCCCGCGGAGCGGGTCCCTTCGGGGGCTGCGCCCCCGAAGCAAGCGAACACCCGCGCTGCGCGCGGGTGTTGCGCTCCCGCTCCGCGGGAGCGCTGGCGGGTGACTGCGCCACCCGCACAACCCGACTGCGCAGCAGTCGGGTTGATGGTCCGTTCGCTGCGCTCACGGACCGGCGGGACTTACGTCCCGCTACCAGGCTTCCGCTTCGCTGCAGCCTGGCCGGCGGGTCCGCTGCGCTCCCCCGCCTTACCGGTCCTTCCGGCTTCGCCTCCAGTCCCTTCAAAGGCCCGCTGACGCGGGCCCGGCTGGCTACAGGAGCGAGTCGTGGGGCTGATGATGGGTGGTCACCAGCCCCACGTGTGTCAGCGTCTGCGGGCCCAGCCGCTCCCGATCCCGGCCACATGCAAAGCCAAGGCAGTCAGCCCCAGAAGCATCACATTCGTCGAAGAGAACGCATCGCTGGTGCTGAGATCCGCCGCGTTGATCAAAAACGCCACGAAGAACAACACCGCCGCGACTATGCCAAGCATGAAACGAGCTCCTCTCTAAGGGGTGAAACCCGTATGCCCGGCCATGGCCGCGTCAGGCATAAGCCCGCCCTTTCAGCACTACTGTCCCGCCGACTGCCGCGGCCAGACCAACACATACATGCCCCACGGGTGCTCAGGCATGAGCGTGCCGGGGGCTCGCCGTCTTCTGTGCTGCGGTGTGATGTGCGAGCCGGCCAGTCTCAGGGACCTGGAGACGCCGCAGGAACAGGCTGGCGGCGATGAGGAGGCCGCTGAAGACGGCAAGAAGCAAGGCACACGCCCACATCTGCGGGCTTCCCGGTGCCCGCCAGCCGCTCCACACGGCGGACGCCGCCCACAGGAGGGCGCCCAACGCGTAGAAGGAGCGGATACGGCGCAGCTGTTGCACGGTCCGCAGGGGCATGATGCGTTCGGTCTTCGGTGCCATGCGGAGCCGTGTACCCCCGATACGCCGTGACCACCAGGGCAGAAGACAGTCTTGTGAATGCGCAGGAGCAGAGGCAGGTGACGGGGGTCGGGAACCGGCGGGACGGATTGAGTGGCTGCCCATCAGGTCTGTTAAGAGCTTCGGTGTTTCGCATGCTTCATTCTGCGACGCTGGATAGACTCTGGACTCAGGTAGCGGCAGCGCTGAGAGGGTGTGGGATCTTTGAGATCATGTTTCTCCTCGCCTGATCGTTACGTCGATCGGACTCGGGGGCTTCGCCGTAACCGATCAAACACGGTCTACGTGCGTGTTTCCTCTTCCTGTCACGTCAGAGCACACAGCGGCCTTCAGAAGAAGGCAGATCGAAATGGCAGTAATGCAACTCCGCCCCCACCAGCGAGAAGCCGTGGACGCGGTACTGCGCGCCCTCGAATTGCCTGCAAGATCGCTTGTACCAGAGGGCGGACTGCGCACTCAGGTGATCATGGCGACCGGATCCGGCAAGAGCCTCGTGGCCACCCGGAGCGCTGAGGAGCTCCGTGCGGGCCGGGTGCTGGTGCTCGTGCCCTCACTGGATCTGCTCGCCCAGACCGAGGCCTCCTGGCGCGCCGGCGGCCGTACGGGTCTGATGATCGGAGTCTCGTCCCTGCGTGGGGAGCAGGTGGCCTTCCCCAACACTACGGACGTGGACGAGCTGGTCGACTGGGTGCGGCCGTTCGACAAGGTCACGGTGTTCGCGACGTACGCCTCACTCGGGCTCGGCACGCTGGAGCGTGCCCACGAGGCCGGCCTTCCGGCGTGGGACCTGATCGTCGTGGACGAGGCGCATCGGACGTCCGGCCGGATTGGGAAGCCGTGGGCGGTGGTCCACGACAACATGCGCATCCCCGCCCTGCGCCGCCTCTATATGACCGCCACACCACGGCTGTGGCAGCTGGACGAGGACTCCGCGGGCGCGCCGGGTGAGCTGGTGGCGAGTATGGAGGACGACCCGGGCGGTCCGTTCGGGGCCCGTTGCTACACCCTCACCCTGTCCGAAGCGATCGATCGGGGGATCTGCGCGCCGTACCAGGTGGTGTGCCTGGACATCACTGACACCCAGCTTCAAGCCGTACAGCTCCTGGGCAAGGAGGCGCGGTCTGAGCAGGTGCGCGGGGCCCGGCTCGCCGCGCTCCAGACCGCCCTGCTCAAGGCGTCGGCCGAGGAAGGCTTCCGCAGGACGCTCGTCTTCCACGACCAGGTCCGCGAGGCCGAGGCTTTCGCGGCCGGCCTTCGCGACGTCGCGAAGCAGCTGCACGCCACCGACCCCGAGCTGTACCCGATGACCATCTGGGCCAACTGGCTTTGCGGCGAGCACAAGCCGCTCCACCGGCGCCGTGTCCTCGACGAGTTCTCCCAGGGCATCGCTGCTGACGGCACGGTCGTGGAGAAGACGTTCCTCGGGTCCGTTCGCGTGCTCGGTGAAGGCGTCGATACATCCCACTGTGACTCCGTGTACTTCGCGGACGTGCGTGGCTCGATGCCCGACCTCGTCCAGGCCGTCGGCCGAGCGCTGCGCATGCAGCCCGGCGAGGGCAAGGTCGCTTCCCTCGTGGTGCCGGTCCTGCTCGGCCCCGGGGAGACGCCGGACAACATGCTCACCAGCCGGGCGTACGGCGGTCTGGCCAAGCTCTTGGAAGCGCTTCGGGCACACGACGCCCGCATTGTGGAGCAGCTCGCCGAGCCCCAGGCGCGAAGCCGTGTCAGGGGCGTACAGACCCGCAGCGGGGGCCAGGAAGACGAAGCTGCCGGCAGCGACCGAAGCGACCGACTGTCGGTGCCGGCCAGAGAGCTGCTGAGGTTCTCCACGCCGCGTGACCCCACGCAGCTGGCCGCGTTCATTAACCTGCGCGTCCTCAATCCCGAGCACGAGCACTGGCGGCGCGGCATCGAAGCCGCCGCCATATACCACCGACTCCATGACGACCTGAGGGTCCCGTTCACCTACCGCGTGCCCGAGGGCCAGGAGGCGGAAGCTGAGGGGTGGCCGGCCTCGCTCGCCGGGTTTCCACTGGGGCAATGGATCGCCGACGCCCGAAGGTTCTACGCCCGCGGGGGCATGGACGCCGACCGCATCGAGCAGTTGGAGAAGCTGGGCATGGTGTGGTCGCACTACGACGTCGCATGGGAGGAAGGCCTCACTGCGGCTCGTGGGTGGGCGACCGAAGCGGGCCACCTCCTGGCGCCCCTGGACGCCACGTACAAGGGGTACCGGGTTGGGATCTTCCTGAAGAACGCCAGGGCCGCCGCCCGCCGGGGTATGGAGGCCGAGCAACGGCAGGCACAGGGTCTACCGGTGAAGACGACGTCAGCCTGGGTCCTTTCGGCCGAGCGGCGCGAACAACTGGAGGCAATCGACCCCGCCTGGTGCCCGGCATGGCCGGTGGCATGGCAGCGCTGCTTCCACCTCACCCGCATGCACCTGGAGACTGGTGGCAAGCTGCCGGCCGAGCCCGGCGACGTCGTGCACCAGGGCGAGGATCTGGGGCGCTGGGTGCGCTCGGTCCGGCTCGGCTGGGACAAGCTCACCACCGTCCAGCAGTGGATGTGTGAGCACATCCTTGGCATCCAGCCCGCGACCGAGGACGAGAAGCCCAAGCCGCGCCGGACGCAGGCCGACAAATGGGCCATGAACTATGCCGCCGCCAAGCAGTTCTACGAGCGCGAGGGGCACCTTCGCGTGCCGCGCAAACACATCGAGATCATCTGCGTCGGAGGCAACCGGGACGGCGGTCGCGGTGAGGACCAGGAAGAACGGGCCATCAAGCTCGGTGCCTGGGTCGGTAACCAGCGGTCCAGGGCCGCGGCACTTTCCCCGGAGCGGATCGAACAGCTCTCCGCCATCGGCATGCGGTGGGCGTAAGGCCCTCACCTGTTGGTGGGGGCTTGTCGTGGAGCGCCGGCCACGACTTGAACGTGGTCCTGCCTTCTGGAAGGGGGCCGTGCGGCGGTTGCACCTCTGCGGCTGCCGGTCGCGCTGCTGCTCGGCGCGACCGGGCTTGGGCCGTTACAACCGGTTGGCATGGTGGACTGGAGCAGCCGGCTGTGGTGGCCGGGGGACCCGGCCGCCGGAGTGTACTTACTCGGAGTTGGTGGGTCTCACTTCCCGCCAGCCCTGGAGGTTCTGCACATCCGAGGAGCCGCCGAGAGGAGCCGTGGGCTCTCGCCCGCCGTCAAGTGCGGGCGGCCGATGTTCCATGGGGTGCGCTTGCGCTTGCGGGAAATGGGTTTCGACGGTCGACAGCGCATATGGGGCTCGCCGGGATCAGGACTCCCGGTGGAGGTTCCTCGTGGGACGGCGGGCCGGGCGGGATCTGGACGTGCAACGCAGGGCGCCGGCCGCTCGTAGGGCACGGGGCGCGGTATTCGGGGTACACGGAGCAGCGACCTGGCAACGGCATACGGGAGAAGGCGGCGCTTGATGCAGTTCGACGACGACGCCCGTCTGGACACTTCCGAGGTGCGGGACGAGCGCGGTAGTCGTATCCCGGGTGGCGGTGTGACCATCGGCGGCGGAATCGTCGGCATCGTCGTCCTGGTTGTGGGGCTCGTGCTCGGCATCGGCCCCGACCAGTTGGGGCTTTCCTCCGGCGGCGACGAGCCGGCACCGGCCTCGTCCTCCTTCGCCAGGGTCGAGCAGGGCTGCCGCACCGGACAGGACGCCAACACCAAGGACGACTGCCGCATCGTGGCGGTGGTCAACAGCGTCCAGGACTACTGGGCCCGGGAGTCGGGACGCAGCCAGGTCGCTTACACCAAGGCGCCGACGGTGCTCTTCAGCCGGCAGGTGAACACGGCGTGCGGCAACGCCACGTCGGAGGTGGGGCCTTTCTACTGCCCCGGCGACCGTACGGTCTATCTCGACCTCGGCTTCTTCGACGAGTTGCGGACGAAGTTCGGCGCGAAGGGCGGGCCCTTCGCGCAGGCCTATGTGGTGGCCCACGAGTACGGGCACCATGTCCAGGACCTCCAGGGGACGCTGGGCAAGTCCCACAACGGGCTGACCGGCGCCGACAGCGCCTCGGTCAAGACGGAACTGCAGGCCGACTGTTATGCGGGCGTGTGGGCGCACCATGCAACGACGGTCAAGGACGAGTCCACCGGCAGGCCGCTGATCACCAGCCTCACGGATGCGGATATCCAGGACGGACTGGATGCGGCCGCCGCTGTCGGCGACGACCGTATCCAGGAGAAGTTCCAGGGGCGGGTGACCCCCGACACCTGGACCCATGGCTCGTCCGCACAGCGGCAGCAGTGGTTCGGCCTGGGTTACCGCACCGGGGACATGGCCCGGTGCGACACCTTCCGCTGAGCGCCGCCAGCGCGCCTGGGAAGCGGCGGTTGCGTCCCGAGCCGGGTCGATGTGTCACCTTGTTTCTACCGGGTGTTGGCACAGTGGTTCCCAGGTGAACCGCCGCAGGGCCTGTTCCGTGGGTTTTGCCGCCTGGTGGACGTGGACGCGTTCTGGGAGCGGGCTGCCCTTGGGGGCGGGGCTGGGGAGCGGGGCGAAGTCTTTGCCAGGTTCCGGCGCTGACCCGGGCGAGGATGAGGGTGGCGAACTGTCGCGGACGCCGGCGAATGAGGCGACCGCCGACGGTGGCAGGTCCGTCGTGGATGAGGTGGATGCGGGCCTGGCGTCCCTCGTACGAAAACGGCCTGGGGGGTGGTGATGGCTGGGGGTCGCTTCGGGTTGTTCTGCTGCCGGAAGGTCTGTAGGGGCGGGCGAGGTGCCGCAGGGTGTCGTCGGCCTGGTCGGTGACGGCCATCAGCCGCGGCACGCCGTCGAGGGCGGTGCGGCGCTTCAGGTCGGAGCCGAGGCCGGCCAGGGCGTTGTGGATGCCGGCGACGCTGCCTGGGTGCGTGACCGTCGGCAGCCCGTTGACGATCAGGAACGCTGCGGGATGTCGTCGGTGTCATGGATGCAGCCGTGACTCGTACTGGCTGGGATCGGTCAGGAAGGCGGGGGGCTGTTCCAGGCAGTCCGCGACGTAGCGCAGGAAGCCGGCGGCGGTGTCCCCGTCGCAGACTCGGTGGTCGAAGGTGAGGGCGAGCTGGGTCACCTTGCGTACGGCGATCCCGCCGTCCACCACCCAGGGTTTGTCCGCGATACGGCCGACGCCGAGGATGGCGGCCTCGGGGTGGTTGATGAGCGGGGTACCGCCGTCGACACCGAACACCCCGTAGTTGTTGAGCGTGAAGGTGCCGCCGATCAGATCCTTCGGGGCGGGTCCTGTCGTGCGTGCCTGCCCGGTCAGTGTGTCGACGGCAGTGGTGAGCTGGGCCGGTGTCATCCGGTGGGCGTCGTGTACGACGGGGACCAGCAGGCCGCGTTCGGTCTGGGCGGCGATGCCCAGGTGGATGGCGGAGAGCCGGACGATCTCGTCTCTTTGGAGGTCCACTGTCGAGTTGAGCTCGGGGTAGCGGCGTAGTCCTGCGACGCAGATGGCGGCCAGCAGGCCCGGCAGTCCGATCCGCCGCGCCGGGTCGGCGGCCCGTATGGCCTGTCTGACCTCCACCAGCCGGGTGGCGTCTGCCTCGACCCAGGTGGTGGCGTGCGGAATCGCGCTGCTGCGGGCGAGTTTGTCCGCCACGGTGCGTCGTCGGCCTCGCAGCGGAATCCGCTCGTCGGCGGCGGCAGGGTCATCTTCGGCTGTGCCCGGCGAAGTTGGCTGTAGGGCGGCTGTGAGCGCCTGCTCGATGTCGCGGCGCAGGATGACGCCGTAGGGCCCGCTGGGCACCACGCGTGTCAGGTCCATGCCGTGCCGTCGTGCCAGCGCGCGGACCAAGGGGGAGATCACCAGCGGTGCGGCGCCCGGGGTCCGGTGGGCGGCCCCGGTCGTTGCCGGTGGCGTCACCGCACGCTGGCTGCGCGGGCGGGGCAGCGTGGCGGTCGGGCTGGTCCCGTAGCCGACGAGGACGTTCCCGCTGCCGGACGGTGTCTCCTCGCCGCCGACGGTGATCAGGGGTGCGCCCACCGGGAGCATGTCGCCGGCTGCGCCGTGCAGTTCCAGCACCACGCCCTCGTACGGGACGGGCACCTCGACCACGGCCTTCGCCGTCTCGACCTCGGCGACCACCTGATCGACCGCGACCTGCTCGCCGGGGGCCACCCGCCACTCGACGATCTCCGCCTCCGTCAGCCCTTCGCCGAGGTCGGGCAGCCGGAACACCCGGACGTCGGACCCGGTCGTCATGCCGGCTCCGGGGCGAGGTGCCGGAGGTCTGGTTGCTCGTCGAGTTGGAGGCGGTGGACGGCGTCCAGTACGCGGTCCACGCCGGGCAGACAGGCGTGCTCCAGCTTCGGCGGCGGATACGGTATGTCGAAGCCGGCCACCCGCAGCACCGGCGCCGCCAGTGAGTGGAAGCAGCGTTCCTGCACCCGCGCCGCGATCTCGGCGCCCATGCCGGCGTACCCCTGCGCCTCCTGGACGACCACGCAGCGGCCGGTGCGCCGTACCGAGGCCGCCACCGTCTCGTCGTCGAAGGGGACGAGCGTGCGCAAGTCCACCACCTCGACGTCGATGCCGGCGCGGGCCGCCTCTGCCGCGGCCTCCAGTCCGACGGGCACGGCGGGGCCGTACGCGACGAGCGTGACGTCGCGGCCCGGGCGCCGGATCACGGCCTGGCCGCAGGGGGCGGCGTGCCGTCGCCCCAGGTCGGCGTCCTCTTTGGTCCAGTACAGCTTCTTGGGTTCCAGGAACACCACGGGGTCGGGGTCGCGGATCGCGTCCCGCAGCAGCCAGTAGGCGTCCTCGGCGGTGGCCGGGGTGATCACCTTCAGGCCGGGGGTGTGCGCGTAGTACGCCTCGCTGGAGTCGCTGTGGTGCTCCACCGCGCCGATCCCGCCGCCGTAGGGGATGCGGATCACCATCGGCACCGTCATCTTTCCCCGGGTGCGGTTGCGCATCTTGGCCACGTGTGAGGCGATCTGCTCGAACGCCGGGTACGCGAAGGCGTCGAACTGGAGCTCCACCACCGGGCGGAACCCGCCCGCGGCCAGGCCGACTGCGTACCCCACGATCCCGGACTCGGCGAGCGGTGTGTCGAAGCAGCGCTGCTCGCCGAACTCGTCGCGCAGCCCGTCCGTGATGCGGAAGACCCCGCCGAGTCGGCCGACGTCCTCGCCGAGGGCCAGCACGCGGTCGTCCTCGCGCAGCGCGTCCCGCAGCGCGGTGTTGAGGGCCTGCGCCATCGTCAGTGTGGGCATGTCACTCCTGCCTGGCTTTCAGTTCGGCCTCCAGCTGCCGGCGCTGCTCTTGCAGCTGGCTCGTCGGCTCGGCGTAGACGTGGTCGAAGAGTTCCAGCGGGTCCGGCCCGCTGTCCGTGCCGATGCGGGTCCGCAGGTCGGCGGCGAGGGCCTCGGCCGCCGTCCGCGCGGCGTCGATGTCCTGTTCGCTCAGGGCTCCGCGGCCGCGCAGCCAGGTCGCGAGCCGCTCGATCGGGTCCGCGGCCGCCCAGCGCCGCACCTCCGCCTCGTCCCGGTAGCGGCGCGGGTCGTCGGCGTTGGTGTGGCCGCTGACGCGGTAGGTATGGGCCTCGATGAGGCAGGGGCCGTGCCCGGCGCGGGCCCGCTCCACGGCCTCGGTCACCACTGACAGCACAGCCACCACGTCGTTGCCGTCGACCTGCTCGGAGCGCACTCCGTAACCGATGCCCTTGTAGGCCAGTGCCGGTGCCGCCGTCTGGTCCGCGAGCGGGACGGAGATGGCGTACTGGTTGTTCTGGATGAGGAAGACGACGGGGGCGTTGCGGACCGCGGCGAAGTTGAGCGCCTCGTGGAAGTCGCCCTCGCTCGTGCCGCCGTCACCCACGAAGGCCATCACGACGCTGTCCGCGCCCTGGCGGCGCAGCGCGTCGGCCATCCCGACGGCGTGCGGGAGCTGGGTGGCGAGCGGGGTGCACAGGGGTGCCACGCGGGTCGCCGCGGGGTCGTAGCCGCAGTGACGGTCGCCGCGCAGCAGGGTCAGGACCTCCACCGGGTCCAGGCCGCGGGCGACCACAGCGGCGGTGTCCCGGTAGGTCGGGAAGAGCCAGTCCTGCCGGCGCAGCGCGAGGACCCCGCCCACCTGGCATGCCTCCTGGCCGCGACTGGACGGGTAGACGGCCAGCTGCCCCTGCCTGGTCAGGGCGGACGCCTGCTCGTCGAAGCGCCGGGCGATGACCATGCGGCGGTAGGCCTCGCGCAGTGTGTCGTGCGGGGGCGGGGCGAAGTCGGGGGGCGGTGAGTCGGCATCCGTGCCTGCCTCGGTGACGAAGCGCAGTGGCAGGGGCGAGGGCAGCAGTGCTTGGGGCAGCGGGCGGAGGTCGTTGAGTGGCTCGTCGGCGAGCGTGGTCATGAGCTGTGCTGGCTCCCTGTGCGCGTTGCGGACGGTTTTCTGTTGATCCAGGTGCGTTCCAGCTTGGCCACCACGTCGGGGCTGTGCATGCGGGTCGACTGCTCCAGCGCGTACCGGCTCATGTAGGTGCGGAAGAGGTCGTCGGGCTCCTCGGCCAGGTTCAGCATGCGGCGGTTGCCGACGACGGCGGGGTCGGCGAGGCGGTCGGCGGCCGTCGCCACCGCGGCTCCGACCGCGTCCGGCGCGACGACCTCGTCGCACAACGCGAGGGCCTGGGGGCTGTCCGCCTCGACGCGCTCGCCGAAGAAGATCAGCCGTTCGGCCATGCGGCGGCCCACCACGCGGCCGAGCCGCATGTTGGCCGCGCCGGGGATGATGCCCTCGGTGAGGGCGGGCAGGGAGAAGTAGGCGTCGCAGCCCGCGATCACCCGGTCCAGCACCAGTGCGACCTGGGTGGCGCCGCCGATGGCGAAGGTGTCGATGGCGCCCACCCATGGCTTGCCGCCCGGCAGGTGGTACAGGTCGTCGGCCGGGCCGTGGGCGAGGCCGTGGACCAGTTTGCGGATGTAGCCGAGTTCACGGCGGAGCATGAAGTCCAGGAAGGAGATCCGGCCGGTGTAGAGGTGGGTGAGGTTGATTCCGGCGCCGAAGGCGCGTCGGCCGCTGTAGCGCGGGTGGGTCAGGACGCTGCCGCGCAGTACGCCCACCTTCACGCAGTCGTCGAGCAGGGCGAGGTCGACGGCTGTCTCCAGGGCCTCGACCACCGCGTCGTCCTCGGCGTTGAGGGCGTGCTGGTTGCAGATGGTCACCTCGGCCACGCAGCCGTCGCGGCGGATCTGCGCCTGGCCGAGGTCAAGCCGGCCGGTGCGGCCGAATTCGGGGAGGAGTTCCAGCGCCCGCGGGGTGGGTGCGAGCATCGCGCGCATGAGGTGCTCGCCGGTGTCGCGGCGGTCCAGCAGGTGTCCGAAGAAGATTCCCTGGTCGACTTCCCCGCCGGACTTCGCGGCCTGCGGCAGCAGCCGGTCAGCGGCGTCCTGGGCGCGGGTGGGGACCAGGCCCGGGTACTGTGCCGCTGCCTGGAAGGCGAGTTCGTCCAGCCGGAGCCGGAGCCGGCGGGCGTCGGTCAGCTCGTCGTAGACCCGCCCGGCGTGCACGGCGAGGAAGTCGTGCCGGGCGCGGCGGGCCGTGCGCTCCGCGCGGTCGGCGGTGTCCCGCTGGCCGGGCGTGCGTTCGGCGCGGGGCGGCAGCCTTGCGGTCAGCTCCGCGCAGGCTTCGGCGCAGCCGCTCAGCAGTCGCGCGTCGGTCTCGACGGCACCGCGGAACTGCGGCACTTTCAGCATCTGGTCGCCCTCCGCGCCGGACAGCTGCGGCGGCGAAGGTGATCGGGTGGTCACAACGGTGTCCATGCCGGGTTGTCTCCTCATCGTTGGCTGCGCACGATCGTGTGGAAGAACCCACCGGAGGGGTCGTAGACCGCGTAGTGATCGCCGGGGCCCCGGTGCGTGACGAACTCCCCGGCCGTGTAGTGCTGCCAGCCCTCCATCTCCGCCGGTGACACCACGGGGTCGTCCTCCGCGGCGAAGACGGTGACCGGGCAGGGCAGGGCCGCGGCGCGGGTGGGTTGGAACTCGGCGGCGATCCGCAGGTCGGTGCGGACAACGTCGAGCAGGCGGCGCACGAACGTAGGGTGTTCGAGCAGGGGTGCGCAGATGCCGCCCGTGTCGCGTACGTGGCTGAGCAACTCGTCGTGGCCAAGTGCGTGGTAGGCGTCCTTGGCCGCGAGGTGCGGCGGTCGCGCGCCGGAGATCAGCAGCTGTCGCGGCAACGGGTGCCCGCGCCGGTGCAGTTCGGCCGCGAGGGCATAGCAGACGAGGCCGCCGAAGCTGTGGCCGAACAGCAGGTAGGGGGGCCGGAGCAGCGGCAGCAGGTCGTCGGCCAGCCGGGCGGCGAGCTCGTCGAGGGTGTCCGGCATGGGTTCGCCGCTGCGGTTCTCCCGCCCGGGCAGCTGCACCGGGTACAGCTCCACCGCCTCCGGCAGGTGGGCGCGCCAGGCCGTGAAGGCGCTCGCGCCGGAGCCGGCGTGCGGGAAGCACAAGAGGCGATCCCTGTCGGGGCCGCCGGCCGGTGTGCCGAGGATCCAGCGGGTCGGATCGCCGCTCATGCACGTCCCTGTGCTGTGTCCAGGAGTCCGGCGATGCGGGCGCCGGTGCGGTTGTCGAGCAGGTCCGCGAGTTCCAGGCCGGCGTCGGGGAAGCGTTCCTGGAGCCGGGTGAAGAGGTCGACCAGGAGCAGCGAGTTGCCGCCGTACTCGAAGAAGTCGTCGTCCGGGCCGATGCCTTCCGTCTGGAGGACCTCGGCCATGGCCGCCAGGACCTGGCCCTGCGGCGTGTCCGCCGGTGCTGTGGCGGGGGGCGGTGCGCCGCCGCTCCTGGGTGCCGGCAGGTTCCTGCGGTCCAGCTTTCCGTTCGCCGTCAGCGGCAGCTCGTCGAGGCGGACGAAGGCCGCGGGCACCATGTACGACGGCAGCCGGGACGACAGGTGCTCGCGCAGCGCCGCGTCCTGGGGAAGGTCGTCGCCGACGAGGTAGGCCGCCAGTGCCCGCCCGCCGGGCGCGTCGTCGCGTACCACGACGGCCACCGAACGGATTCGGGGATGCTCCGCCAGCGCCGCCTCGATCTCGCCCAGTTCGATCCGGTAGCCCCTGATCTTGACCTGGTCGTCACCGCGGCCGAGGAACTCCAGCCGCCCGTTGGGCAGCCACCGGGCGAGGTCGCCGCTGCGGTACATCCTGCTGCCCGGCGCGCCGAACGGGCTCGCGACGAACCGCTGCGCGTCGAGGTCCGGCCGGCCGAGATACCCTCTGGCCAGTCCGTCGCCGCCGAGCCACAGCTCACCGGGTACGCCGACCGGCGCCGGGTTCAGCCGCTCGTCGAGGACATACGCCTGGGTGTTGGCCAGCGGCCTGCCGATGGGGATGGTGGGGCGGAGGGTGTCCGCGGCCTCGATGGGCTGCCAGGTGGCGAAGAGCGTGCACTCGGTGGGGCCGTAGACGTGCAGGAACCGGGTGTCGTCCAGGTGCGGCAGGAGGCGGGCGGCGGCGGCCGGCGAGAGGACGTCGCCGCCCACGAGCAGCTGCCGCACTCGTGCCAGGTCCTCGGGAAACTGCTCGGCCCCCACTTGCAGCTGCGGGGAGATCAGCAGCAGCGTGGTGATCCGGTGGTTGCGCAGCGCCGCCTTCAGCTGGTCCGGGAAGGGCAGGCCGGAAGGCGGCAGCACCACCGTGCCGCCGTTCAGCAGCGGCCCCCACACCTCCAGCAAGGAGGCGTCGAAGGTGAGCGGGGACAGGTGCAGATGCGCCTCGCCGGGGCCGAGCCGGGCGTAGTCGGCGCCCTTGACGAGGCGGCTGAGGGCCCGGTGCGTGACGGCGACGCCCTTGGGCCGCCCGGTGGAGCCGGACGTGTAGATGACATACGCGAGGTGCTCGGCCGTGGCCGCCACCCGCGGGTCGGCCGGTTCGGGGCCGGGCGCGTGCGGATCCGGCTGCTCCGGGCGCAGGACGGTGGCCGGCGTGTCGGCGAACGCGTCCGCGTGGGCCGTGTCCGTGACGACGATCCGGGCGCCGGCGTCCTGGACGACGAAGGCCAGCCGCTGTGCCGGGTGGCCGGGGTCGAGGGGCAGGTAGGCACCGCCCGCCTTCAGGATGGCGATGAGCGACACCACCATGTCGACCGAGCGGGGCAGGCACAGCCCGACCGGGTGGTCGGGGCGCACGCCGGCATCGATCAGCCGGTGTGCCAGCCGGTTGGCGCGCAGGTTGAGTTCCCGGTAGGTGAGCTGTTCGTTGTCGTGCTGCACGGCGATCGCGTGCGGAGCGCGCGTGACCTGTTCCTCGAAGAGAGAGGAGGTGGTACGGGTCCGGGGGAAGTCGCGCGCGGTGCGGTTCCATTCGGTGACCACCAGGGCCCGCTCCTCGGGCGGGAGCACCGGCAGTTCGGCGACCGGGCGGTGCGGGTCGTCCGCGACCGCGGCCAGCAGGTGTTCCAGGCGCCGGATCAGCCGCCGCGCGGTCACCGGCTCGAAAAGGCCGCTGTCGTACTCCAGCGTCGCGCTCAGCGCCTCTTCGTGGAGGTCGAAGCGGAGCGAGAGGTCGCGGGCCGCCGTACCGGGATCGGCTTCGACGCAGGTGCAGGAGGCGCCGGGGTATTGCAGCGGCGGACCGGCCGGGGCACGGGCGGCGACCTTGACCGGTACGGGCTGGCGGCCAAGGTCGCCGCCCGTGCCGACGGCTGCCGCCAGAGCGCCCGCAGTCAGCGCGCCCGCGTCGGCGCGGGCGCGGGCGAGTTCCTCACGGATGTGTTCTGCCAGCTGGTGGAAGGTCGGGTTCTCCGCCAGCCGGAGGGTGAGCACGACGTCCGTCTCCGGCCGGCGAAGCACCGTACCCGGCTGGTCCTGCTCGGGCGACACCGGCACCAGCAGCGGTACGGCGCCCTGCCCGGTGTGGCGGGCGAGCAGGACGGCCGTGGCCGCGTACAGCACGCTTGGGTCCTGCGGTGCCGCGGCCAGCGCGTGCAGCCGCCGCGCCAGCGGGTGCGGGAGAGTACAGCGCACCACGGCTGCGGCGCGTTCCGGGCGCGACGGCCGGGGGTGGTCGGTCGGCAGGTCGAGGACGGGCAGCCCGGCCGCCTCACGCAGCCCGCGGTCCCGGGCGGCGGCTGCCTCCTCGGCCGCCGGCCAGACCGCGTCCGCGGGCTGGGCGGGGCCCCGGCCGGCGGCCGGGCCGCCGCGCAGCACGGCAGCGTACGTGCGCGCGTGTTCGGCGAGGAAAGCGTCCAGCGTGCCGGGGTCGAGCACCAGTCGGTGGGCCACGGCCACCAGCAGCCACTCGCCGTCACCCAGTCCGAGAACACGCAAACGCAGCAGCGGTCCGCGGGCGAGGTCGAAGGGCTCGGCCGCCACCGTGGCTGCCCGGGCGAGGGCCTGTGCAGCCGGCACCTCGCTCGTGCCGAAGTCGACGCGCGCGGGGTCCGGTGCGGTGACAGCCGGGACGGCGGCACCGCCCGGGAGCACGGTGCGCAGCAGCGGGTGCCGTTCGAGCAGCGCCGCGAAGGCGGTCCTGGCCGCCTGGATTTCGAAGTCGCCCTTGATGTGCAGGCAGCGCACGACGTGCTGGGCCGGGTGCGACCAGGTGCCGGACGCGGACGCCGGCCGGGCGGATTCCGGCAGGGCTACGGATGTCACTGCGCTTCCTCCATGGGGTTGCCGAGCGGCGGCAGGTCTTTCAGCGCGTGCCCGTCGGGGCTGAGCACCGAGCGCACGGGGAGGTTCTTGATCCCCGCGATGAAGGTCGAGTGCAGATGGCGGGGTTCACCGGCCAGCTCGATCCGCTCGAAGTTCTTGTCGATCTCCTCGAACAGCACGTTCAGCGCGAGTCGGGCCAGGTGGGCGCCGATGCACCGGTGCACTCCGGCCCCGAAGGCGATGTGCCGGTTGGGGCTGCGGTCGGCGCGGAAGCGGAACGGCTCCGGGAAGACGTTCTCGTCGCGGTTGGCGGAGCCCAGCCAGGCCGTCACCGGCTGTCCGGCGCCGACGGCCGTGTCGTTCAGTCGGGCCGCCTCGGTGGTGTGGCGCAGCGCGTGGTTGGCGGGTGAGGACCAGCGCAGGATCTCCTCCACCAGGGTCACGGTGTCCCCGCTGTGCTGCCAGCGGTCGTATTCGCGCGGGTTCTCCAGCAGCGCCAGCAGACCGGCGCTGGCCGCGTGGGAGGTGGTGACGGTGGCGCCGATCAGCAGGCTGTAGGCGTTGAGGATCACCTCCTCCTGGGTCATCGGCCGCCCGTCGGGGGCCGCCCGCAGCAGCGCTCCGATGAGGTCGTCGGCCTCGGCGCGCCCCGGGCGGGACACCTCGGTGCGGAAGTACAGGAAGATCTCGGAGTGGGCCCGGCTCAGCACGGCGGCGCGGGACTTCCCGGCCACGGCGAAGTCCGGGTCGGACTCGGCGACGGCCGCGTAGGTGAAATGCCTCAGCTTCTCCCAGGCGGATTCCGGGATGCCCAGGAGCAGACCACCGAGGGCGATCGGGAAGTACGTCGCTTCGGCCGCGAAGTCCCAGGTGCCCTCACGGGCGCCGACCGACAGCAGGCGGCGCGCGAACTTTCGCAGCTGGGGCTCCAAGCCGCCCACCGCCCGCTTGCTGCCCAGGTAGGGGGTGAGCGGGCTCTTGAGCCGGTGGTGGTCGGGCGGATCGCTGACCGCCAGCATCTTGCCGCCCGCTATGTCGGTACGGCCCAGCGTGGTCAGGATGTTGCCCTGGGAAGCGGTGAACTCCTCGTGCCGGCTCAGCACCCGGGACACGTCCGCGTACCGGGTCACGACCCAGAACTCCGTCTGGTCACCCACGGGGCACGTACGGCGAACCGGTCCGTCACGACGCAGCCGGGCCCATACCGGGTGCGGGTCGCCGGTACCGTAGAAGTGCGGGTCGGACAGGTCTGGTTCGACTTCGCCCTCCGCGTCCTGGCCAGAGGTGATGCGCATACTTCAGTCCTCCCTGCGAGCGGGTCGGGGGCCTCGAAAAGGGGGCGAGGCGGGCGAGGCGGGGGCGCCGCCGGGCGGTGTCCTGCGCACCAACACCGGGCGACGGGGCGCACGGGACGCCTCACCGTGCGAGGGCTCCGCCTCCAGGCGGCCGGCCAGCTCGGCGACGGTGGGTGACTCGAAGATCCAGCGCACCGGCACGTCCAGGGACAGCGTGGTGCCGATCCGGTTGACCAGGCGGGTCGCCAGCAGCGAGGACCCGCCGAGCTCGAAGAAGCCGTCCCGCACGCCGACGGTGTCGACGCCGAGGACCTCCGCGAACAGACGGCACAGCAGCCGCTCGTGGGCGCTGCCCGGCTCGCGGCCGGCACCGCCACGGCGTGCCGGCCGCGGCAGGCTGCGCCGGTCCAGCTTGCCGTTGGCTGTCAGCGGCAGCGCGGGCAGCAGCACGAAAGCCGCCGGGACCATCGCCTCGGGCAGTGCACCGGCGACGAAGCGGCGCATGCGGGTCCAGCAGCCCCAATCAGGATAGATTCAGTGCCTCCTGCCGGAAATGATGAGAGCCAAAATATAATGATTCATGGCGATGACAGTGAAATGCCCGAACTCATGGGCCTTTATCTCCGCGTTTCTCGTCGCCGAGTGCACCTCACTTCTGCCGTTTCCGATAATAGACAATAATTCCGAAAACGCACGCGAGGGCAGCGATGAAGATGAGAGGCCCCCATCCTTCGGGAATCCACCACCCTTTACCCTCTGAGGCGATCTGAATCACGGTTTCTCCTTGCCGTGAGCGGGGCGGCGTATGGTGACGCCACCCCGTCGGGAACTATTTAGGACCAGGCTTTCACAGTCTGTTCCTCTGCGAAGGAACCGGCATACTCGCCAGCCACCATGCAGGGAACAGCAGAAGCTGCTGCTCCGGTACCTCCCGTAAGGGCCCCGGCGACACCGATGCAGGTTCCCTCGACCGCTTTACCGAAGGCCAAACCGAAGGTGATACCGGCGGCCCTGCCGTAGTCACCGTCAACTGCCGCATTCCATGCTTTGCCCACGGTTGCGGCATCGTTGCCCAAAGAGATGGCGTCCAGAACTGGCCCGAACGACAGTGTTCCGTTGGGGTCGATGCGGTTGACGGGATCGCCTTCGGCGTAGAGGTAGGGGTTCTTCTCCTGGCCGGAGGGGTCGGGCTGGGTGAAGCGGCCGATGTTGGCGTCGTAGTAGCGGGCCTGGAAGTGGTACAGGCCCGTGGGGTCCTGGAAGCCGCCGGCGAAGCGGTAGGGCTGGGCGACCGGTTCGGAGGACTGGGCCAGGATGCGCACTCCGCGGGGGCTGTAGGTGTAGGTGTTGACCTTGTTGCCGTCCGCGTCCGCCAGGGCGACCACGCTGCCGATGGCGTCCGTGAGGTAGTAGTACGTCTTGCCCCCGGTCGTCATGGAGTTCAACGTGCCCCCGGGTTCGCGGTTGAAGCCCATGTCCACACCGGCAGTGGTCTTCGCCGACAGGCCGAGCGGGCCGTTGTGGAAGAAGGTGTCACCGAGCTTGATGCGCTCGCTCTGGTCGGTGGAGCCGTACTGACCGGCGTATGCCTTGCCCGCCACCGTGATCGACGTCAGTTGCGAGTGGTCGGTGTACGACTCTCCCGTGCGGGCGTAGTCGTCCGTGGAGGCGCCGGCCGTCTCGTTGCCGATGGCGTCGTACGACCAGGGGCCGCTCGTGGTGGACTTGGACGTGAGCTGCTGGGCGTCGTTGTAGGTGTAGGTGGTGCCGCGCGGGCAGCCCTGCTCGGTGCCCTGGGAGGTGAGGTTGCCGGCCAGGTCGTAGCAGTACTGCCAGGAGTCCGTGACCGCTCCGGACTTCTCCTCCTTGGCGTAGGAGAAGCGGCCCGCGCCGTCGTAGGAGTAGGTGCGCTTGGTGCCGCGGACGTTGTCCGTGGAGGTGCGGATCTTGGCGCCGTCGGTCTTGCCGTCTGTGCCGTAGTTGTAGGTGTAGGCAAGGTCGACCAGGGTGCCCTGCGGTGAGGTCGCCTTGATGGACTTGGGACGGCTGGAGTTGTCGACGTCGACCTTCTGGACGGTGCCGCCTGGGTAGGCGGTCGTGGTGCGGACGTCGTTGTTGTTGTACTGGTACGTCGTCACGCGGCCCTGCGGGTCCTTCAGCTCCTTGAGCTTGTTGACCTCGTTCCACGTGTAGTCGACCGTGCCGGCCGGGTCCTGGTAGTAGTCGACGTTGCCGGCGGGCGTGTAGGCGAGCAGGGTCTGCGAGCCGTCCTGCAGGTGGCGGACCGTCTCACGCTGCAGCGGGTCGAAGTCGTACTTCACCGTTCCCGTGCCGTCCGAGCGCTGCACCAGGTTGCCGTCGCCGTCGTACCAGTACTCGACCTTCACGGTGTTCGGGGAGGTGACGGTGCGGATGCGGTCGAGGTTGTCGTACGTGTACGTCTTGGTGATGCCGCGGGCGTCGGTGACCGTCCTGGTGCGGCCCAGGTCGTCGTAGGTGAAGGTGGTCTTGTCCAGCGGCGCGGGGGGCTTGACCCACTCCAGGTTGCCCTTGTCGTCGTAGTGGAAGTCGGTGACGACGGTCTTGGTGGACGTCATCTTCGTCTTCGCCTTGCAGCGCTGGCCCTCGAAGCCGCCGCAGGTGGGTGTGGCGGGGTTGTACTCGTAGGTGACGCTGCCGCCGCCGGTGCCGGTCTGCGCCACCGACGTGGTGTTGCCGACGGTGTCATAGGTGAAGCTGGTCTTCTCGCCGTCGGCGTTGGTGGAGTCCTTGGGCACGTCGCCGCCGGCGATGGTCTGCCAGGTGTTGACCGTCTTGGCGCCGGTCGGCAGGGTGACGGTCTCCAGGTTGTTGCGGGTGTTGAAGCCGTAGTCGGTGACGTTGCCCGGGGTGGTGCCCGAGCCCATCGCGTCCGTGGCGGAGTCGATGTTGTTGTTGGCGTCGAACTTCGTCGACCGCTTGCGGCCCAGGGCGTCGGTCACCTCGGTGACCCTGCCGTCGCCGTCATGGACGTACTTGGTGGCGTGCAGCTCCGGGTCCTTGGCCGTGGTCGTCCCGGCGGCCGTCGGGGATGCGGCGCTGTAGCCGTAGGTCCAGGTCGGGCCGGTGTGGCCGTCGCTGTTGAAGCCGGTGCCGCGCAGCATGGAGGTGACGCGATTGGTGTCGTCGTAGGTGAAGACCGTCACCCGGCCCTCGGCCGTGGTGATCTTGTCGATCCGGCCGGAGGAGTCGTAGCGGAAGGTGACCGTCTTGCCCTCGGTGTCGGTGGTGGAGGTCAGGTTGCCGTTCGCGTCGAGGTTGTAGACGGCGGTGCGGCCGGTGTTGTCCTTGGCCTGCCACTGCGACGGGTAGGTCTTCACCAGGTCGATGAAGCGGCCCGAGCGGGTCTCGGTGAGCTTGAACCCCTTGTTCTGACCGTTCTCGTCGTGCTGCGTGACGGTGATCGTGCCCTTGTTGCGGTCGGTGATCTTCGTCAGGCTGCCGTACTGGTTGTAGGTCTCCTTCGCGCCCGACTTCCACTTGGTCAGCGTGTAGGTGCCGTCCGCGTTCTTCTTCAGGTCCTGCGAGTAGCCCTTCGGCGTTGTGAAGGAGCCGTCGCTGTTCTTGGTGAAGCGGACCGTGGCACCGGAAGCGTCATAGAAGATCACTTCCGAGGAGCCGACGGACAGGTAGCGCTCGTACTGCTGCCACCAGCGCTGCGAGACCCGGCCCCAGGGAGCGTCAAGGGAGTTGTAGGTCCGCGCCAGTTGCAGGCGCTGGCCGACGCCGGCGATGTCGAAGTCCGTCGCCGTCAGCATCAGGTTGCCGGTCGAGTAGTCGATCTTCGCGGTGAGCGCGTCCGTGATTGCGAAGCTGGTGTGGCGGTGCCAGGGAACGTTGCCCTGGCCCTCGGGGACGACGCTCGACGTCGAGGTGTCCGCGGCGGCGGCGCGCTCCGGCGCCTGTTTGCCGCCGCCCGCCTTGCCCGCGCTGCCCCTGACGCGCTCGCGCTGCTCGCGCTGCCACGGCAGGAACTTGTCGTCCGTCGGGTTCTGGGACGGCTCGGAGGCCACCGGCCGGTTGGCGCCGACCTTCACCGCCGGCATCTCGAAGTCCGGGCTGTCCTTGCCCCATACCGACACCGGCTTGTCGTCGGCCACCGCCGGGCTCGCGCCGGGCAGCACCGAGACGGCCAGCGCTGCCGAGGTGAGCGCCGCCAGGGCGACGCCGGTGGCTGATCTCTTGCGGGCACGCCGAAACGGCATGCCGAAGGCACGCTTGTGCATCCTTCCCCCACAGGAAGACAGACCCCGGTGGCCCCACTGGTCACCGGGCGCCCACAACCTGTCACAGGACTCGCACAAACGTCCGGGCCATGCCCGGCAATTCGCCTCTCATGCGGGCAGGAATCAGCCCCTCCCGTTCACTTGGCAAAACGGCGTGAACAGGACACATCAAAGTTCCGACGGCTCTGGGGCCACCGCTATGGGCAGGTACAGCTCGTGGCAATTGGCCAATACCCCTCTCCTCAGCAGTGGCCTTAGCGCTCGGCGCGCTGTGCGACCCAGTCCCGCCCTCCCGTGCGTCGCGACCGGCCACCGGTCGGGCGCCGGCCCCCGGCCGCAGAGGGCACCCGGCGCGCCCTGAACCCGACGGCGGTAACGCAGTTCGCGGCGGGCCGCTCGACGGAGATCGAGACCGTACCCGTTGGTCCGCAGCCCCGTTGTCGCCGTCGATCACCGTCCTGCACAATCTGTGATCCGGCATGGCGCACCGCACGCCGGAACGGACGGAGCGGGGGGCCGCATGTCACTGAGTTCCACGAGACTGCGCAGAACGGCGGAGAAGGAGAGCCGGGCCGCCGTCGAGCACTGGCAGAGCGGAAGCATTCAGCGTGCGCTGGTGAGCAGCCGCAAGGCGGAGCAGGCGGTCAGGGCACTGCAGACAGCCGAGCCCAACGACGTCCAGCACGCGCTGGTGCTCGGTTCGGTGCTGTACAACCAGGCGGCGATCCTGGCCGCGGGCGGCGCCGTCTCCGAGGGGGTGCGGGTCGCCCGTTCCGCTCTCGCGACCTACGAGTCCCTGGTGCCCGGCATCGGCCCCCTGGACGGCCACGTCAGCCGTGATGCGCTCCGCCGGAGGTTTCCTGCACGGCCCGCCGGACGGCGTGCCCGCCCACGAGGTCGCGCTGTACGCGGCCGACGTCAAGGCCCGTCTGTGCCGCCTGCTGGCCGAGGATGAGGGCCCGTCCGCCCTGCAGGAGGTGCACCGCCTGGGGCAGGAGGCCGTGGAGACGTACGAACGCGTCTGCGCCGTCCTCCCTGACCAGCGGTTCGGCCTGGAGAGGGTGCGGAGCCAGTACGCGGCCGCCGTGCGCAAGCTGGCCCCCACGGAGGAACTGAGGGAGGTCACGCACCTGCGTGGCCTGGCCCGTTTCAGGGTGCCGAAGGACTGGGTGGTCGCCCAGGCCGACGGTGTCACCACGGCCGACGCCGCGGGCATCGGCCGCCTGTCCGTGCGGGCCAGGATCGTCGACAGTGACCCGGGGCCGGCCGACGATCCCGGGACCCGGCTGCCCAACGGCTGCACCCCGCACGGGAGAGACCGCGGAGCCGTCGCCGGACCGCCCTGCCCGGCGGGTACGGCACTGGGAGGTCGTCCAGCCCACGGGCGACCAGGTGCGGATCCTGACGTTCACCTTCGACTACGACGCGGAGGGACGGCACGCCGCCGCACTCGCCGTGCTGGACCGCGAGATCCCCGCGGCCGCGCTCGGGCCCGCCTAGCCCTCCCGGCGTGGGTCGCGCGGCGACCTGGTCGACGGCGCCGTCAGGGTACGGCGGCGCCTGCGTTCGGTCATCATCCCGGGTCTCTCCCTTGCGTCGTGGCGTCCTCACGGGCAAAGTCCCCGACCGGCCAGGGCTACAGGCACCGCGGCCCGGCTCTACGTCCTGGCGGACTTCCTGCCCGCCGTTGAGTCCGCTGGTCAGATACGCAGCTCAGTGCGCCAGCAGCCCCTGTCTGGCCAGCAGCGTCATCGCCTACCACACCAACCGGTGACCGGCCGGGCGCGGTGACGCCCGGGTGCACGGCTCGTTGAGCAGAATGCCTCCCCGGCACAGCGCGGGGCCCCGGCGCTGTCATGGCAGAGGGAGCCGGGGCCCTGCCTCACCTCCTCAGCCGGATTGCACGAAGTCACGTCGGCTGCGCTGATGGCGGTGTCGCTGAGTGCCCGACAGGGTGAATGCGGGCCGTGATGCGCTCGTCGGCCTCGGGCTGTAGGGCGCGTACGGTCAGTCCTCGCCCAGAATTGCGTCGAGCGCCGCCCTTTGCCGCAGTTCAAGCAGCACTCAGCCTTGTCCCAAAGGGTGCCGGTCTGTGCCCGAAGTCCAAGGGGCCACCGGTCGATGTCCAGGCCCCGCGGGACGGTGCCGGGCGAACCTGCGGCGGCGCAGGCCATAGGAGTTCGCGGTGAGGTGCGGTGGTGGGTCAGGGTGCGGTGAAGACGACGCTGGCGAAGGCCAGGCTCGCCGAGCCCTTCGGCGGCAGCGTGCCAAGCGGCTCGCCCTGGCAGGCAGGGCTGGGCTACAGCGTGACGTTGCTGCTGGTGTTGTTGGTCGTCGGGCCGTTGGCGGTGGTCTGGATGCAGGATGCGTCGGCTGGGTTGTTCAGCGTGACGGGCAGCTTGGTGTAGGCGTGTGTGTAGGTGAACGTGCCGGTCGCCGCGTGGGCGCTCGTCGGCACCGCAACGGTCAGCAGTGCGGCAGCGCCGGCAGCGGCTATGACCGCGGGGATGTGTCTTCTCATGACGTCCTCCTGTGAGGGGAAGGGATCACCTTTCACAACAGATACGGCAGACGCGCAGGTCCGGCCTTTCGAAGCTCGCCGTTCGAGTCCCATGGCCGCTCCTCAGGGGGTTGTGGTGGCCTGGTCGGTGGCTGTGAGGGGCAGGCGTGCGGTGACCGTGGTGCCCTGGCCCTGGCGGGAGTGGATCTCGGTGGTGCCGCCGTGGTTGTCGATGATGGTGCGGACGATGGTCAGGCCCAGTCCGGTGCCGGGGATGGCCGCGTCGTTGGCGTTGGAGGCGCGGAAGAAGCGGGTGAACAGCTGTTTCTGCTCGGCGTCGGGGATGCCGATGCCGGTGTCGCTGACGCTGATGACGGCGTGTCCGTCCTGCTGGGCAGCATGGACGCGGACCTGCCCGTTGTGGGGGGTGAACTTGACAGCGTTGGAGAGCAGGTTCATCAGGACCCGGTCGAGCTGGTCGCTGTCGGCTTCGCACACCAGCGGGCGGTCGGGGCAGTCGGCGTCGAGGTGCACGGCAGCGGCTTCGGCGGCGGGCCGGATGGCGTCGACCGCGGCAGTCACCAGGTGGCGCAGGTCGACCGGTTTCTTGTGCGAGGTGTACTTGCCGGATTCGATGCGGGAGAGGGTCAGCAGGTCCTCGATGAGCGTGCGCAGGCGGTGGGCGTTGCGGGCGATGACGTCGAGCATCTTGTGCTGAGTGCCGGTCAGCGGGCCGGTGTCTTCGTCTTCGAGGAGTTCGATGTAGCCGACGATGCTGGTCAGCGGGGTGCGCAGTTCGTGGGAGACGGTTGACAGGAAGTCGCTCTTGGCCCGGTCCAGGGCACGTAGTTCTTCGACCAGGTGTGCTTCTTGCTCGTAGAGCATGGAGGTGTGCAGGGCTCGGGCCACACTGATGGCCATGGCTTCGGCTGTTTCGACCTCCACGCGCTGCCAGGGACGCTCGCGCCGGGTGCGGGCCAGGCAGATCGCTCCCAGGGGTTCGTCGCCGACGCCGAGCGGGACGACCGCCACCGCGTGCAGGCCCAGCCGGGCCGAGACGGTGCGGTTGGCCTCCGGCAGGCCGATCTCGCCGAAGGAACCGGGCGCGCCGGGCACCGGCCGGGTGGTCGCGAGGTAGCCGGTCAGGTCCGGGACCAGCCAGGCCGTTCCCTGCTGGTAATGGTCGCGGACCACGTCGGCGGGGATGCCCGGCAGGGCTTGCTGGTCGTCGGCTGGCAGCAGGCCTTTTTCGGCCGACCAGGCCCGCACGACGGGCACGAGCGGACTGTCGCCGTCCCGCAGGAGGAGGAAGACGTAGTCGGCGTCCAGGCCCTCGCCGATTCCGGCACACGCTTTGTCGAGCACCTCATCGACGTCCAGGCGCTCGCGGATCCGCATCCCGGCCTGCCGGGCGATCTCCGCGAGCCGGTTGCGGTCCTGCTCGATGCGGCGCAGGCGGTCGCTCTCGTCGGCCAGCTGGTTCACAGACTCGGCCACCGCCCGGGTCTCGCGGGGCCCCTCCGGCCGGACACGGGCGGAGTGCTCACCGGCCGTCAGCCTGGCAAGCGCCTGCTGGATCTGCCTCAGCGGGCTCACCACGCCACGCGTGGCCCGCCTCGCCGTATACAGAGACAGGGCAAGGGCCGCGGCGACCAGCGCCGTAAGCGCCGCGATGCCAGCAGTGATGGTGGTGTCCGAGCGGTCCTGCAGCCGCTGAATCTCGCTGCTGAGCTGGGCCTGCAGCTGCTGATTGGTGTCAGCGAAACGCTCGAGCGCGGCACTGCCCGTGCGGGCGAGCTTCACCGCCTGATCACTTCGGGGCGACGCCTTGCCCTGCTCGTCAGCGATCCTCACATACGCGCGCAACTGCCGGTGCTGCCTGTCGAGATTGTCCTCCATCGCGGGCGTGGCGTAGCGGCGTACCACAGCCAGCAGGTCCGGATAACGGTCGCGGGCCTGACGGTAGTCATCGAGCAGGCCACGGTCGCCGAGCAGAAGGTAGCCGCGCATCGAGCGCTGCATCTGCACCGCCTCCTGGTGCAGGCGCATATTGGCGGCCCAAGCAGGCTGCACACGGTCAGCGATCCGGTCCTCTACCGCGTTTTGCATGACCGCCCCGGTCACCGCCCCCGCCCCCACCAGAGCGATGAGTGCGGTAAGCACGCCGAACGCAATGCCCAGCCGCCGCCCGACGCAGTCACGCTCCGCCCCCATAAAGCCCGGCCTCTTCACGTGTCCTCGCCTCCTGGCAGACGTCACCGGCCGGCCCTGGCCAGCACCGCCTCGACCCGGCTGGACAGCTCCCGCGGACTGAACGGCTTGGTGATGTAGTCGTCCGCACCCGCGGCAAAACCCGCCTCCACATCGTCTTCCTGGGAGCGGGCGGTGATCAGAACGATCGGCAGCACCGCGGTCGGGGCGGCGGCACGCAACTGACGGCAGACCTCCAGTCCGGACATTCCCGGCATGCGGATATCCAGCAGGGCAAGATCCACTTTGTGGTCCTGGATGGTCTGCAGCGCCTGCAGGCCGTCTTCGACGGCCGTCACCTCATGGCCGTCCTGCGTCAGCTTGAACGCGACCAGCTCCCGGATGTCCGTGTCGTCGTCCGCGACCAGCACGTGGGCCATCAGTCCTCCGGGGCCTGGGAGGCTCTGTAGGAGTCGACGATCTCGGTCACCGACGCCCGCCCGAACGGCTTGGCCAACAGCTCCGTCGCCAGATAGAGCAGATCCGGCGGATCAAGCACGGAGGAAACCACCAGATGACACCTCCTGGTCCGCTCGTCCGCACGCAGCCGGCGCACGATCTCCCGGCCGTCGATATCCGGCAGCAGAATGTCGATGATCACCATGTCCGGCGGATCCGCGAACGCCAGCTCCAGGCCCTTCACGCCGTTCTCTGCTGCCGACACCCGACACCCCAGTGCCCGCAGATGCCGCTCCAGCAGTACCCGCAGATCCAGCTCATCCTCGATCACCAGCACATGCGGATGCTCCACCACGGCCTCCTGTCAGGAGAGCGGGAACTCTCAAGATCAATGTCACATTGCTGGACATATACCGCATCCGCGCGAAAGGTTCCGCCTCCTGGCAACGACGCGCCGACGCACGACACACACGGCGCTTCGACACCACGTTCCTTATAGCCATCCGGACATCAATATGGACAAATCCGGCTCACGTACGTGTGCCAGCCGCTGAAGGAAGGGCCTGAAATGAGATTCCGGTTGCGCGGCCGCCGCGCATGTCTGACCCTCACGGCCGTGCTGGCCGTGTTCTCCCTGGGCAGCGGGGAAGCTTCCACCAGCGCGCTGCCCGCGCCGCCGCAGGGCGTTCCACCAGCCGTGGGCGACGGCCCGGCCGTCGACCGTGAGGGTGACCCGGTACCGGCCGGGTGCGGGAGTGGTCATGGGAGCCGGAGGGCCGGGACGAGTTCGGTGGTGGTTCGGGGCGTTGTCTAACAGCGTCGGGTAGGTGGCCTCTGCCAGGCTGCACTCGTCGAAGAACACCGACCGCTGCGAGTGGCGGGGGCCCTCCTTCGGGTACTGCGGCAACAGCCACACAGACAGGGCGGCCTCCTGGTGGTCGGCGTCGATGACGCGCACCCGGTACCCGGCCGCAGCCCACGCGGCGGCGAGCTCCACGGCGCTCGTGGTCTTGCCCGCGCCGCCCTTCTGGTTCACGACGACGTACACCCTGGTCGGCTCCGCCGGGCGGAACGTCGGTGGTACGAGGATCTGCGGCCGCCATGCTTGATACGGGGTGTCGGCGTCCCAGGCCGTGACGCTCTCCAGGCGGTCGCCCCCGGAGGGCTGTGCAGGGACGGCAGGGCCGTCCTCGGTGATTCGGTCATGCCCCGGAACCTAACCCCCTGGGGGGTCACGTCCGCCAGACACCCGGTCGACGCGCAGGCGAACCGGTTCGGTACGAGCGCCCGGCCTCCTCGCCCGGACGCCTCGGTGTCCACACTCCGCAGTGGGGCGAGGAGGCCGGCCACCTACTTTGAGGAGGCGCGGGTGTCACGACGGGCACGCCGTCACGGCAGCGGGGACAGGACCGGGCAGCACCACAACGCCGCCCCTGCCCTGCGGTCTTACAGCCAGCCGCCGGCGGGACCGGTCACCATCACGCGCCCGGACGGCACGGTCGAGGTGGAGGCGCCGCAGAAGGCGGTGCGGGACGTCCCGAAAAAACCGCGCCGTAAGGCGTTGGGGCAGAAGAAGCCGCCGCCCCTGCCCACGATGGAGCAGCTCCTCACGGTCGAGTGTCCCGCCTGTGGCCGCGAGCCGGGGCAGCCGTGCACGCTCCGCCAGGGCCACCGGGCACGGGTGGAGATGTACCGCGCGTCGACCGGCCAGGGCAGCAGTCCGGAGGCGGTCAGGGTGGTTGTGCAGAAGGGCGCGGAGGTCCTGGAGGACAAGCGGGCTGCACGTCGCACGGTGACTCCGGAGGAACGCGCCAAGCGAGCCGCGCAGTCCGCGGCCGCGAAGGAGGCCACCCGACGTAAGGGCAGCAGGGGGAACCCGTACAAGTCGGCGAACACCCGCGCTGCCTCGCCAGAGCAGGTCACGGCGCTCCGGTGCCCGGCGTGCGGGGCACCCAGTCGGTAAGCCGTGCGCCGCGCGCCTGGGCAACGGCCGCCCTGCGTTCCACATCGGGCGCCAGCAGGCCGCCCGGGCGGTACTCCAGAGGAAACTGGACGCGTAGCGCAAACGTACGACGAAGGGCCCCACGCCAGCTTCCCGGCGGCGGGGCCCTTCGATGAGTCTGGTGTTATCGCGGCAGGTCAGCTGGTCGATTCGCTGGCCTTCTGAGCCCGCCGGGCGGCTGCATCGTCGAGTCGCTTCTGCCGGGGGGTGAGTTCCTTCAGGCAGACTTTCACCGCGTCTTCGGCGAATCCCTGTTCCACCAGCTGGTGCCGGTGAGGCTCGTACCGCTCCCGGCTTATCCGGGCAATGTCAGCGAAATCCTCAGCGAATGGGTCATGTCGCTCATGTCAGGCTCCACTTCTGGTTGTTCTGACCGTTGCAGGCCCACAGCACGAGCTTCGTGCCGTTGGCGGTCGCCGCCTGGTAGGCGTCCAGGCAGAGCCCGGCGTTGACATTGGTGATCGTGCCGTCGGCGTTGACGTTCCACTTCTGGTTGGTGCCGCCGGTGCAGTTCCAGATGACGACGCGGGTGCCGTTGGTGGTGCCGTGGTTGTAGGCGTCGAGGCACTTGTTGCCGTACACCACCAGTTCCTTGCGGGTGCTGCTGTACGACCATTGCTGGTTGAGGCCGCCGTTGCAGGTCCACAGCTGGGCGTCGGTGCCGTTGGTGATGGTGTTGTCGTTGATGTCCGCGCAGCGGCCGGACTGGGTGCCGGTGACGAGGGTGGCGTCGGTGCCGGGCAGCGGCCGGACGACGATGCCTTCGAGGGTGGGGGCTCCCGAGAAGGCGATCGTGTTGGCGGTGCCCTTGGTGAGGCCGACCTGCACGGAGATGCTGCCGGGGGTGGAGCCGGTCGGCGGGAAGGAGACCTTCGTCGGGGTCTGGCCGTTGACCGTGAGGGTGCCGACACGGGCCGAGGACGAGGTGTTGGTGTAGGAGACGTCGACGGTCTTCAGGCCGGTGCTGCCGACGCTGACCCCGGAGAAGCTCGCCGTGCCGTTGTAGGTGGCCGCCGGCTGCTCGGTGCCCCCGGTGACCGTGAGCATCACGGAACCGCCCGCGGGGACGCTGGTCGTGTAGCTTGTGCCGGGTGTGCCGACGTTCTGCCGCGCCCACAGGTCACGTACGGTCGCGGCGGCGTTCGTCAGACCCAGGTCGGACCAGCGGACCGTCATGTTCTGCGTGGTGGAGGTGCGGTTGAGCAGGACGACGGCGCGGTTGCCGGTGCCGGAGAGGACCTTGCCGTACACCTGGAGGCCGGAGGTGTCCTCGGCGACCTTGACGCCCTGGAGACCGCGCGGGTCCTGGTCGACGGCGATGACCTCGGGGTTGGTCAGGACACTCCTGGTGTCGGCGGACATGGTGGTCAGATCGAGGCCGGTGAGCAGCGGCGCGCCGGAGATCGCCCACAGGTTCATGTGGGAGCGGTTCTGGGCGGCGGTCAGGCCGTTCATCCCGGCGACCATCATGTCGGCGTCGTTGTAGTAGCCGGTGTGCTGGGCGGTGGGGTGGATGTTGCGGTCGAAGGCCGTGAGGACGTTGGCGTACGACGGTGTCCCGCCGTGGAAGAAGATGTCGGTGTTGGTGCGCCACATCGGGCCCATGCCCGGCGCCCAGTTCCAGGGGTTGGAGTAGCCCCAGTTGCACAGGGAGAGGGCGAGCGGGCGGCCGGTGGTGGCGGCGGCCTGCGTCACGGCGTCGCTGATCGCCTGGTAGGTGGTCTTCGGGTCGAGGCCCTCGCGGTCGCCGCCGCACCAGTCGACCTTCACGAAGTCGAAGCCCCAGCGGGAGAACTGGGTCATGTCCTGGACGTAGTGGCCCTCGCTGCCGCTGCCGGGCGCGGCGGGGCGGCCGGTGGGGAAGTAGTAGCCGCAGCCGTCCTTGCCGGCGTCGGTGTAGATGCCGGCCTTGAGTCCCTTGCTGTGGATGTAGTCGGCGATGGCCTTCATGCCGCCGGGCCACTCGGCCTCGTCGACCGTGATGTTGCCCGCGCTGTCGCGGGTGCCCTGCCACCAGCCCTCGTCGATGTTGATGTACTCGTATCCGGCCTCGGGAAGCCCGGCGGCGACGAACGCGTCGACCTGCTTCTTGATGACGTCGTAGTCCACCTTGGCGGCGAACGCGTTCCAGGAGGCCCAGCCCATGGGGGCTTCCGGTACCGGGATCTGACGGTTGGTCACGGCCACGGGCCGCACGTCGAGCGGGGTGTCCGGGGTCGGTGCCGGCCCCGGCTGAGCGAGGACCAGAGCGACCGTGGCGGTGGTCGCGAGGGCGAGGGCGCGTACTGCGGCGGATCTGCAACGCCGCCTGAGGTCAGGGGCGCCGGTGCGGGGGGCGGGGAACATGCGGCTCCTTCGAGCGATTTCGGATCGATATCTCGAACAAGGATCGGCGTGCCGAACGTTTTGGCTGGCCGAAAGTAGAGCTGCACGGGGTGGAAGTCAACGGCTGTGGCAGAACGGGGTGATAGCCCTTGGCGGCCGTTCGGCTACGTGCCCCGGCGCCACTCCCTACAACCGGTGCCCCGGCACGCGGGGCGAAGCGCCTCGCCCCGCTCGTTGCCCCGGTACCCGCCGGCCGTGCTGACGAACGACGTCGTTGCGGCGCTGCTTCGTCCTCCTGGACGTCGTCGGTGATTCGGTCGGGAGTCGGTGGTGCCACCGGGCGTGCTCTTCGGTCGTCATGCGGTCCTAGAACGGCGGTCCGTCCGGGTCGCGCGGTTCGCCGCGCTCGGGCCAGATGCGCAGCACAACGGCCTCGTCCTCGGGTGTGGGTCCGCCGTGGACGGCGATAGCGGTCTGGTCCTCGGGGCGGCGGCCGCCGTCGCGGAGGATCGCCCGGGCCGTCGCGATGACGTGCGTATCGCCCTCGCACGGGCCGTCCGCGACACCCGCCAGGAACTTGCGGCCGCCCGGGATGCGGCCACGGCGGTCCGCACCGAAGGTGATCACATGGCGATCGTCGTGCTGCGCGAGCTGCGCAAGGAACTGTCGGAGGACTTCGGCCCGGGCGATCCGCTCTCGTACATCGAGGCGGTACACGCGGCACCGGCCGACCCTGACGCCTCAGAAGATGCGGACGACCGGACGTTCTTGCCCTGGCTCCAGGAAGACGCAGCCCGGGCCCTGGCCGACGACCTCCGTGCCCAGCTCGACCACCTGCAGACCCGGTTGCGGGAGGCCGAGACGCACCTGGACCACCTCACGATCACCCGCAAGGCCGTCACCGGCCTCGCCGACCGGCTCCCGGCCGTCGCACCGGACCTGCCCGAGCACCCGGACTACCCCCGCATCCTCGCCGCCTTCAACCACGCGACCGGACCACTGCGGGCCAAGGACGTCTGCGAAGCCCTCGGCCACGAACTGCTGCCGAAGAACGTCGAAGGCACCCGCGCCAAACTGAAACGCCTGGTCAAACTCGGGATCCTCACCGAGGCCGACACCGGCAACTTCGCCAGGAAGCAATAGCCGACAGAACCTTCACCAGCGGCCTTGCTCCCACCTAAGCCAGAAACGCATCACCTTACGAACCGCCCGCTGAGGTCCCACAGGGCCTACGACAGAGCCCCGGTCCAGATCCCGTCTGGACCGGGACTCTCGGCGTTTTCACTGCCTGGCTGACAGTTGGCTCAGCCGACGCTCAACCCCGAACTGACGGGGCCGCCCTGCTCTGACGCCTCGCCTGGTGGGCAGCCGCGGTCCTCGACTTACTTGGTCGTCTGGTCGTCGAAGATCTCCTGGATGTACTGGTCCATGGTCTTGGCGTCGACGTCGTCGCAGGCGTCGGGGCGCTTGCTTTGTGTGCCCTTGAACTCCTTGACCTGCTTCTCCAAAGCGGCCTTACAGGCGGCGAGGTCGGGCTTGTCGCTGCTGCTGCTGCAGGCGGCTGTCGTAGCGACGAGGGCGAGCAGGACGGCTGTGATGGCTGTACGGGTGCGCATGTTTCCTCCTGGGACTGTTTGGCACTGATGGGAATGGTGCGGCAGGTGGGAGCCAGGTGACGGCGCTGTCGTTGTTCTGTGACGTGAACCTGCCGCCCGATTGCCGCGCACGCGCAGCAACGGCCGGGCAGTTGCCGAGCCGCAGCGACGGTGTCGGCCCGTTGATGCTCGAGGCGACGGCACAGGCAGCGGCGTGGAAACCGTGCAAGAGCGAACATGGAGGAACCGATCACCGAAACCGCCGTTCATGAGCTCTCAAAAAGAGACCGGCCTTGTCGATGTGGGTCGGTTCGGCGTTTCGCTGTTGTGACAGAAGCGTTGACGAGGTGCTGCGCAGGACCTCTCTTCTGGCCGAATTCACGAACGTGGTTCGAAATGCGGACGGCGTGACAGTCGGCATCCCTGCACCACCCGCACCAGAGGGAGTCCTGCGCCTGGTCAAACTCGGGATCCTCACCGAGGCCGACACCGGCAACTTCTCCTACGAACCGCGCAGCGCGTTGCTGAGCGACCACTCCGCGGACTTGGCCGCACAGTAGGCGCCGGACTGCGGGAAACTGAACCAGGACAGGACGGACAGGATTTTTCCCGACCTGCTCGTTCGTGGTCACCCCTGGGGGCACCGCCCGGCCGAAGGCCCTTGCGAGCAACTCCGCGGATGTCCCCGGCAGGCCGGGCGAGTGGCGAAACTCGCGAAGTTCCGGGGAGCCCCGGAACTGGACTCGGCCCCTGACACGGAGCTGAGGCCGCCACCGGAGACAGCCGCAAGCGCCATCCATGGAGGTCAGGACCGCACAGAGACCTCGGCGTGGGCAGCGCGCAGCGAGACCTTGTCGATCTTTCCGACCGCGTTCTTCGCGATGGCTTACACCACGAAGAACGCGGTCGGGCGCTTGAAGCCTGTGAGGCTGTGCGCGCAGAGCTCCTGCAGTGCCGTCGGATCGACGGTCCGGCCCGGTCGGGGCTGGACGTAGGCGACGACCACTTGTCCCCATTTCTCGTCAGGACGCCGATCACGGCGGCCTCGAGCACAGACGGGTCACCGGTGAACGTCCGACCAGGGTCAGGTATCCGTCGGCGTCGAGCCGGCCCACATCGCCGGTGTGCAGCCAGCCGTCGACGATGACTTTGGCTGTTTCTTCCGGGCGGCCGAGGTGGCCCCGCATGACGTTGGGGCCCGCACGACAACCTCTCCCTCTACGTCCGGCGGCACTTCGCTGCCGTCGGCGTCGACGATCCGGATTTCCTGGCCGGGGAAGGGCAGTCCCACGGTTCCGGCGCGTTGAGGGCCCGCGACAGGATTGATGGTGGATGCGCAGGTTCCCTCGGACAGACCGTACCCCTCGACAAGCGGGAACCCGTAACGGACCTCGAACCGGGTCAGCAGCTCGACGGGGGCGGGTGCCGCGCCGCAGACTCCGAAGCGCAGGGACGAAGTGTCGGAGCGGACCTGGTTCCAGCCCTCCGACTACTCACCTGGTCCTTGAGGGTGCCCACGTCAACGCCGGTGTACCGTGGCCTGCACGGAAGCAAGGAGAGAGCATGGCGGCCGAGGTCGTAGCCCGCGGGGTGGACGAGCTCGTAACGGAGCACACGCCTGCCGAGGTGGTCGGCCCGCTGATGCGTGGGATCGCCGTCCTCAGGGCGCTGACAGAGGCAGGCGGGCGAGAGGACTTGCAGCAGCTCGCCCATCGCACGAGCCTGCCCCGGGCCACTCTCGACCGCATCACGAGCACCTTGGGCTCTCTGGGCTATCTCCGCGTCGAGGGACGCGAGGTAATGCTGGCACCCCCGTTGCTGGAAGTGGGCAATGCCTACCTGTCCGCCGTGAGAATTCCCGAGCTGCTTGGGCCCCACGCCGACGCTCTGGCCGAGGAACTGGACGAAGTCGTCACGTTGACCGTCCCGGACCAGCACGGCGCCCACTTCGTCCACTCGTCCAAGCGGGACCGCCGGATGGGCATCGTCTGCAGCATCGGCGACCGGCTGCCGCTCGACGCCTCGGCGCCCGGCGCTCTGCTGGCCGCTACCTGGAGCTCTGACGAGTGGGAACGGCATCAGGCAGAGCACCACTGCGTGCGAGGGCCGGGGCACGCTCAGGCGTGTACGAATGACCTTCGCGAACGTGCCGCCGCTGCCAGATCCGAGGGCTGGTCCCTCGACGACCAGTGGTTGGAACCGGGCCTGATCGCCTTCGGCGTCCCCGTCCACGGTCCCGACGGAGACCTCCTCTGCGTGGTGAACGTCGTCAGCCTCATCGGGCGCTATCCGAGCGCCGAAGCCCTGGCGCGGGCCGCACTGCCGGCCGCCCGCCGTGCCGCAGCGGACATGGAGCGGGAACTGGGCCGACAGCAACCGGTGTCACGGTCCGGACCCATGGGCAGGCGGGTGGAGGACACCAGGACTCTCACGACCGGCCGCGACTTCGTCGAGTCCCTCGCCCGCGGCCTGAGCGTGCTGACAGCCTTCGGTGAGGGCCGCCACGCCCTCAAGAGCTCCGACGTCGCTCGTATCACCGGTCTGCCGCGTGCCACCGCGCGGCGTGCTCTCATCACCCTGGACCACCTCGGCTACATCACGAACCGGGGAGGGCTGTACCGTCCCAACGCCGCGATCCTTTCCCTCGGCTACGCCCCGCTGTCGCGTCTGACGTTGTCGCAGTTGGCCCAGCCACATCTGACGGAGCTGTCCCGTCGGCTCTCGGACTCTGTGTCGATGTCAGTGCTTTCCGGCTCGGAGATCGTCTACGTCGCCCGCGCCGCCAGCTTCCGCTTGGTGACGGTCGAGGCCTCCGTGGGCACCCGCCTGCCCGCTTACGCCACCTCCATGGGCCGGGTCCTGCTCGCCGACGTCCCCAGAGACGAATGTGCCGCACTGCTCGCCGCCTCGCCGCTCGCACGGCTCACCCCGAACACGGTGACGGAAGTCGACGAACTTCTCAGGCTTCTTGAGAGGACGGCCGACTGCGGCTACGCCCTGGTCGACGAGGAACTCGAAGTCGGCCTGCGATCGATGGCCGTACCCGTGCGCGGCAAGGACGGCGAGGTGCTGGCTGCGATCAACGTAGCCATGCACCCCAGTCGGCGCACCATCGCCGAGTGCTTCGAGCAGGTCCTGCCAGCACTCCTTGCGACGGCTGAAGCGGTCGAGGCTGATCTCTCTGCCGTACCCCACTCCGGACGCTCCAGCTGACCTGACGGACCACCGCGTCCAGGTGTCTCCTCAGCCCTGGCACCGAGGTGTGCTTCGTTGCACTCCTGCGTGCTGCGGTCTCATCGCCTTGCCGTTCGGCATGTCGGTCTGCGAGGTCCGGGCTCTGAGAAGAGCTGGCGTGGACCCCTGGGGTCGCGAGGCCCCCTTCTTCAGCATTGACACCGAAGCGTGTCGGTCCCACACTCATGCCCACACCGCACAGCGAAATCCATTTCGCTACGCGAACAAGCAGGGAGGTGGGAGGCTACACGCGGTCGGCCCCTTCCGCCCGCATTTCGTATGCGCACCGCTCGCCAGGCGAAACGTCTGTACGTCACGCCCGCCGTCACCCCGGCCGCTCCGCCGGCTCCGACGACGGCATCTGCCGACTGCGCCGCACTCGAAGAGGAGCGAACATGATGTTCCGGCGTCTACTGCCAGCCGTGCCGAGGAGCCGCCTTCTGCTGGCCCTTGCAGGGGGGGTCATGGCGGTGGCGATGACCGCCGCGTCCGGATTCGCGACCCCGTCCACGCCCGCGCCCGTGGCGGTGAATGTCACCAAGGACGTCGCCTATGCGCCTGCCCAGCCGGCCGACAGCCAGGGGCACCTGTTGGACCTCTATGTCCCGCGTTCATCGCGGCCGGTACCGCTGGTGATCTTCTCTGCCGGCTCGGCGTGGATGGCCGACAACGGTCGCCAAGGGGCCGACAAGGTCGCCGCCGAGCTCAACCCGTACGGGTTCGCGGTCGCGGGTGTGTCGATCCGTTCCAGCTCTCAGGCCAAGTTCCCGGCCCAGCTCTATGACATCAAGGGCGCCATCCGCTGGCTGCGCGCGCACGCGAAGACCTACAACCTCGACCCCCAGCGCTTCGCGATCATGGGCGACTCCTCTGGCGGCTGGACCGCGGCGATGGCCGGGGTCACCGGGGACATCCCGGCGCTGGAGGGCGATGTCGGTGTACGCGGTCCCTCGAGTGCGGTTCAGGCGGCCCTGCCGTTCTATCCGCCGACCGACTTCTCGCAGATGGACGCGCACATGCTGGACAACTGCACGTTCTTCAACACCGTCTTGGGACTCACCGGTTGCCATGAAGACGCGCGTTCGCCCGAGTCGCTGTTGCTCGGCTGCCCCATCAACGACTGCCCGGACAAGGTCGCGGCCGCGAGCCCGCTGACCTACGTCGGCGGTCGGCGCACACCGCCGTTCCTGATCTTCCACGGCGAGCAGGATCCTCTGGTGCCCTATCACCAGGGCCGGCTGCTCCGCGACGCACTGGCCTCCGCAGGCGACGAGGTGCGTTTCGTTTCCTTCCCGCACGCCGGCCACGGCCCGCTCTTCGACATGCTGAGCGACCCCGACACCCGCAAGGACGCTTATGAGGAGACCACGTGGGACGGTCACACCACACCGCCTCGTCCGGTGACCCCGTCCTGGCAGACCATCGTCACCTTCCTTGAGGCGCAACTGCGCCCCAGCGCACGCTAGACGGCCGACGGCCGCCACCGATCATGTGGCTGGTGGCGGCCGCCGTGGTGACGCCCGTGCTCGTTCAGGTGATCGGAACCCGAACGAATCGTCGAGCCGTGTGCAAGTCGGCTTCAATGAGCGCAGCTGTGGCACGCAGTTCCGGAAGAGTGGTCGTGACGCACTCGTCAGCCGATCCCCGGCTCCTGTGCCCGGTGACGTTGATCGCCGCGAGACAGCTGCCGTCGCGGTCGCGTACCGGTACGGCGACGGAGCGAAGACCTTCTTCCAGTTCCCCGTCGACCAGGGCGTGCCCCTCCTCACGCACAAGGTCGAGGACGGCTGTGAGGTCGTGGGCGGTGGTGATGGTGAACGGGGTCGGCGCCCTCATCTGCGTACGCGCCAGCAGGGCCGAAAGTTCCTCGTCCGGCAGGTTCGCGAGCAGGACGCGGCCCGTGGAGGTCGCGTGGGCGGGCAGGCGTGCGCCCACGGCGATGTCGGCGTCCATGATGCCTCCCGCTGCCACCGCGGCCGCGCACTGGACGTCGTTGCCGGTGAGCACGGCCAGAGATGTCGAGTCCCGAACCCTCCCGGTGAGAGCGACGAGGTGCGGGTGTGCGATGCGGGCGAGTGACGTCTTGGACAACGGGGGGAAACCGAGGGAGAGCACCCGTGGAGCGAGTCGGAACCCCCGTTGGTGCCGTGTGACATAGCCGAGGTACTCCAGAGTGATCAGGGCGCGTCGCGCCGTGGCACGGGGCAGGCCGGTGGTTTCGGCGACTTCTGAGAGCGTCAGCTCGGCACGTCCCTCACCGAACGCGGTGACAACAGTCAAACCCCGGGCCAGGGAGGTGATGAACTCCCCGCCCAGTTCCTGTTTCGCGGTGCTCGCCCATGCGGCGAGGCCGGAGGGCGCGCTGAGAGGTTCGCAGGGCGGGGAGTCTGCCAACTCCTGTTCCATGACCCTCACTGTGCTGCGAAGGCTGGGCAACAGAGATTCACGCAGTGATGCCGCGCTGTGCCGGCTGGTGTGGCTCACGAGGCTCGCCACACACACGATCCGGCCGTCCGGGGCGCGAACCGGGACGGATACCGCGACAAGGCCCGGCTCGATCAGTTGGTCGTCCAGCGCCCAACCGCGCGCACGCGCCTGTTCCACCCGCTGTCTGAAGTCCGTGGCCGCGCCTTGCGGCCGAGGGGGAACGGTCGGGAAGCCGCGGTATTCGGAATCGTCGATCTGTCGCTGCTCCCAGAGCGCCCAGCCTTGCGTGTCCCATTCGGTTGCCAACAGCGGGCCCGGTGCCGTGCGTTCGGCCGGCAACAGGTCGCCGAGGCGGAAGCTCAGCGACAAGGTGCGGCGGCGGATCGCCTGGTGGATGAAGCGAATGCCGTCCCCGTCCGCCACCGCGAGGGAGACCGACTCGTCGAGTGCGTCGGCAAGGCTGTCCGCGTGGGTGCCCAGAAGGTCTGGGAGACGCAGAGCGGCCAGGTAGGCGTTACCCAGCTCCATGAGTCGAGGAGCAAGGACCGCGCTGCTGCCGCCGAGGCGTAGGTAGCCCATGTGGGCAAGTGTTCCGGTGACGCGATCGACGGCGCGTGCGAGGCCCGTTGCCCGGCCCAGGTCGCTGAGGCTCGCCGACCCACCGACGTCGGTGAGCTCGCGCAGTACGAAGATCCCGCGCATCAGAGGTGCGACGGCAGCCTCCGGGGGCGGCGCCTGAGCCACCACCGGCAGTGCAGGAGGGAGGGCACGGATCCGTGGCATGAGCTCTCCGCGGCGGCGGTCGGCGGTCTCCTACAGGTGGTCCGGCGGGCCGGGGGAGGGCTGGTCGGGCCTGTCCCGGCAGTGAAGCGTCGGCCCAGGCCGGCCACCGCTACGGACTCCGCACGGACCGCCGTCTTCGAGGTGTCGCCGTGCCGCGCAAACGAGTGTCGATCAAGATGTCAGGATTCCGGTCGCTGCAGGTCCTGGGGGGAGGTTCTGACTGCGGGCGAACGGCGATGCGTCAGCGTCCCCGGTCCCGTGTTTGGCCTTCTGGATCTGCTCGTACACGTGGGCGCGCAGCTCGGTGAACCGGGCGCTGGAGCGAGTGTGCAACTGGTCGCGTTCGTCCGGCAGATCGATGGTCAGGTCCTCCTGCACGACGGTCGGTGACGTGGAGAGGATGATGGTGCGCTGACCGAGGTAGACCGCCTCGTCGATGTCGTGAGTGACGAACAGGACGGTGACGCCCAGTTCGTGCCACAACCGCCGGATGAGGTCCTCCAGTTCGGCACGGGTCTGCGCATCGACCGCGGCGAACGGCTCGTCCATGAGCAGCACCTTCGGTTCGAAGGCGACGGCGCGGGCGATGGCGACGCGCTGCTGCATTCCTCCGGAGAGCTGCCACGGGTAGGCCTGGTGGGCGTCGGCGAGACCGACCACTTCCAGGGCGTGGTCGACCAGCTCCTTCTCGCGGGCCTTGCCGAGTTTCTTGCGGCGCAGCGGGAGGGCGACGTTGTCGCGGACGTTCATCCAGGCGAACAGGGAGCGGCCGTACTCCTGGAAGACCACTGCCATGCCGGGCGGGGGCCCGGTGACCGGGCTGCCGTCCAGGCGCACCTCGCCGCCGGTAGGGGTCAGCAGTCCGGCCATGCACTTCAGCAGGGTGGTCTTGCCGCATCCCGAAGGGCCCACGAGGCAGACGAGTTCACCGGCACCGATGTGAAAGGTCAGGTCCCGCAGGGCCTCGACGTTGCGGTGCCGTCCGGTGTAGATCTTCTGCAGGTTGCGTACGTCGAGCATCGCTCGTCTCCTTGTCAGGGGTTGCGCTGGGCGCGGCGCAGGCCGTGGTACCAGGCCAGGACCCGGTTCTCGGCGAGCCGGAAGAGCAGCGACAGGACGAATCCGAGCAGGCCGAGCAATAGGACGCCGCTCCACATCTCGGGGATGGCGAAGGTGCGCTGGAACTGCACGATCGTGAAGCCGAGCCCGTTGCTGGCGGCGAACATCTCGCTGATGACCATGAGGATGATCCCGATCGACAGCGACTGCCGCATGCCGGTGACGATCTGCGGGCTCGCCGAGCGCAGCACGAGGTGCCACAGACGGGAGGGGCCGGTGATGCCGTAGGACCGGCAGGTGTCGCTGAGCACCTCGTCGACGGCGCGGACGCCTTCGACGGTGTTGAGCAGGATCGGCCACATGCAGCCGCTGACGATGACAAGCACCTTCATGGTGTCGCCGATGCCCGCGAAGAGCATGATCACCGGTACCAGCACGGGAGGCGGAATGGCCCGGAAGAGCTCCAGGACCGGCTCCAGGACGTCCCGCACGAGGCGGCTCGTGCCAACCACCAGTCCGAGGCCGACTCCGATGACAACGGCCAGTAGGTAACCGGCGGTCAAGCGGACCAGGCTGGGCCCCACGTCCGAGGCCAGCCGCTCACCCGTCCATACCTCCGTGAACTTCTGAAGGATGACGGACAGAGGCGGGACGTAGAAGTCCGTGCTGCCGGCGGTGGCGAGCCACCACACACTGAACAGCGTCAGAGGCAGGCCAAGGACCAGCAGGGCCCGTCGGGTCATATTGAGGACAGACGTCCGGATCATCCGGCTACCCCTCCCTGCGGACGGATTGATGCCAGTGCAGCGTCCGACGCTCCACGATCCGTGCCACCAGATTGATGGCGATTCCCAGCAGCCCGGTGACCAGGACCAGGGCGTAGACGTCGGGCACGGCACCGGAGGTCTGGGCGACGGCGATCTGGTTGCCCAGGCCCGGCGAGCCGATGACGAGTTCCGCGGTGATCGCCAGGACCAGAGCCACGGTGGCGGCAAGCCGCACACCCGTCATCACATACGGCAGTGCGGTGGGCCACATGACGTAGCGCACCCGCCCCCAGGTCCCCATCCGGTAGCTGCGGGCAGTGTCCTCGGCGACCGGGTCGACGTCTTGCATCCCGGCCAGCACCTGGACAATCACCTGCCAAAAGGAGGCGTACACCACCAGCAGCAGCTTCGACCTCAGGTCCGTGCCGTACAGCAGCACCGCCACCGGGATCAGAGCCACCGACGGGATGGGCCGCAGGAACTCGATGGTCGACGCGGTGGCTGCCCGCAGCAGGGGCACCGACCCGATCACGATGCCGGCTGCCACGCCCGCCACGACGGCGACGGCCAACCCGATGCCCCACCCGGTCAGGGTGTCGCCGAAAGCGGTCCAGAACGCTTCCTGGGCGAGCAGACGCCACAGAGCCCGGCCCATCTCGGACGCCGGAGGGAGGTAGTCGGCGGAGACCAGACCGGTGTGCGGCAGCACCTCGAGCAGGACCGCCAGCCCCACCAGGCCGGCTGCCCCGCGCAACGGAGTGGCGGCCTTCTCCCGGATGCGCCGCTCCCGGCCGGACCCCGGCCCGCCGGGACCGACACCGGTCCCGGCGGCGCCGGCGGTCTTCGACAGCACAGGAGTGCTTCCGCGACCGCTCATGAGAACAGGGCGTTCAGATCGGGCTTCTTGCCGCCGAAGATGCCGTCCTTCTCTCCGAGGGAGGCCAGCTTCTCCAGGGACGCCATGTCGTACTGCGCCGGCCAGTTCGGCAGCGTCAGGCTCTTCAGCACGTCGCCGTTGATCTTGGTGTAGGTGGTGAGCGTCTGGCGCGCTTCGTCGGGGTGGTCGGAGGCGTACTGCAGCGACTCGGTCATCGCCTCGGTGAACTTCTTCACCAGCTCGGGGTTCTCCTTCGTCAGCTTGGTGGAGGCGAAGTAGGTCGCGACGGTGAGCTTGGGATCGGTGTCGGCGAACGGCGACGCCACGACACGCGCGCCCTGGCTCTTGGCGATGGCCAGTGCGGGCTCGGCCATCCAGGCGGCGTCGACCCGGCCGCCGGCCAGCGCGGCCGGCATCTGGTCGAACGGCATCTCGACGAACTTGACCTTCGAGGGATCGCCGCCGTCCTTGCGCACCGCCTCGCGGACCGTGGTGTCACCGATGTTCTGCAGGGTGTTGACCGCCACTGTCTTCCCGGCGAGGTCTTTGGCGGACTTGACCGAGCTGCCCTTCTTGACGGCCACCCCGGTGAGGTCCTTGCCGGTGACACCGGTGGTGGCGGCACCGTTGACCACGGACTTGACCGGCACCCCCTTGGTCTGGGCGATCATCAGCGAGGTGACGTTGCTGAATCCGAACTGGAACTGGCCGCTCACGACACCAGGGATGATCGCGGCTCCACCTTGGGCCGTCACCATCTCCAACTTGATACCGCGACTACTGAAGAACCCCTTCTTCTCCCCCAGGTACAGCGGCGCCACATCGACGATGGGGATGACTCCTACTTTGACCTGCGTGGTCTTGCTCCCGTCCGAGGGCGACGCCCCGCCGGTCGCAGAAGACGAGGATCCGCATCCGGTCGCGACCGCGACCGTCACCACCGCTGCGGCAAACCCAAACGCGCGCCTTCGCATGGCCCCTCCTGACGAGACTATGTGCGCACTGCGAAATCTTGTCCGTGTGCCGAACAAGACGTGCGGAGGCTATGGCCCCGCCCGGGGTGCGTCAATAGGTGGCCTACAGGTAGCCGGGGATCAAGCGCTACGCGTTCCGGCGCGGGGGCCCACGACGATCTCCGTAGCGGCTGAATGCCAGGGGTCAGTACTCAGTGGCGACCCTCGGGCGGCTGTCGCGGCGACACGGCTTCACCCCGCAGCGTCCCGCGTCTGCCCACTTCAATCACCCTGAGCATCGGTCAACTCCTGCCATCGCAGCCACCCTGCCCAGGCCCGGCCCTGCACCGCTACCTGCGCTGGCGCACCGCCACTGCCCGCCATCCCGACACACTCACCGCCCCACGCAAGAAACGCGCCCGCATCCGCAGTGAGAAGGGCAGACGGAGATCGCCCAGATCTTCACGGACCGCTGCGTCGGCGAACTGACCGCCGACCGCCTGACGGCCACCGAGACGGCGATGGCCACGTGGTGGGTGACCGAGCGCCTGCAGCAACTCGCCTCCCGGTGCCCGCAACTGCACGGCAACTACGGCTACATGACGGAGTGCCCGATCGTCAGGGACTTCGGCGGCACCCGCGCCGGCACGCCGTTCGCCGGCACCACAGAGATCATAAGGAGGCCATCGGCAAGCCTCTCCTTCACTGACGCGCCACGAGATACGACGGGCGCGCAGTGGTCCGCTCGGTTCTCTCCCTTGCCAATGCGGGACGAGCCACCCATCATCAGGAAACCTGTTATTCAAACTTTGGAAGAAGTGGGCACGCTCATGGTGTTCAGCTCAAGAGTCCAGGCCAGAGGCGTCCAACTGCTGCTCGGCCGCATGATGGCCCGCGTGCACAAGGATCTGCGCTTCACCGACGTCCCGAAGCGCACGGAAGCACTCCGGGTGGAGACCGGTGCCGGACCGGTGACCTGCACCGTCTACCGCCCGCCGGCCACGACCGAATCCCACGCTCCCGTGTACGTCAACTTCCACGGCGGCGGTTTCGTGGTCGGCCGCCCGGAGCAGGACGACCACATCTGCCGCTACATCGCCGCCACGGCCGGCTGTGTCGTGATCAACGTGGACTACGCCGTTGCCCCGCAGCGGCAGTTCCCCGTACCGGTCACCCAGGCGTACGACGTCACCGCCTGGGTCGCCGAGAACGGCGCCGCCAATGGCTGGGACGGTTCGCGTCTTGCGGTGGGCGGACACAGTGCCGGAGCCAACCTGACCGCTGCGGTCTGTCGCCTGGCCCGGGACCGCGGCACGTTCTCGCCCCGTCTGCAGATCATCGACTCCGCACCGCTCGACCAGCTCGCCGACCCGGCCACCAAGCAGTCCCTCATAGACAAGCCGCTACTCAACCCTAACCTCATGCGGATTTTCACCGCCGCCTACGTCCCGGATCCCGCCGACCGTGCGCATCCCCTCGTCTCTCCCGGGCTGGCCGACGACCTCGCCGGACTTCCTCCCGCGCTGGTCATCACCGCGGAGAACGACCGCCTGCGCGACGAGGGCGATGCCTATGCCAAGGCTCTGGAGGCCGCCGGCGTCCCGGTCGCCCACCATGTCTTCGAGGGTGTCGACCACTACTTCACCCACACCGGCCCGGTACCGGCAGCGAAACAGGCCATCGATCTGATGGCCACCACCCTGCGCACCGCACTCAGTGACTGACACCGGTGCTCCGGCTGGCGGTCTTACCGTCGTGATACGTCGGCTCGACGACCCCGGCAGGAGCATCCTCCCGGGCCGATGCGGATGACGCGTCCGGGCACTTTGCGCAGGTAGGCAGCGAGTTTACGGATCGACGGAGCGAGTGTCGGCAGACGTTCGTCTGCCGACACTTCGCAGCCCGCCCAGGAGTGCCGCTGATTCATGTCGGCCGGTCAGCTGGTGCTCGGCGTGGGTCCGGCCAGGCCGTGCAGTAGCAGGGCGGTGAGGGTGTCGACGATCTCCTCGTCGGTTACCTGCGGGCCGCCTTCCCCCGCGGTGATGACGGCGTAGCCGAGCAGCGAGACCATCGCCCCCCATGGCCGCGGCGACGAGCTCGGGGTCGCCCGGGAGCGGGTGCCCCCGTCGGCGGAGCCAGTCCAGGTGCTCGCGGAGGGTGCTCGTCTCCCCGGTTAGGATCGCCCAGGCGCGCCCCTCGCCGGGCGGGCCGGCGAAGTTCGTCTGTATCAGGGCCCGCGGAGATCGGCGCGGACGGCCACCCGGCCGACCGTGATCTGACCGGCGGCAGGCAGCTGCGCGAGCATCTGGCCGTCACCTGGCGCGTGATCCGCGACCATCTGCCAGTGGTCGCGATCACCCCGGTCCGTGAGGCGGCGCTTGGCAGGGATCGCGGCGCCGGAGCCTCTCCCCGTGAGATCGCACGGACAGTGTGTGCGGTGGCGGAAGTGCGTCGAGTGTCCGTAACAGCGGTGAAGAAACCAGGGAAATCGGCTGCGTGTTCGTCGATTGATCGGGCATCTGGTGCATCGGAGGTTGATAACTATGGTTCCCCTGCTTCTGGTTCTGCTGCTGGCTCTGATTCTGTTTGGTGCGGGTTTCGCGCTGAAGGCACTGTGGTGGATCGCCGTGATCGTGCTGGTGGTCTGGCTGCTGGGCTTCGTCGTGCGGACGGCGGATGCCAGCGGCCGTAAGGGCCGCTGGTATCGCTGGTAACCATCAAGCGGCAACGCGCCACTGCGGGCCCCGGGTGCACCCGGGGCCCGCAGATATGTCCGGCACCAGGACATCCCACCGGTGAAAACGGTGTAATCGCCACCTTCATGGGCACCAGGCCTCATAGCTGGGGCCCGGTGAAGCAGCGGAACCTGCGCCTCCATCCATCGGCCCCAGCTCCCTCCTGTCGGCCTCCCCATCGGGCCCCTATGGCGCAGTGCGGCCGGCGATGTTCCCGCCGGGGTCATCGGCCAGAGCGATCAACGCCGTGACGCGTTTGCCGACCGGTTCACGGTGGACTTCATAGCCCTGGCTGACGGCGAGGGTGATCTCCAGGCCGTGCCGGCCCACTCGCTGCGGGTCCGTGGCGGAGACGTCCGGCAGGACCGGGTCGCTGTCCCACACCGAAACCCGTACCGCACCGCCGATCTGCAGATCCAGCATGGGCGGCCCAGGCGCGTAGTTCACCGCGTTGGTGACCAGTTCGCTGACCACCAGCTGAGTCATGCCCATCGCCCGCTCGGACACCGGCAGCCCGTGCACGGCCTGCACGTCGGTGAGGAAGCCGATGGCCGGGCGCCGCGCGGCGGCCCCGTGACGCCTGCCCCGGCACCGAGGCGACAGCGCCTTTGGACCATGTCCTTGGAACGCCGCACAAGCCTCTGGTGTGGCAGACCAGAGGCTGCTTACCTGTTCGCGGAGGCGGGTGGGCTGTCGGTCGAGGCGGCGACCGCGTCGGCGGGTGTGGCATGGACAGGCAGGAGTGAGTCGACGCCGGTCATGCTGAGCATGCGCATCAGGCGGTCGGGGACGGCTGCGAGGCTGAGTGAGCCGCCCGCTTCCTGAGCTGCGTGCCAGATGCCGATGATCGCGCTGAGACCGGCGGAGTCGCAGAAGCCGACCTGTGCCAGGTCCAGGGCCAGGCGCGCATGCCCTTGCTGAATGATCTCCAGGGCCCCGGAGCGCAAGGTGGGCGCGGTGTGCACGTCCACATCGCCGACGACCGTGGCGAGGGCGAGGCCGGGGTGGGGATGCTGGACGGTCAGGTGAAGCGTGTGAGTCACGTCGGTCATCACTCCTGGCCGAAGTGTTCGGGTGCGGCGGTGGTGTGGGCGGTGGCGGCGACGCCGGTGTCGGGTGCGGTTTCAGCGTCGGGCACGGACAGGGCCAGCAGGGCCACGTCATCGCCGGCTCCGTCGGGCAGTGAGGCCAGCAACGTGACGGCGTCTTCGACCAGGGTGGCGGCGGTAAGCCGACCAGTGCGCTGGTGGAGGAAGCCGGTCAGGCCCTCCTCACCGAGCATCGTGCCCTGGGCGGTGCGGGCTTCGGTCAGCCCGTCGGTGTAGAGGAACAAGCCCTCCCCGGGGGCCAGCAAGAAGGTGGACTCGGCGAAGAGTGCCTGAGGGAAGGCTCCGATGAGCATGCCGCCCTTGGGGCGTACCGCCTTGACCCATACCGCGCCGCTGTCGTCGGGGCGCAGGTGGTAGGCCGGCGGGTGGCCGCCAGTGGCCACGGTGACGGTGAAGCCGCCGTCCTCCCGTGGTGCCAGCAGGCCGAAGAGAGCGGTGCAAAAGCGGCTTCCGGCGGTGACATCCGTGAGCAGGGCGGTGTTGAGCGTGCGCAGGACGGCGACCGGGTCCGGATCCATCTGGGCCGCAACGCGCAGGGTGTGGCGAGCCAGGGCGGTGACCGTCGCCGCCTCGGGGCCCTTGCCGCACACATCACCGAGGAAGAACGCCCACCGACCGCCGCCGACGGGGAAGACATCGTAGAAGTCGCCGCCCACGTCGTGGACGGAGGCGGTGCGGTAGTGGCAGGCCAGCTCCAGGCCCGGCACCACGGGAAGCGCCGGGGGCAGCAGGGTCCGCTGGAGAGTGGAAGCGAACGCGGCGATGGCGGCCTTGTCCCTCTCCGCCTGTTCCCGCGCCGCCCGTTCCGCCTCCCTCCGCTCCTGCTCGTCGCGTAGTGCGCGCAGCGCCGACAGCCGCAGCTCCATCTCGTCCAGCACAATCGCGGCGAGGTCGGCCAGTGTGGCGGTGTCGTCCTCGGTGATGGATCGCGGTTTGGTGTCCAGGACGTTGACCGTGCCCAGCCGGTGGCCGTCGGGCGTGATGATTGGTGCGGCAGCGTAGAAGCGCACACCCATCTCCCCGGCCACCAGCGGATTGTTTGCCGCCACGGGGTCACGAAGGGTATCGGGGATGACCAGCGCGTCATCACGCAGAATCGCCGAGCCGCACAGGCCCGGATCGCGGCCGATCTCCTTGACGCCCTCAAGGCCGTGTGCGGCCTTGAACCAGATGCGGCCCGTGTCCACGATCGTGACCGTGGCCACGGGGACATCAAAGAGGCGGGCGGCCATCGCCGCCACCCGGTCGAACGCGCCGTCGGGCGGAGTGTCGAGAATGTCGTAGCGGCGTACCGCCGTGATACGGGCCGCCTCCACCCCCGGGTCGGGGACCAGCTCGGGGCGCTGCCCGGGAGCCGCGTGGGTGGCCGAGGCCTGCTGGGTCATCGGCTTTCCTCTCCGTCGATGGGCCACCGCGGGCGGCATGAACCGACGCAGCCTAGATCGAATACACGTCCAAAAGCCAATGCCAGGAATGACAGGCTGGGCTGCTGGGCTGCTGGGCAGCGTCCTGTCAGCCCTGGTGACGGCCATTAGGTGAGCTGTGCGCGCTTCCCCTGGGGCGCATAGGACACTGCCACGTCCGGACCGTAACGGTGTGCCGTCCGCGGCCGCCGCCGCCACTCCGTGTGCCCCGGTTGTCGCTTGAGCAGCTGCTCAGCTCGTTTCACTGCACCCTGCTCTGCCGCCCGTCGTGTGCGCAGCCCGCTGGACGGCAAGCCGCCTTGCTCGAGGCAGCGCGCACCACCACCGCCGACAGCGCCCACGGCTGCGCAGGGCACTGCGGTGGTCAGGTTCAGAGCTCCCGGGGTGCTGGGTGCCGGGCGGGAGCGAGGCACTCTTCGGCGAACGCCAGGGCTTTGAGGTGGTAGGCGCGGGCGGTCCAGCCGAGGCTGATGTTGTGGCCGGCCTGCGGCAGACGGTCGATGACGATCCGTGGCGCGGCGGACAGCCGCGTTCTCAGGTCGGTGATGTCTTCATCACCGTGGTGCCACCAGGCCTCGTGTTCAGCGAAGGTGAGCCGGACGGGGACGCGGATGCGCGGCAGGATGGCCGCCGACAGGCGTATCCAGCTGGCGACGGTGTTCACTTCGCGTGCGGGCATGGGCGCGACGACCTGCCGGCTCGCCCAGAAGGTCTGCGGCGGATACAGGTCCAGCGGCCCCCAGTTCAACCGCCGCAGGCTGCCCCCACGGTCGCCGTCGACAAGGCCGCTGTTCACGGCCAGTCGGCGCCCGCACCCGGAGACGTCCATGCCCAGCAAGTCCGGCGTGTCCCAGTCAGCTGCGGCCGCGAAGGCCACCTTGGCCCCGAAGGAATGCGCCAGCAGGAATGTGCCAGTACCGGGTGCATAGCGTGCCGTGAACGCTTGGACGGCGCGACGGACGGTGACCGCTTGGGCGGTCAGCCGTTGTCCAGCGGGCAGGCGGGCGGCCGAGGCCCCGTACCCGGGCCGGTCCAGAGCCAGCACCGTGTACCCCAGGCGTGCCCCAAGAGTCAGCAACGACACGTCCGGGTGTGCTTGTCCGTCGAAATAGCCCGCGTTCATCCCGCCGCCGTGCAGGGCAATGATCACCGCGTGCGGAGCCGTCTGTGCGGGCTCACTCAGCAGTCCGGACAGGATGATGCCGCCCGCATCAAGGGTGACCGGGCGGACGCCGGGTGAGCTCCGCGGGTGGCAGGCCTCTAGCGTATTCGTCGGGCTGGCGGAAGCGGGCTGCATGGTGGGGACATCAACCATGGCAGTCAGTCCTCAAACTCGGGTGACGGCGTGCAAGCTGCACTCTCGCACCGGCACGCGAAGCACGCTCGCCGGGAAGGTCTGTCCTGGCGCGGGCCCGGCCACGTCCCCAGGCCGCGCTGTTCATCCTGCGTGTCGCGACGACCGCCCCAGCCACCCATCAGGGTTACCTTCGGTTGCGATCTTTCCCGGCCCGTCTTTGGCTGTAGTGCACAGTCAGCTTCTGTGGGCCATCCGACCCCCGGCCCGGCCAGGACCACCGGTTGCGTCTGCGGAGGAGTCATGCAGGAGGCGCAGAGCAAGCAACTACGCAAGCACGCCTGGTGGTGCTTTCTGGCGGCCGGCGCCGTGGTGATCATCCTCTACTTTTTCGTCACTGCGCCCGTGCGTCACCTGTTCTCCCCCATGCTGGCGGCCTGCGCCACGGTGGCGATCCTGGTTGGCATCCGGTGGCACCGGCCGCGCCCGAGCCGGTCCTGGTATGTGATCGCCGCGGGAATGGGGCTGTTCGCGGTGGCGGACGCCTTGTTCGGCGCCTACCAGGTGGCGGGCAGGGTGCCGTTTCCCTCAGTGGCCGACGTGCTGTACCTGGCGGCCTACCCGTGCTTCGCCGCCGGGCTGATCAGCCTGATGGCGGCATGGGGCAGCGGCGTGCGATGGGGAGCCGTGCTGGATGCGGGGATCATCACTTTGGGGATGTCCACCCTGGCATGGGCGTTCATCGTCATGCCCTACCTGCACGGCCAACTGTCGCCGCTGCCGCTGGCGGTCTCCCTGGCCTATCCGCTGGCCGATCTTCTGCTACTGGGCATCGCCGCCCAGCTGGTACTCGTCGCAGGAGTCCGTCTGCCGGCCCTCGCACTGTTCACACTGTGGGTGGGCGCCACACTGGCTGCCGACGCCCTGTATTACTCCACCCTCGCCGCGGCCGGCGCGCCAATCGCCTCCGACGTCTCCTACGCCCTGTGGATGGCCTCCTATCCGCTGCTCGGCGCGGGCGCCCTGCACCCCTCCATGGCCGGCACGACCCAGTTGGTGCCGCGCAGCCAGGAGAGGCTGTCACCGGCCCGCATGATCGTCCTCATCCTGCCCGCCCTCCTCGGTCCCGCACTGCTGATTGCCGACGCCGGCGGTGTGCGCGGGCAGCCCGTGGACGCCGCGGCCATCGCGAGCATCGTGGCCGCTTTGACCGTGCTTCTGGTCGTGCGCATCATGTTTCTGGCACGGTTCGCCGAGGCCCAGGCCGACCAGGCCAGAGCCCGTGCCCGCACGGCCGAGGATGCCTTGCGCCAGCAGACGGCGCTGCAGCAGCAGCTCACCCACCAGGCCTTCCACGACGCACTGACCGGCCTGGCCAACCGGGCACTGTTCTTCGAGCGCCTCGAACACGCCCTGGGCCGCCCCGTGGCGGCCCAGAACACCGTCCTGCTGCTGATCGACCTCGACCACTTCAAAGACATCAACGACAGCCTCGGCCATCCGGTTGGAGACGAACTGCTCATCACCGTCGGCCACCGGCTCCTGGGCGCGGCGCGCCGCAACGACACCGTCGCCCGCATGGGCGGCGACGAGTTCGCCGTCCTCGCCGAAGACCTCAACGAGATACCCGCCGCGACCTATGCCCAGCGCTTCCTGGAGCGATTCCGGGAGCCCTTCGTCCTCTCCGGCCATCGCAGCGTCTTCATCACCGTCAGCATCGGCGTAGTCGCCATCACCGACCCGACGACGTTCCACGAAGCCGTACGCGACGCAGATATCGCCTTGTACGCGGCCAAAGAACGCGGACGCAACCGCGCGCAAGTATTCGAACCTGCCATGAGCCAGGCCCAGGAAAGCCGAGCCCGTATCGCCCAAGACCTGCGCCACGCTCTGCCCCGCAACGAACTGTCCGTGCACTACCAGCCGGTCATCCACCTGCCCACCGGCCAGGTGACAGGCGTGGAGGCCCTGCTGCGCTGGCAGCGCGGCGGCCTCTCCCCCACCCCGCCCGAAGTGTTCGTGCCCGTCGCCGAAGAAACAGGCCTGATTCGCCCCATCGGCACATGGGTGCTTCGCGAAGCCTGCCGCCACGGCCGACACTGGCACGACACTCTCCCGAAGGGAGAAACCTTGAGCGTGGCCGTCAACGTCTCAGGCTGGCAACTCAAGGACCACCGCTTCCCCGACACCGTGCGGCAGGTCCTGCACGAGACCGCGTTCGCCCCGGACGCCCTGGTCCTGGAGATCACCGAGAGCACCATCGTCACCGACGCCGACACCACATCCACTCACATACGCGCACTACGCGACCTCGGCGTACGCATCTCCATCGACGACTTCGGCACTGGATACTCCTCCCTGTCCTACCTACGCGACCTCGATGTCGACATCGTCAAGATCGACCAAAGTTTCGTCCTGAAAAGCAGCAGCAACGCCAACAAGAGCCTGATTCAGGCCATCCTTCACATCGGACACGCCCTTGACCTGGACGTGATCGCAGAAGGCATCGAAACCCCCCACCAAGCCCAGCGGCTCCACACACTCGGCTGCCCCCACGGCCAGGGCTTCTACTACTCCCCACCCCTGGCCCCCAAAGCCTTGGAGGCCTACCTCACCACCCAAGCAATCATCACACCTCTCGAACACACAACCCGGCTCAGAAGTGCTGAGCCGAAATAGTGCACTCCAGGAATACTGCCTCTTCACCGGCCACCGGCCGTGCCCTGGCCGACCTGATCGACTGGAGCATGGTCAGCGTGGACTTCACCTCCTGCCGCGCCCATCAGCACGCAGCAGGCGCTCGCTCAAACTCACCAAAACCCGGGACAGCACAGCAGACCAGCTCGGCATCGATTGGATGAGGCCGTTCCACGGGTGGAATGACCTGCAAGATCCACCTGGCGGATGAGGGCAGGCGGCGCCCGCTCGCCTTCATCATCACGCCCGGCCAGTGGGGCGACGCCCCGCAACGACGTCTGCGCTCCTACCTGCGCTTACGGATCTGTGCCGCGCCGAAGATGACGAATGCCAGGATGGCGACTCCGAACAACAGCCACAGATGGACACCATCGAGCCCTTTATAGGCCAGTGACATCGAATCGGTGTGTGCGTGCACGAGACCTCCCTCCTTGTGATGCGTTGACGCAGGTGCGGTACTAGCTCGTGGCGTCTTCGTAGGCAGCCTCCGTGGCCTCACCGACTGTCATTCCCCCGACCGCGCAGGGAATCGCTCCCGCTCCGCCGGCAACCCGCGCTGACAAGGGGAAGTACCGGGTGTGTGGCTGCCGGGCACGGAGGTGGCTTCGGCAGTGGGAACGCAAAGGGCCTCGCGGGGGTTTGCCCAGCAGCCGACGCGACGGGCGTGGTCGGGCCGGGCGAGGACGGCGTGCGGCGTCGGGCACCAGGATCGCGGCCGCGGGGCGGAAAGGGGTGGGTCGGTCGGGTTCGGGCACGGTGTCCTCGTCTCTCCGGTCTGCTGGCCGGGTCGGTGGTCGTCCGGCTCGCGCGCGGATGTGCGCACGGGCCGGGGCCACCGTGAGGAAGGACCCCCTGTCCGCGGTCTGACCGTGACCGGTAGCGGGCGTGGTCAGGACCCTTGCAGCCCTGCTTCGTCCGTCCGGCTCGGGGTGGAGAGCATTCGGCGCGGAGCGCGGTACCGGTGTTCTCCACCGGCCCGTTTCTCCGTGCCGCTCGCCGAACCCGGCGTGCGACTCTCACCGCACCGGATCATGCCCGTCTGGCGAAGGACTACTCCTTATTGCGGGCCCTGCTCACCGAAAACCCCACCCCGACAATGAGCACTAGGGCGACAGCGATGATCCAGAAGGGCGGAGTGCCCTCCCCGTGCGGGCGTAGTCGTCCGTGGAGGCGCCGGCCGTTTCGTTGCCGATGGCGTCGTAGGACCAGGGGCCGCTCGTGGTGGACTTGGACGTGAGCTGCTGGGCGTCGCTATAGGCCCTTGTGTCCGCCGCCGTCGGGGATGGGCTCGAGTTCCTTGACGTCGATGTGACCGGCTCCTGTCCGGCTGGGCCCGTAGCGGCGAGCGGGTTCGCCGGTGACCCGGTCCGTCGCTCCGAGGGCGGGGACGGCGCGGCGGAGTGTGAGGCGGAGGGCGCCGGCTTGGGGTGTGGAGCGTCAGGCGTGCAGGACGACCTTTCCGGCGACGGTGCCGGACTCGGCCAGCCGCATCGCCTCGGCGGCTTGGGTGAGAGGCAGCTCGGCGGCGATCTGCGCGGTGATCTCGCCGCGCCGGAGCGCTTCGAACACCTCGGTGAGGTCGGCGCGCAGTCGGTCCTGGAAGCGGCTGCGGTTCAGGGACCGGCCGGCCCAGACGTTGAAGAAGCAGGCACGGCGGCGGTTGGGCAGGGCGTTCCACAGCCACACCCGCCCGAGCAGCTTGAGTACCGGCCACTGCCTGGAGCCCTCGTCGTCGCGGGTTGAGGCGCTGCCGTAGGCGACGAGGGTGCCGCCGGGTGCGAGAAGGCTGAAGGAGTCGACGATGCTGCGGCCGCCGACGTGGTCGAAGACGGCGTCCACACCGCGCGGGGCGAGTTGACGGACACGGGACGGGATGTCTTCGGTGCGGTAGTCGATCGGGATCACTCCTCGCTCCCGCAGGGCTGCGTGGTGGCGCGCGGAAGCCGTTCCGATCACCTGCGCGCCCGCGGCCTGGGCGAGCTGGACCAGGACGGAGCCCACTCCCCCGTTGGCGCCGTGCACCAGCACGGTCTGCCCGGCGCGCACGCGGGCCTTGCGGTGCAGCATCTGCCAGGCCGTGATGCCGTTGATCACCACGGTCTCCGCCTGCGCAGGTGTGATGCCGGCCGGCACCGGGACCACGTCGGCGGCGTCGACGACCACGTGGCTGGCCCAGCCACCGACCTTCAGCAGCGCGGCCACCCGGGTGCCGACCAGGCCGGGATCGACCTTGCCCCCGGTCGCCACAACGGTGCCCACCAGGTCGTAACCGGGAACGAAGGGGAAGGGCGGCTGGTCGTAGTAGCGGCCGCGGCGCATCTGCTGCTCGGCGAAGGAGACACCGGTCGCTTCCATACGGACGACGACCTGGCCCGGGCCGGCGGTCGGGACGGCCCCGTGCCGCACCTGCAGCCCCTCCGGCTCGACCTTGCCCGGCAGCACAACCTCGATCAGTTCCTCAGCGTTCATGACGACCTCCGTCCGTCCCTTCACCAGGGCGGTTGGTTAGTGGGTGACTCTTTCGTTAGAAGTTATAACCTGACGCCGGAGTGACGGTCAAGAGTGTTCGTAATAGGGTCTAACTCGGAGTGTGCGGGGCGGGGAGCAGCTCGCCGCGCACAAGGGCCTGTGATCACAAGGGACGGACGACCATGAGCACTGCGGACCGGCAGACCCCGCGCGAGCGCTACCGGGCCCAGCTGCGGGCCGAGATCAAAGAACACGCCTGGGAGCAGATCGCCGCGTCCGGAGCGCCCGGGCTGTCCCTGAACGCCATCGCCAAGCAGATGGGCATGAGCGGCCCGGCGCTCTACCGGTACTTCGCCGGCCGGGACGAGCTGATCACCGAGCTGATCCGCGATGCCTACCGCAGCCTCGCCGACGCGATCCGCGCCGCCGCGGCATCGGGCGCGGACCTGACCGGACTGGGGCACACCCTGCGCGCCTGGGCGCTGGAGGACCCCCAGCGCTACTTCCTCATCTACGGCACACCCGTCCCCGGCTACCACGCACCCGACGACGTCACCACGATCGCCTCACAGATCATGGACACCCTCCTCGACGCCGCCCAGCCGGCCGGCACAGCCGCCGCCGCACCCGACGACGGCCACCCCGACCACCGCCTGGAAACCCACCTCGCCGAGCACCGGCAGTGGGCGGCCGGCCACCCCGCACCCCCGGCCGCCCTGCGCCGCGCCCTGCACTTCTGGACCCGCCTGCACGGCATCCTGTCCCTGGAACTGGCAGGCCACTTCACCGGCATGGGCCTGGACCCGGCCGAGCTCTACGACAACGAACTGCGCCACCTCAGCCAGTAAGCGGCACCCTCCGCAAGACCACACGGGCGGACCCGCCCCGTGCGGGACATGGTGCTGCCGCTCGGCATGCCGCCTCACACACCTCCCGCGCAGACAAGGGTCCCCTGCTTCGTCGGGGCGGGAGCCGGGCGGCCGAGTCCAGCAACTGTGACCCCAGGCCCTACCGCCCCACTCGCCGCGCCTCGGCGGCGGCGACGTTCAGCGACCCGCCCAGACACCAGCAGCCCGCGCACGGATCCGACGGCAGCGGGGCCGGAACGGATGATCCCGGCCCCGCCCGCACCGCGTTCGGCCTTCACCGTCTCCCGTCGGCCCGGCCAGTTACATGAGGCGTTCCACCCAGATGAAGGCGAGGCCGATCATGCCGGTGCCCATGCCGTAGCAGGCGCCGCGCAGGAGGTGGGCGAGGGCGGTGCGCCGACGTCGGGTGAGCCACTGCAGGGCTGCGGTGAGGCGTTTCGTACCCGCGCGGGGCGGACGGTGGTCAGAGTTCACGCGAGGCGTCCCTTCTGAGGTGGCGTCGTGTGGGGAGTCCGCCCGGCCGGTGGCCTCGGAACCGGTGGCCGGGGCAGGAGTCCCCCTTTCTGTGTGTGGGTGCCGGGGTCAGCGTCCTGCAGTGAATTCCTCGAGGCGGGCCACCAGTTGGCGGTCGGGCCGGGCGACGATCACTGAAGAGCCGGGGGTGCGGGCGGCCAGCCGGTCGACCTCGCTCTCCAGGCGGCCGCTGGGAGCGAGCGCGAGGGAGCCGTTGTCGCGTACGTACCGGGCGAAGATCTCCAGGCCCTCGAGGAACGCGGCGTCGGGCGGTGCGGTGTCGGCCATGGAGTGGGTGAGCTGGTGGAACCAGTGCCACGCCCTTTTCGACTCGCCCAGGCAGAGGTGGTGCAGGTGGAGGCAGTAGGCGGCCGCCCGGCTGCCGGCGCCGGCGGCGAGCTGCCACCAGAACTGGGCGGATTCCGGGTGCCCGGTCAGGTAGAGCAGGCAGGCGAAGACGAGTGCGCCGTCGACGTCCATCTGCTCTTCCGTCAGCGGTCCTCGTTCCGGGCCCTCGGCGATCTTGTCGACGTGGGCGGCGGCGTCCGGCTCGTTCAGCACCCATCGGCACACCACCTGAAGGCGCTGCCCGGCCTGTGCGGCGCGGGCGATCTCCGCGGTGGGGGTGCGGCGGGAGGCATCGGCGGCCAGCCGCCGCAGGGCGGCGGCGACATCGAAGTCCCTCGTGGTGGAGAGGGGGATCCGCGCGTCGGTCAGGAGGGTGTCGAGGGTGGCGGTCACGGTCCTTCCCCTTTCTGCTTGGGCTTCTTGCGCTCTTCGGCCAGGCCGAGCTTGATGCGCAGGCGTTCCTTGCCGCGGCGCAGGTGGTGTCCGACGGTGCGGTCGTCGATCCCCATGAACCAGGCGACCTTGGAGGTGGGATAGCCCAGCAGATAGCGCAGGACGATCACCTCGAACTGGCGGCCCGGCAGGTCCGCGATCGCCTCGTACAGGCCGGTCGTGGACTGCATCCTCTGCAGCCGGTCCTTGGTCGTGGCCAGCACCTGGGCGATGGGGCCGTTGATGATGAACGCCGGCGCCCGGCCCTCGGCCTCCAGGCGGTCGTGCACGGCCCGCCGTACGATCGCCCACGCGCCCTGCTCGAGGTTGCCCGCGCTCAGCAGCTCCGTCCAGCCGGCGTGGATCTCCAGGAAGACCTCGTGGATGACCTCCTCGGCCGTCGCGCGGGTGCCGAAGTGGACTTCGGCGTAAGCGTGGAAAGCCTCCTGGTGGCCGAGGTAGAACGCCTCGAAGTCGATCGGCAGGTCCAGCGGTACGTACATGGACTGGGCCAGCCCTAAGCCATACTCCTGCGAGGAGTCCTCCTGAGCGTCGTCGTGACTCACGAGAGCCTCCCGTCGGCTGGGGACATGAGCGAGTTCCTCTCCATTGAGGTTCGTGGGACCGGCGCCAACTCGCGTGCGCCGACAGGCCATTGGGCCTGATCCCTACCTAAGTGATTCGCGGGCCCGGACACTCATGCCGCCCTCTGAAAAATCACCGACTGTTCCCGTCCGGCAGCGATGTGCAACGTTCAACAAGCAGCGCTAGTAACCGTGTATAGCCCCTTGACCAGGCATAACCTCCCGGGATCGTCCTGTGTGCGAGTACGAACACATCTCCACCTATCGAACGTGTTCTGCGTCACACCTCTGCACGGCCCGGGGACTGCGGATCGACACCGTCGCCGAGATACTCGACCGTGACTTCGACCTCGCCGCGGACCTGCTGGTCGCGGGGGTCGAAGCCATGGCCGAGCGCGGCTGCTTCAGGCGTCAGTTGCTGAAGCAGAGGTACTTCCAGCTGCCGTACGTCGTGGAGTTCACCGAGTCGCCGGACGAGCCGTTGACGTAGACGGACCGCATGCGGACCTTGACGCCGGCCTCGCCGGGGGCGCCGAGCTCGACGACGGACTTGCCGTTGGTGCCGAGCGCGAAGTACTGCGAGTCCAGCGAGTGCCAGGAGCCCTGGTAGTACATCTGGAGGTCGAAGCGCTGGTGACGGCCCGGGTAGTACGTCATGCTCGTCGTGAGCAGCGGGTCCGTGCTCTTGCGGAACCAGTGGTAGGTCGTCGAGCCGATCCTGCCCGTCTTGTAGTGGCGGGAGACGGCCGTGGAGACGCGGACCTTGGCGTACGCCGTGACCTTCACGGTGCGCGGCTTGTAGCGCGAGTCGCCCTGGAAGACGGCGTAGACGCTGGTGTCGCGGGCCATGTCGACCACGGCGGAGACGTTGCCGTCTCTGTTGACCGTGCCGGACGTGATGAGCTTCCTGGGCCGGTCCGAGCCGAACGGGTCGGCCCAGATTTCCACCGTGCGGTTCCTGTACGTCGTGCCCAGGTGCGCGGTGAAGCGCACGTCGGCGCCGTACGCGTACACCTTGCCGTTGTTGTTCAGGCTCAGCGACGGCGTGGCGCGCGAGACCGAGACGTCGTCGTAGGCGCTCGCCGTGGTGTGCTCGGCGTCGCCCGCGTAGGACACCCGGTAGGTGACGGTGCCGCCGGAGGACGGGGTGTCGGAGAAGGAGTACGTGCCGTCCGCCTTGACCGTGTCGGCGACGCCGTCGATACCGCTCACCGAGTCGACCAGGTTGCCGTCGCAGCCGCGCCCCGGGACGCCGCCGCCTCCGGCGCCGGGCTCGGTGAGCAGCCGCGCTCCCCCGCACACCAGGTCGCACCCGTCAGGGGCGGATCAGGGTAGTGATCAGGGTGATCACTCATGGGCGACGGCTACTGCACGCAGCAGAGTTGGCGTTGTCAACAAGTCCCGTCAGCGCCGTGGAGAAGAAGCTTCGATGCGCATCCGCCTTGCCGTCCCCGCCCTCACCCTGGCCACCGCTCTCACCGCCGGCGCGGCTCTGCCCGCGGCATCCGCCACGCCTGCTTCCAGCGCCCCGGCGTCCGCGGACCTCACCGTTCAGGACATCCTCGACCACTTGCCCGACGACGTCGTTGCGGGCGCGCTGATCAGACGGGACGGCGTGGGCGCCGGCGCCGGCCCGGTCACCGCTGTCGCCCATGCCCGGATCGGCAGTGTCACCAAGGCGTTCACCAACACGGTGGTTCTTCAACTCGTCGCCGAGCACCGGATCGGCCTGGACGCGCCGGCGCGAAGGTACGTCCCTCACGTGCTGCCCGAGACGTACGACCGCGTCACCGTGCGCCAGCTCCTGAACCAGACGAGCGGCCTGCCCAAGCCCGCCCCGACCCCTGTTCCTGCCGACGGACCCGGATGGCAGCTCAGATCTGTGAAGCCCGACGACTTCTTGCGCGACTCGTTCGCCGCAGCCACCGACGCGCCGCCCGCGCCCGGCTCCGAGCAGCAGTACAACGGACTCAACTCCTTTGTCCTCGGCCTGACCGTCGAGGCAGTCACCGGCCACTCCTTCACCGACGAACTGCAGCGCAGGATCATCCGGCCGCTGCATCTGAGGCACACGAGCCTGCCCGCCGCCGACGACCCGACCATCCCCTCGCCCCACGCGCAGGTGTACCTCGATGGGCAGGACGTGACCGAGCAGAGCCCGCACCCGTGGGCCGAGGGAGGCATGATCTCCACCGCCGCCGATCTGGACCGCTTCATGACCGCCCTGTTCCGGGGGAGCCTGCTCCCGCCCGCTCAGCAGAAGCTGGTATTCGCGGTACCGAACGTGAAGGGCGCCGCCGGCAACACGAACTGCGTGGGCCAGGCGGCCTGTTACAGCATCGGCGGACTCCTGCGCCACCAGCTGCCAAGTGGCGAGTACGTGTGGGGCAAGACCGGTTCCCGTCCCGGCTGGGACAACGGGTTCTTCGCCACCCGCGACCTCCGGCACCGCGTGGTGTACTCCCTGAACCCGACGGGGACCGGCAATGACCTCCCGTACATCACGGCGATCGTCAACGCCGGGCTCGCCGACTGACAGCCGGGCCTCCCCTCCAGTAACAGTCCAGGGCGCTGCCAGGTGCCCACGCTGGGGGGACCCTGGAGTGCTACGCGGCTTTCCTGGCCAGTCCGGCGACGATGAGGTGCTCCCAGACGGTGAGTTCCCGTTCGCCCTTGCCGGCCCAGGGACTGTCTACCGCGTCAGGACGCCATCGGGGCGCGGGGACGATGCCGGGGTCGAGGATCTCCAGGCCGTCCAGCAGGGATGCGATCTCCTCGTCGGTGCGCCACCTGCCGCGGCCGAAGGTCTTGTGGAGGACTGCCTCGGCCTGCCTGGTCTCCGGGTTGTCGCCGGAGCGGAAGTGACTGACGAAGAAGTAGCTTCCGGCGGGTACGTGGTCGCGCCAGTAGCGGACGATTCCCGCCGGGTCCTCGTCGTCGTTGACGTGGTGGAGGATGGCGCTGAACATGACGGCGACGGGGCGATCGAAGTCGATCAGTTCCGTGGTGTCCGGGTGGGTGCGGACCTGTTCGGGGTTGCGTACATCGGCCAGGACGACGCGAGTTCGTTCGTTCTGCTCCAGCAGCGCACGGCCGTGGACCAGCACCTGGGGATCGGTGTCGACGTACACGACCCGGCACTGGGGAGCGTGTCGTTGTGCGACCTGGTGCACGTTGTCGGCGGTCGGAAGACCACTGCCCAGGTCGATGAACTGCCGTACGTCGGTGCCCGTCACGATCTCCCGGACCGCCCGGGTCAGCGCCGCCCGGTTGGCGAAGGCGATGGCCACCGAGCCGGGGAGGTCACGTTTGAAGATGTCGCCGATCTCCCGGTCCACCGCGTAGTGGTCCTTGCCGCCGAGGAGGTAGTCGTAGACGCGGGCGATGCTGGGCTTGGTGGGATCGATGGTGGAGCCTTCATCCGTCATGGCGAACATCCTTGCTGCAACGCTGCCTGTCGGCCATCACTTCGCAACGGTTGCCGCTGGTTCGCTCCTGCCGGCCGCTCGGGGTTGACGGCGAATCGGCGCAAACAGGTGCGGGCCAGTGCGGCACCGCGCCGGGCGGCAGCAGTTCTCTCCGCGTACCCGGCCCTGTCGGCGACAGCGGTGCGCGTCTGTGTTCAGGTGTCGGAGCGGCCTCGGTGGTGGATTTGACACCTCTCCTATGAAAGTGGTTACTTACTTCTATGAGTACCGCGAGGACAAGGCAGCGCTCCACGGCCGAGGAGCGGCGGGCCACCGTGATGCGCACGGCGATCAAGACGTTCGCCGTGCGGGGCTACTACGGCACCTCGACCATGGACGTCGCCAAGGCCGCCGGGATCTCGCAGGGCTACCTCTACCGGCTCTTCCCGGACAAGGAGAGCCTGTTCGCCGCCCTGATCGACCACTGCTCGCAGCTGCTGCGGGAAGCCGCCGCCACCGCGGCGGCCAAGGTCGCCACCACCGACCCGGACACCGTCCTGGCCGCGATCAGCGCCTCCTACGAGGACGTCATCGCCGACCGTGAGGTGCTGATGATCCTGATGCACGGCAACTGCGCGGCCGGCGAGCCCGTCATCGGCGAGGCCGTGCGCGCCTGCTACGCCAAGCAGGTCGAGTACCTCCGGGCCGTCTCCGGAGCCTCCGACGAGCAGCTGCGGCGCTACTTCGCCGACGCCCTGCTCGGCAACGTGGTGCGGGCCGTCGGCGCCGACACGGTGGACGCCCCCTGGGCGCGCACCCTGCGCGGCTGACCCTGCCCCTTTCCCGGGCCGCTTCGGCGGCCCGTCTTTCGACCCAATAAGTAAGCGGTCAACCGCTTATATCTTTCGTGCTTATGCGAGAGGACCTGTGATGACCAAGCGTCGGGGAACCGGGCTGCTGCTCGCGCTCCTGGCCTTCGCGCAGTTCATCAGCGCGATCGACTACAACATCGTCTATGTGGCGCTCCCCGAGATCGGCCGCGCCGTCGGGTTCGACGCCCACAGCCTGCAGTGGGTGGTCAGCGCCTACGCCGTCGCGTTCGGCGGATTCCTGCTGCTGGGCGGCCGGATGGCCGACCTGCTGGGCCGGCGCCGCATGTTCACCACGGCCCTGGTCCTGTACGGGCTGGCCTCCCTCGCGGGCGGCCTCGCCACCGGGCCGGGCACGCTCGTCGCGGCCCGCGCCGTCCAGGGCCTGGGCGGAGCCCTGCTGCTGCCCGCCACCCTCTCCCTGATCAACACCAGCTTCGACGAGGGCGCCGAGCGCAACCGGGCCCTGGCCGTGTGGGGCGGCGCCGGCGCCGTCGGACTGGCCCTGGGCTCGCTGCTCGGCGGTGTGCTCACCAACAGCCTCGGCTGGCAGGCCGTCTTCTACGTCAACGTGCCCCTGGCGCTCGGCGCGGCCGCAGTGGCGTGGCGGACCATCACACCGGACGCGCCCCGCGAACGCGGCCGCAGCTTCGACCTGGCCGGCGCGCTGTCGGCGACGGCCGGCTCCACGGCCCTGGTCTTCGGCGTCGTGCAGGGGCCCGAGGCAGGCTGGACCTCCGGGACGGTCCTCACCGCCCTCCTCGCGGGGCTGGCTCTGATCGGCGTCCTGTTCGCCGTGGAGGCCCACACCGCGCATCCGCTCATGCCGCTGCGGCTGCTGCGCAACCGCAACCTGGTGGCCGCCATGGGCGTCACCTTCATCTTCATGGGCACCTTCGGCGCGCAGTACTACTTCTTCACCCTGTACCTGCAGAACGTGCACCACTACAGCGCCATGGCCACCGGCCTGGCCTTCCTGCCCTCCGCGCTGACCGGCATGGCGGGCACCAAGGCCAGCGAGAAGCTCCTCGCACGGGCCGGCATCCGCACCACCCTGACCGCCGGACTGCTGCTGGGCGCCGCCGGCATGGCCATCCTGGCGCTGAGCCTGTCGCCCACCGGCCACTACGCCGCGCTGCTGCCGGGCATCATCGCGTTGAGCCTGGGCCAAGGCCTGGCCTGGACCGCCATGTTCGCCGCCGCCGGCACCGGCGTCGACGCGGCCCACCAGGGCATCGCCTCCGCCATGGCCTCCACCACCCAGCAGATCGGCAGCGCCGTCGGCCTGGCCGTCCTGATCGCCGTCGCCTCCCACGCCACCCACGCCACGCACGGCCCCGGCCTGGTACCCGGTCTGCGCCTCGCCGGCTACGCCGCAGCGGCCCTCACGCTGCTCGGCGTCGCCATCGCCCTCACCCTGCGGCCCGGCACCACCCCCCGGCCCCCCGCCGACACCGGCACCGACCCGCAAACCACCTCCCCCGCTCTGTCCGCCTGACACGAACGAGGGCCGCTTCCCCGACCGGAAGCGGCCCTCGAGCGGCGGGATATCTGGAGTGCTCCTGCTCAGCGCAGTTGCTCGGCCAGGCCGACGATGATGCCCTCCGGGCCGCGGAGGTAGCAGAGCAGGTAGCTGTCCTCGAACCGGGCGATCTCGCCGACGAGTTCGGCGCCGTGCGGGCGCAGGCGGGCCACGGTGTCCTCGATGTCGTCGACGGCGAACATGACGCGGTGTGTGCCCACGATGTTGTGGGGCCGGTTGCGCGGCCCGGGGCTGATCGCCGCGGGGCTGCGGTACTTCGCCAGTTCGAGCCGGCTGTGGCCGTCCGGGGTCCGGACCATCGCGATGTCACAGCGGACGCCGTCGAGTCCGGTGCACTGGTCGGCGAAGCGGCCCTCGACCGCCGCCCTGCCCTCCAGTTCCAGACCGAGTTCCACGAAGAACGCGATGGCGGCATCCAGGTCCTCCACGACGATGCCGACGTTGTCCATCCGCTGAACCGCCATGCCGGTCTCCCTCTTCTCGTGCGGCCGGTGGAGGTGAGTGCGGCGCATGACCACTGGCATGAAGACGATCAGGCCGCAGCATGCCCCTGTCCCGCATTCCATGTTTCCGCGACGATGCGCGGTGTGCGCGTTTGAGAGGGAGGGGTCAGGGAGCCTGGCCGGGGGCGGTTCCGGTGGCGGGTCCGGTGCTGGACCGCAGGGAGATCGGTGGGGTGAGGAGGTGGTGCCGGGGAGGCGCCCCGGGGTGGTCGAGTCGCTCGATGAGCAGGTCGACGGCGCGGCGGCCCATCTCCTCGGCCGGTACGTCGGCCGCGGTGAGCTGCGGGGTGACCGTCTCCGCCCACCGTCCGGCCACCAC
>NZ_JBFATS010000027.1:0-71777 GCF_040678435.1 Streptomyces sp. NPDC052682 | reverse complement strand
CGCCGCGTCGCGCGGCGGTGGCTGGCGGGGCGGCGGGGCGGCGGCCCGGTCCCAGGGGCGTTCCACACCCGCCTCGCGAGGCACGACCCGGTCCGGCAGCGGCAGCCGTCCGGCCCCGCGCAGCGGTACGGGCCGCCCGGGGTCGCGGACCACGGGCACCGGACTGCGGCCGGCCAATCCCCGGCTGCTGCGCCAGCGGCTGTTCGTGTTCGTCGTCGTGACCCTGCTGGTGGCGCTCGGCATCGCCCTGGTGCAGGGCTGCCAGGGACCGGCGCAGGGACTCGGCGGCGGGGACGGCGTACGGCAGCGGCAGGAGCAGCCGCGGCCTGACGACACGCCGCTGGAGGCATCGCCCGGCCGGGCCCTGGCGCCGGGTGTCGCACCGGACGGGACCGCCGGGGCCTGACATCTGTCAGGGGCGGAAAGGGGGCCGGGTCGTCACCCCTGGGGGCGGCCCGTGGCCACCGCGTAGAAGGCGACCGCTGCCGCCGCGCCCACGTTGAGGGAGTCGACGCCGTGGGACATGGGGATGCGGACCCACTCGTCGGCGGCGACCAGAGCCTGGGTGGACAGCCCGTCGCCCTCGGCGCCGAGCATCAGGGCGACCCGGTCCATGCGGTGCGGGGCGGCCTCGTCGAGGGTGCGGGCCTTCTCGTCCGGGGTGAGGGCGAGCAGCGTGAAGCCGGCCTCGCGGACCGACTCCAGTCCCTTGGGCCAGGTGTCCAATCGGGCGTACGGGACGGAGAAGACCGCGCCCATGGAGACCTTCACGCTGCGGCGGTACAGAGGGTCGGCGCAGTCCGGGGAGAGCAGGACCGCGTCCATGCCGAGGGCGGCGGCCGAGCGGAAGATCGCGCCGATGTTGGTGTGGTCGTTGACCGACTCCATGATCACCACACGGCGGGCGGTGCGCAGCAGTTCGGCCGCGCTGGGCAGGGGCTCGCGCCGCATGGAGGCGAGGGCACCGCGGTGCACGTGGTAGCCGGTGACCTGTTCGGCGAGCTCGGGGCTGACCACGTACACCGGGGCCGGAAGGTCGTCGATGACGTCGCGCATGACATCGACCCACTTGGCGGACAGCAGCATGGAGCGCATCGCGTAGCCCGCGTCCCTGGCCCGCCGGATGACCTTCTCGCCCTCGGCGATGAACAGGCCCTCGGCCGGTTCGCGCTTGCGGCGCAGTTCGACGTCGGTCAGACCCGTGTAGTCGCGCAGGCGCGGATCGTCGGGATCGTCGACGGTGATGAGATCGGCCACAGGGTGATACTGCCTTGTCCTGGATGCGGTGCCAACGGCTGGGGATCGCTTGCGTTACCGGGGGTTACATCGACGGCTGCGGGCCCACCCGGACGACCTCGCCGATGACGATGACCGCGGGCGGCTTGACCTCCTGCGTACGGACCGTCTCGGCGACCGTCGCCAGGGTGGCGTCGACGCGGCGCTGGGCGGCCGTCGTGCCCTCCTGGACCAGGGCGACCGGGGTGTCGGGGGACTTGCCGTGCGCGACCAGGGTCTCGGCGATCTTGCCGATCTTGTCGACGCCCATGAGGATCACCAGCGTGCCGGTCAGCCTGGCCAGGGACGGCCAGTCGACCAGGGAGCGTTCGTCGTCGGGGGCCACATGCCCGCTGACCACGGTGAACTCGTGGGCGACGCCCCGGTGGGTGACCGGGATGCCGGCCGCGCCCGGCACCGAGATGGAGCTGGAGATGCCGGGCACGACCGTGCAGGGAATGCCCGCCTCGGCGAGCGCCTGCAGCTCCTCCATGCCCCGGCCGAAGACGTACGGGTCGCCGCCCTTGAGGCGGACGACCGACTTGCCCTGCTTGGCGTGCTCGATGAGCGCGTGGTTGATGGCCTCCTGGGCCATGAAACGGCCGTAGGGGATCTTCGCGGCGTCGATCACCTCGACGTGCGGCGGGAGTTCGGCGAGCAGGTCGCGTGGGCCGAGGCGGTCCGCGATGACCACGTCGGCCTCGGCGAGCAGGCGACGGCCCCGGACCGTGATCAGGTCCGGGTCGCCGGGACCGCCGCCGACCAGGGCGACGCCCGGGGTGCGGGTGCGGTGGTGGGGGGCGACGAGGGTGCCGTCGCGCAGGCCCTCGACGACCGCGTCGCGGATGGCGGCGGTGTGGCGGGGGTCGCGGCCGCGCGCGTCGGTGGTCAGGACGGCGACCGTCACGCCCTCGCTGGTGCCGGTGGCGGGGGTCCAGGCCGTCGCGGCGTCGGCGTCGTCGGAGCGGACGCACCAGACGCGGTGGCGTTCGGCCTCCGCGGAGGCCGCCTGGTTGGCCTCGGGGTCGCTGGTGGCGATCAGGGCGTACCAGGCGTCCGCGAGGTCGCCGTCGGCGTACCGCCGCTTCTCCCAGGTGATCTCGCCGGCGTCGGCCATCGCCTCGACGGAGGGGGTCGCCTCGGGGGACACCAGCAGGACGTCGGCGCCCGCCGCGATCAGGGCCGGGAGGCGGCGCTGGGCCACCTGGCCGCCGCCGAGGACGACCACTTTGCGGCCGGTGAGGCGGAGGCCCACGGGGTAGGCGGGGTGTTCGGCCATGAGGGTGCGGCTCCTCGGACAGGCGGCGTGCGATGGGCGCTACGGCTCTGGAGCAGCCCTGACGTGCGGATTTTAGACGTGGGTTCAGCGTACGGCCGGGGTGGGGTGGGGCGACGGAGTCCTCCCGGGCCCACGCCCGGCCTTCGGCTGCCTGGTTACTTCTCGGTGACGCCCGCCGAGTCGAACGTCGCCACCTCGTGCATCGCCCGGGCCGTGCTCTGCACCAGCGGCAGCGCGAGCAGGGCGCCCGTGCCCTCGCCCAGGCGCAGATCGAGGTCGACCAGCGGGCGCAGGCCGAGCTTGTTCAGCGCGGCGACGTGACCCGGCTCGGCGCTGCGGTGGCCGGCGATGCAGGCGGCCAGCACCTCGGGGGCGATCGCGCGGGCCACGAGGGCGGCGGCGCCGGCGCTGACCCCGTCCAGGATCACCGGCGTGCGCAGCGAGGCGCCGCCCAGGAGCAGGCCGACGAGGGCGGCGTGCTCGAAGCCGCCGACCGCGGCGAGGACGCCGATCGGGTCGGCCGGGTCCGGCTGGTGCAGTTCGAGGGCGCGGCGGACGACGTCGGTCTTGCGGGCGAGGGTCTCGTCGTTGATGCCGGTGCCGCGGCCGGTGACCTCGGCCGGGTCGGCCCCGGTGAACACGGCGATGAGCGCGGCGGACGCCGTGGTGTTGGCGATGCCCATCTCGCCCGTGAGCAGCGCCTTGTTACCGGCGGCCACCAGGTCGCGGGCGGTCTCGATGCCGACCTCGATGGCCTTCTTGGCCTCCTCGCGGGTCATCGCGGGCCCGGTGGTCATGTCGGAGGTGCCCGCGCGGACCTTGCGGGGCAGCAGGCCCGGCGTCGCCGGGAGGTCGGCGGCGACGCCGACGTCCACGACGCACACCTCGGCGCCGACCTGGGTGGCGAAGGCGTTGCAGACCGCTCCCCCGCCGAGGAAGTTGGCCACCATCTGAGCGGTGACCTCCTGCGGCCAGGGGGTGACGCCCTGGGCGTGCACACCGTGGTCACCGGCGAAGATCGCTACGGCGGCGGGTTCCGGGATGGGCGGCGGGCACTGGCGGGACAGGCCCGACAGCTGTGCGGAGATGATCTCCAGCATGCCGAGGGCACCGGCCGGCTTGGTCATGCGCTTCTGGCGCTCCCAGGCCTCGCCGAGCGCCTTGGCGTCGAGCGGGCGGATCTGTGCGACGGTCTCGGCGAGCAGGTCGTGGGGTTCCTCTCCGGGCAGGGCGCGGCGGCCGTACGTCTCCTCGTGGACGACCCAGGACAGCGGGCGGCGCTTGGACCAGCCCGCCTGCATCAGCTCGGGTTCGTCCGGGAACTCGTCGACGTACCCGACGCACAGGTAGGCGATGACTTCCAGGTGCTCGGGCAGGCCGAGGGCGCGGACCATCTCGCGCTCGTCGAAGAAGCTGACCCAGCCGACGCCGAGTCCCTCCGCCCGGGCGGCGAGCCACAGGTTCTCGACCGCGAGCGCGGCGGAGTACGGGGCCATCTGCGGCTGGGTGTGCCGGCCCAGGGTGTGGCGGCCGCCGCGCGTCGGGTCGGCGGTGACGACGATGTTCACCGGGGTGTCGAGGATGGCCTCGATCTTCAGTTCCTTGAACTGCTTCGCCCGGCCCTTGGGCAGGGACTTCGCGTAGGCCTCGCGCTGGCGCATGGCCAGCTCGTGCATGGTGCGCCGGGTCTCCGCCGAGCGGATGACGACGAAGTCCCAGGGCTGCGAGTGGCCGACGGAGGGCGCGGTGTGGGCGGCCTCCAGGACGCGCAGCAGCACCTCGTGCGGGATCGGGTCGCTGCGGAAGCCGTTGCGGATGTCCCGGCGTTCGCGCATGACCTTCAGGACGGCCTCGCGCTCGGCGTCGGCGTAGGGGGGCGCGGCCGGACCGGTGGACTGTCGTTCTTCTGCCACGGCCGCCGTGCTCTCTTCTTCCGGTACCTGAGGGGCTTGCTCGACCTGCTGGTCGTGCGGGTCTTCCTGGTCGGCGGCCCGGGTGTCCAGGTCGTCGGCGTTCTGGAGGAGTTCGGGGCCGGTCCCGGCCGCGGCGTCCGCGTCCTCCTCCGCGCGGGGCGCGGGAACCGCCGCGGCGGGCTCGGGTGCCTGCTGCTGCGCGGTGACGGCGGGCGACGGGGCCGGGGCGTTCGGTACGGGGCTCTCGACCGGCACGGACTCGCCGACGGGCTGGTCCGGGTGGGGCTGAGGCTGCTGCGGCAGACCGCCGGGCTGGGGCGTCGCGTCACCGGGTCCGGCCTCGGCGGGTGCCTCGGGGGCGGGCGCGGGGGCGGGCGCGGGGGCCGGGCCGGCGGCGGGCTGCTGCGGTGCGGGTACGTCAGCGGACCGGGCGGAGGCGTCCGGGGTCGCGCCGCCGGCCTCCACGCCCGGGGGCACGGGGTCGACCGGGCCCGGCTGCGCGGGGATCACCGCCTGACCCTCGGCCGCCTGCCCTTCGGGAGCGGGCGGGAAGGCCTGGGAGGCCTGGGTCTGCTGAGGGCCCTGGACGTGCTGGAGCTGCTGCGCCTCGGGGAGGGGCTGCTGCGCCTCGGCAACAGGCTGCCCGTCCTGATCCTGCTGTTGCTGCGCGGCGGATACGGGGGCGGTCTGCGGGGTGTGGCCAGCCGGGTCAGGGTCAGGGTGCGAGGGCTGGGCGACCTGCTCGGTGTCCGGCTGCGGGTGCTGAGCCACCTGCTCGGTGCCCGGCTGCGGCTGGACCTGTTCGGGGGACACGGTGGCGACCTCCTGGCCGGGCGCCGGGGAGCCGTCGGCCGGCTGCGGCGACTGGGCCGCGTCCGCGGCGGGCGGGACCGGCGTGGCCTCGGGCGCCGGGGCGGGCGCAGCCTCGCCCGGCGGAGGGGACACGGCCTCGGCGGGTGCGGCGGGCTCGGTGACAGGGGCCGACGCCACCGGCTCGGCTTCCTCTGCGGGGGCCGGGGCGGCGGCCGCCTCGGGCGCCTGGGCACCCTCGGGTCCAGCGGCCTGCGGAGTCTGAGCAGCCGTCTCGGGCGTGCCCCCTTCGGAAGCGGGAGCAGCAACGGGCGCGGGGCCGCTCGCCTCAGGAGCGGGCACCCCGGCCTCGCCCCCGGTCGGCTCCGGGGAGTCCTGCGCAGGGGTGGCCGCCTCGGGGCCCGCCGTCTCCTGGCCCTGGGCGACGTCCTCCGCGCCGGTGACCTGCGCAGCCGGCTCGACGGACGCGGTGCCCGCGACCTGCGCAGCCGGCTCGACGGGCTCGACGACCTCCGGCTCGCCCCCGCCCGGGGCCTCGGACGCCTGGGCGTGCTCGGGCGCGGCGGACTCGGGGGCCTCGGCGGCCTCCGGGGCCTGGACCGTCTCACCGGCGGCACCGGGGTGCTGCGCGTCGCTCGCGTCGGAGGCCGGAGCCACGTCCGGCCCGCCGTCCCCGGCGGAGCCGTCCGCGAGGCCCTGCCCGGCCTCCGGCGCGGTGCCCGCTGCCGCTCCCTCGGTGGCGGGGGCCTCGGCCACGGGCTCACCGCCCGGGGCCTGCGTGCCCTGCGGAACCTGCGCCCCGCCGTCCTGGACCTGGGCGCCCGCCTCGGTCGCGACCCGGGCGACCACGGCCTGCGCCGCGCCCACCGGTCCGGCCGCCGGAACAACCGTTTCCGCAGGCGCCGCCCCGGCGCTCACCGGCGCCTGTGCCACGGGCTGCGCGCCCCAGGGCGCCGCCGGCTGCGGAGCCGCCTGCGCGGGCGCCTGCTGCGCGCGCGGCGCGTCGAGGTACTCGGGGCCCGTCGCCGGCGCGGCGGGCTGCCGTACCGGCGCACCTGCGGGGCCGCGGTCGGCGAGCGAGCGCACCGGGCTCGCCGAGGTGTCGGGAAGGGGCGGGCCGAGGTGCAGCGGTCTGCGCGGGGTGATGGGCGGGATCGGCGGGGGGTCGGGCAGGCGGACGCCGCCGAGGTCGACCGAGCCGCTGTCGCGGCCGGACAGCTCGTGCGCCTCCGGCTGGTGCACGGCCTCGACGACCGGCTCCGGTGCGGGCGGGGGGACCTCGTTGCCCCAGGCGCCCTGGGCGCCCGGCAGCAGCAGGTCCTCGTCCTCGGCGGTGGTCTCGGAGACGTAGGCGTACGAGCCGTGCGCGGGGACGCCCGGCTGCTCCACCGTGCCTGCGCTCTCCGGCAGTCCCTCGCCCGGGACCTGGCCGGTGTCGGTCATGCGTACCCCTCGCCCATCGGTTAGTGCTTCTACGACCAGCTCACCCGGAACGGCGCACCGACCGCCCCGCAGTGAAGAACGAGCGTGCGTCCTCAGCGGCACGAACGGCCCGTTCCAAAAAGGCGACAAAACCATTCACTGGCATTGTCGCGGGCGTTCCGCCGTCACGACAGCTTGATCCGCGACGGTTCCGCTGTGGACTGCGCCACGTTGCGCGTCCTCACGGTTCTGCCGTACCACACCCGCCCCAAAAGGGGTGGGTTTTCCGGACATTGGCCGACGAAGCGCCGGGTGCCCGTGTGCGGTGCAGCGATCGGCCAGCCTACCGCGCGCGGTACGACAAACGGATCTCGGGGACGGGCACAGGGGTCAGGGCGTGCGGTCGGGCAGGACGCCGCTGAGCAGGAACGCGACGCTCCGCTCCTTCTCCGTCCAGGCCCTGGTGTCCAGTTCGACGGACTGCAGGAGGGCGCACTCGACGCGGTAGCCGTGTTCGGTGAGGTCCCGGCCGATGAGCTCGGCGGCGTCCCGGGTGGCGGCGTGGGTGACGATGCGCTGCGGGCGGCGGTCGGCGACCGCGGAGACCACGGCCGCTCCCCCGCCGCCGACCCGTACGACGTCCGGTTCGGGGAGCCGTTCCAGGATGTGCGGGGCGGTGCCGTGGACGATCTGGAGCTGGACGCCGAAGCGGCGCGCGGTGGCGTCGGTGCGGGCGCAGGCGTCCAGCTCGCTGTCGACGGCGAGGACGGCGGCGCCGGCGCGCGCGGCCTCCACGGCGAAGGCGCCGCTGCCGCAGCCGATGTCCCACACGAGGTCGCCGAGGCGCGGTCCGAGCCGGGCGAGTTGGGAGGTGCGCAGCAGGTCGGTCTCGCCCTCGCCGAGGTCGCCGCCGTACGCGACGGCGGGCAGGGACCAGCCGCGCGGCCCCGCGGAGGGGTCGCGGCCGGCGATCCAGCCGCCCGACTCGGCGCCGCCGGCCGGGCCGCCGATGGCGATCACGACGTTGGGGTCGCGCCAGGTGTGGTCGGCGGCCTTGTCGGAGGTGACGACGGTGACCTGTTCGCGTGCGGTGCCGAGTTCCTCGCAGATGACGAAGGTGCGGTGCACGCCCTCCAGGAGGAGTCCGAGTTCGGCGGGGCCGGCGCCGGGTGCGGTGAGGACCGCGACCTTGGTATGGGCCCGGCACACGTTCACCGCGCGTCGCAGCGTACGAGGGTGTGCGACGACCACGTGGGCGTCGTCCCAGGGCATGCCCGCCCGGGCGAAGGCGGCGGCGACGGAGGACACGGCGGGCACGACCTCGACCTCGAGGCCGAACTCCGGGGCGCGCAGCGTACGGACGACGCCGAAGAAGCCGGGGTCGCCGTCGGCGAGCACGACGGCGGTGCCGCGGTGAGCGGCGATGCGGCGGGCGGCGAGGGCGACGCTGCCGAGCCGGATGCGCTCGGCGGCCGGGGGCACCTCGGGGAGCGCCAGGTGGTGGGCGGCACCGGCCACGAGGGTGGCGGCGCTCAGCGCGGCGCGTGCCGCGGCGGTCAGCGGCGAACCGTCCCAGCCGATCACCGTGACCCGGTCGGCCATCGTCGTCAGTCTCCAGGGGGTTTCGCAGGTCGTCAGCGCCCGCCTGTGGCGGGCGGGCTCCGTGAGAGTACCTGGTCGCGCCGCGAGGAAGCGGAGGCGGCGGTGCCGGCCCCGGTCCGGGTCGGTCAGTTCCAGTCGGAGTAGTTCGTGAACCCGCTCTCGGCGAGCGGCTCCCCCGCGCCTTCCAGGTCCTCCGGGAGGAGGCTCCACACGATGAAGTCGGTGCGTACGTCGGTCCACGTGCCGTCCTCGGCACGCACGCGGGCTATGCAGGCGTTGCGCAGCACGCCTTCGCTGATACAGCCGATCTTCTGGGCGACCTGCTGCGCGGCGGTGTTGTCGGCCGCCGTGCGCAGCTCGATGCGCTCGAACTTCTGGTCGGTGAAGAGCCACTGGGCGGTGGCGAGGGCGGCCTCGGAGGCGTAGCCCTCGCCGCGGGCCCAGGGGGCGATGACGTACGACAGCTCGGTGGCGCGTACGTGCCAGTTGGTCCCGGTGAGCTGGATGACGCCGACCAGGCGCTGGGTGAGGAACTCGGTGACCGCCAGGTCGAGGCCGCGTCCCGCGGCGCGTTCGGTGGGTGCGTGGTCGGTGATCCAGGTGCGGGCGCCGTCCTCGGTGAAGGGCTGGGGGACGTCGGTCCAGGCCGCGACCTGCTCGTCGTTCATCATCTCGGCCAGGGCGGTGACATCCTCCTCGTCGAGGGGACGCAGCACCAACCGCTCCGTGCTGATGGAGATGTTGGGGAAGGTGCTCGTCATGCGCCGCTCCGTAACCTTCGATACCTTCGAAACCTTGGCCTGCTGAACTGCCCAGCATGCAGCATGAAAGCACTCAACCGCACCACGGGGCCCGCTCCTTCACCAGGAGCGGACCCCGTGCGCGGGAGTGCCTCAGAAGGAGGCCAGGACGGAGCCGGCGTACTTGTCCTCGATGAACTTCTTGACCTCCGGGGAGGTGAGGAGCTTGGCGAGCTTCTTCACCCGCGGGTCGTTCTCGTTGCCCTTCTTGACGGCGAGGAAGTTGCCGTAGGGGTTGTTCTTCGGGGACTCCAGGACGAGGGCGTCCTTGGCGGGCTTCAGGTCGGACTCGATGGCGTAGTTGCCGTTGACGACGGCGGCGTCCACGTCGTCCAGGGAGCGCGGGGTCTGGGCCGCCTCCAGCTCCTTGAACTTCAGCTTCTTCGGGTTCTCGGTGATGTCCGAGGGGGTCGCCTCGTTGCCCACGCCGTCCTTGAGGGTGATGAGCCCGTTGGCGGCGAGCAGCTTCAGGGCGCGGGCCTCGTTGACGGTGTCGTTGGGGACGGCGACGGTCGCACCGGTCTTGAGGTCGTCGGCCTTCTTGACCTTGTGGGAGTAGAGGCCGAGGGGCTCCAGGTGGACCGTGACGACGGGCACGATGTGGGTGCCGTTCTTCTTGTTGAAGTCGTCGAGGTACGGCTGGTTCTGGAAGTAGTTGGCACCGACCGAGCCGTCCTCCGTCGCCGTGTTCGGCGTGACGTAGTCGGTGAACTCCTTGACCTGCAGGTCGAGGCCCGCCTTCTTCGCCAGGTTGTCCTTGACGAAGTTCAGGATCTCGGCGTGCGGGACCGGGCTCGCGGCGACGACGAGCGGGCCCGAGGTGCCGGAGGCGGAGTCCTTGCCCGCGCCGCAGGCGGTGAGCCCGAGGGTGAGGGCTCCGGTGGCGAGGACGGCGGTGGTGAACTTGGCGGTGTTACGCACGAAAAGTGCCTTTCCTTGTGGGTGGTGCGACCCCGTCGTGGGTGAACGGGGAGTCTCGGGAGGGAATGCCGCAGGACCGGTCAGGCGACCTTGCCGACGTCGGCTGCCGCGGGGTCCTTGGCCTTGAGGAGGCGGAGCTTGGGAGCGGGCCCGGAGCGGCCGCCCCGGCGGTGCAGGGCGCGGGCCGCGTAGTCGCCGGCGAACTGGATCAGCGAGATGACGACGGCGAGGATCGCGACGGTGATCCACATCAGGCCGGTCTCGAAGCGCTGGTAGCCGTAGCGGACGGCGAGGTCGCCGAGTCCGCCGCCGCCGACGGTGCCCGCCATGGCGGAGTAGCCGATGAGCGCGATGACCGTGGTCGTGGTGCTGGCGACGATCGAGGGCAGGGCCTCGGGGACGAGGACCTTGCGGACGATGGTCCAGGTGTTGCCGCCCATGGCCTGCACGGCCTCGACGAGCCCGTGGTCCACTTCGCGGACAGCCGTCTCGACCAGGCGCGCGAAGAAGGGGATGCCGCCGATGGCGAGCGGCACGATCGCCGCCTCGCTGCCGATGGTGGTGCCCGTCACCCAGCGGGTGAAGTTCATCAGGGCGACCATGAGGATGATGAACGGCAGCGAGCGGCCGATGTTCACGACCTGTCCGATGACCTTGTTCACCACGACGTTCTGGAGCAGGCCGCCCCGGTCGGTCAGGACGAGCAGGATGCCGAGCGGGAGACCGCCGAGCACGGCGATCAGGGTGGACCAGCCGACCATGACCAGCGTCTCCTGACACGCCTGCTGCAGCAGCGGCTGCATCTCGGTCCAGGTCACTTGGCGGCCCCTTCCTTCACCAGCGCGGACTCCTGCCCGAGCACGTCGATCTGCAGTCCCTGTTCGCGCAGGAAGCCGATCGGTACGACGTTGTCCTCGTAGCGGCCGGGCAGTTCCAGGCGCATCCGGCCGACCTGCAGACCGCCGACGGTGTCGATGGCGGCGCCGAGGATCGATATGTCGATGTTGTAGGTGCGGGCCAGCTGCGAGATGACGGGCTGGGTCGCGCTCTCGCCCTGGAAGGTGACGTCCAGGACCGTGCGGTCGTCGCCGGACGCCTCCCCGCCGACGGGGAAGAGGGCCGAGGCCAGTTCCGAGCCGGGGGTCGCGAGGAGTTCGCTGACGGTGCCGGACTCGACGATGCGGCCCTTGTCCATCAGCGCGGCCGAGTCGCAGATCGACTTCACGACGTCCATCTCGTGCGTGATGAGCAGGACGGTCAGGCCCAGCTGCCGGTTCAGCTCGCGCAGCAACTGGAGGATGGAGCGGGTGGTCTCGGGGTCGAGGGCGCTGGTGGCCTCGTCGGACAGCAGCACCTTGGGGTCGCCGGCCAGGGCCCGGGCGATGCCGACGCGCTGCTTCTGGCCGCCGGAGAGCTGGGCCGGGTAGGCCTTGGCCTTGTCGGCGAGACCGACCAGGTCGAGCAGTTCGAGCGCCTTGCGGGAGCGTTCCTTCCCCGACTTGCCGAGGATCTCCAGCGGCAGTTCGACGTTGTCCTGCACGGTCCGCGAGGACAGCAGGTTGAAGTGCTGGAAGACCATGCCGATCCGGCTGCGCGCCCGCCGCAGCTCCCGCCCGGCCCTCGGGCCGCGGCCGGCCAGGGCGGTGAGGTCCTGCCCGTCGACGGTCACGGTGCCGGAGGTGGGGCGTTCGAGCAGGTTGACGCAGCGGATGAGCGAGGACTTGCCGGCGCCGGACTGGCCGATGACGCCGTACACCTCGCCTTCGCGGACATGCAGGTCGACGCCGTCCAGGGCGGTGACCTCGCGGCCGCGTGAGCGGTAGACCTTGGTGAGGCCCGATGTCGTAATCACGTGGTTTCCGTCGGTGTCGAGTGCGCGGCGCGGGTGTGGGCGCCGGGCACGAGGCGTTCAGGGTCTTCGGGTGAAGCGGCCTGGGCGCAGCACGGTTCTCGTGAGCGCGGCGGAACCGGGGAGAACGCAGTGTGCGCGGGGCGTGGCTCAGTCCGCCGCGGCGGGCGCGGGCGCGGACAGGAGCGGGCTCTCGCTTCGGGGCGCGAGACTCAGGTGATGCAGGGGCCCTCTAGAAAGCACACATTCGGCACATACAGTGCGCACGACACAGGCAACGAGCACCGGGCGTCAGGGTCGCCTCGGTCGCAGGGATGCGGTCGCTCGTCGTGGTCATGCGGTCAGTAAAACATGCGTACGGTCCTGACCAAGCACCGCTGTCCGCATGCTGGACAGCGGTGGACAGGGGGCGATCCGGTGGCGGGCGTCCGTCAGGCGCGGACGGAGATCTCGATGCCGTCGGGGGTGACCAGGGCCGACAAGGCCGACAGGTTGCCGACCACCAGGTCGGCCGGGAGCTCGTGGGCCTGGTGGGTTGTGGTCAACGCCACGGTCGTCATCCCGGCGGCGCGGCCGGCCGCCAGGCCCGCGGGTGCGTCCTCGAAGACGACGCACCGGGCCGGGTCGACACCGAGGGCGCGGGCGGCCAGCAGGTAGGGCTCGGGGTCGGGCTTGCCGCGCGTCACGTCGTCGGCGGCGACCATGGTCTTGGGCAGGATGCCGACGGCGTCGAGGCGGGCCTCGGCCAGCCGCCGGGTGGCGGAGGTGACGACGGCCCAGCGGTCGGCGGGCAGGGAGTCGAGGAACTCCCGGGTTCCGGGCAGCAGGTGCACTCCGCCGTTGGGCACGTCCGCCACCTCCAGGTCCTCGATCCGTGCGACGGCCTCCGGCACGACGGCGGCGGGCAGCAGCTCGGCGGCTATCTCGACGGCCGGCCGGCCGTGCAGCTCGACGCGGGCGAACTCCTCGGCCGTGATCCCGTACTCGGCGGCCCACCGCGTCCAGCAACGGTCCACGGAGGCGAGGGAGGAGACGAGGGTTCCGTCGTTGTCGAACAGCAGTGCTTGGGCGTGGATCTTCATGCTCTCGACCCTACGGGGCAGGCCGGGGGCGGCGGCAGCGGCCCTTTTGGGCCGTAATAAGGTCACAGCATGCTTGATGCCCTGACGCCGGCGACCGGCATCGCCGCGCTGCTGCTCGCCGCCTGGTGCGGCTGGGCCGCCTACCGCGACCAGCCGACGAAGGACTGGCACTTCATCGGCATGGCGGTGGTGACGCTGCTGACCCTGGTCCAGCTGGTGGTCGGAATCGTGCAGCTGGCGCGGGGCGAGAAGCCGGAGCAGGGGACGGCGATCTTCGTGGCGTATCTGCTGGGCGCCTTCGCCTGCGTTCCGGCGGCGGGCTTCATGTCCCTGGCCGAGCGCACCCGGTGGGGTTCGGTGACGGTGGCCGCCGCAGGTGTGGTGCTCGCTGTGCTGGAGGTACGGCTCTACGACATCTGGGGAGGCTGAGGTGGCGACGAGGTCACGGCTGATCAGCGGGCCCGGGATGCTGCTGGTGTGGCTGTACGGCGTGATGGTGGTGGGGGCGGTGTCGCGGTCCGCGTACCAGATCGCCACGGAGTTCGACCGGGCGCCGCTCGCCTACTCCCTGTCCGCGGTGGCGGGACTGGTGTACGGCTTCATCACGTACACGCTGGTGCGGGGCGGGGAGACGGCCCGCAGAGCGGCGCTGGTGTGCTGCGCGGCCGAGCTGGTGGGTGTGCTGACCGTGGGGACGTGGACGCTGGTCGATCCGTCCGCCTTCCCCGACGCGACCGTGTGGTCGGACTACGGGATCGGGTACCTCTTCATCCCCGTGTTGCTGCCGCTCTCCGCCCTCTACTGGCTGCGGAGGGCACGGCCGGAGGATGCCGCCTGAGGTGCTCAGGCGGCTGCGGACCGTGCGCGCACGCGAGGCCGGTGCCGCCCCTCCGCGTCAGCGCAGCTAGGCCGTCTTCGCGTACGTCGCGGCCGGCTTCTCCAGGACGATCATCGTGACGCCGTCCGCGCCCTGGGAGGTGCCCACGGCCTCGTATCCCACCCTGCGGTACAGGCGCAGTCGGCCCTCGCTGCGGTGGCCGGTGTGCAGGCGGAACCGGGTGGCGCCGCGCTGCTCGGCCAGGGCCGACTCGGCGGCGCGGAGCAGACGGGCGCCGATGCCGTGGCCCTGGAGACGGGGGTGGACGCACAGCTTGCCGATGGCGGCGGCGCCGTCCTCGGTCACCGCGCCGCGTACCGAGCCCACCACCTCGTCGCCCAGCCGCGCCACGAAGACGCAGTCCTCGGCGACCTCCTCGCGGACCGAGTCCAGGGTTTGGACGAGCGGGTCGATGCGGTAGTTGCCGTACAGCGCGGCCTCGCTCTGGAAGCACAGGTACTGCAGCCTGAAGATCTGCTCCGCGTCCTGCTCGGTCGCCGCAGAGATGGTCACGCTCATGCCCATGTGCGCACGCCTCCCGCTCACCTGATCACCTGTCGTCCCCCACTCCTATCCCCCTCCTCAGCGGGCCGCAACCTCCGGTGTGAGCAATCGCCGCAGACATCCCAGGCATCGGGAACGTTCCGGACCCAGACTGCCCTGTGAGATACCCAACTCCCCCGCGATTTCCCGGTATGTCAGGTCCTCAGGGGAGAGCAGGGCCTGCAGGAGGCGGGGGCAGCGGCCGGGGAGGCGGCGGACCGCGTCGCGCAGCACGCGGCGGCGGGCGGCGGCGAGCGCGAGGTCTTCGGGGCCGGGCCCGCCGTCGTCGGCGGGTTCGGTGACGTACGGCCGTTCGAGGCGGGTCGTGCGGCGGGTGCGGCGGGCCTCGAAGCGGACGGCCCGGCGGAGCCAGCCCTGCGGGTCGTGCGGCGGGCCCTGTGCGTCGAGGCGTTCCAGCAGCCGGAGCCAGACCGCCTGTTCCAGGTCGCCCGCCTCGGCCCCGGAGGCATGTGCCTCGGCACAGGCCTCGGCGGTGAGCAGCGGGCGCAGGGTGGTGACCAGGTCGTGCGTCATGTGCGCAGCGACGCGGCCGCCCGGGCGGCGGGTTGCCCGGGCGGCCGAAGCTCACTCCTGCCGGGGAACGGCGGCTCAGCGGTTGACGAAGTCCGCGCGGGCGAGCAGGCCGGTGTCGGGCTGGTCGGTGAAGACGCCGTCGATGCCGGTGGCGAAGTACGTCCGGTAGGCGCCGAAGACGTCACCGTAGCCGTCGGCGTCGGTGCCCTTGCGGAAGTCCGCGGGCAGGAAGGGGTTCTCGTTGCGCATCGTCCAGGGGTGCAGCACGAGGCCCACCCGGTGGGCGTCGGCGACGAGCGTGGTGGGCCGGGTGAGGTGGCCGGACGCGTCCCTCGGGATGATCAGGTCGAGGGTCGGGCCGATGCCCTGGGCGTAGGAGGCGATCTCCCTGAGCCCGGCCGGCGTGATGAGGTCGGCGACGGTGCGCGGGTCGCCGGTCTCGACGAAGTCCCAGGGGCGGGTGTTCGCCCCGGACAGCAGGACCACCAGCGGGTTGTCGACGAGCTTGTTGAGGCGCTGGATGCTGGTCGGTTCGAAGGACTGCAGGATGACCGGCGCGTTCCACCTGTCCTTGCGGTGCTTGCGCAGCAGCTTGGCGACGCGCGGCTCCAGGTCGAGGCCCAGCGTGCGGAAGTAGGTGGGGTGCTTGAGTTCCGGGTAGATCCACACCTGCCTGCCCCGCTTGCGGGTCTGCTCGTCCTGCCAGAGCAGGACCTCTTCGAAGGTGGGGATCTCCCAGCGGCCGTCGTAGAGGGTGTTGTGGGGGCGGTTGGCCGGGATGCGCTCGACGGCCCGCAGCGTCTTCAGCTCGGCGAGGGTGAAGTCCTCGGTGAACCAGCCGGTGGTGGGGACGCCGTCGAGGACCTTGGTCTTCTTGCGGTCGGCGAACTCCGGGTGGCCGGCGACGTCGGTGGTGCCGCCGATCTCCGGCTCGTGACGGCAGACCAGGTGGCCGTCCTTGGTGGGCACCAGGTCACCGGCCTCCACGATGTCCGCGCCCAGGTCGAGAGCCAGCTGGTAGGAGCCGAAGGTGTGTTCCGGGCGGTAGCCGCTGGCTCCCCGGTGGCCGATGATCGTGGGGACCGGCAGGCTCTTCAGGCCGCGCCCCGGCTCGCGTCCGGCGGCCCGCGCCGCGCCGGACAGCCCGAGGACGGCGCCGCCGGCCCCGAGCACGGCCGCGCCCAGGAGCGCCCGCCGCCCGGACGCGTTCTCCCGCTGCTCGTTCGACTCCTGCGTTCCCATCCGCGGCCTCCCTGCCGTCGTCCCGCTTGCCCGCACCGGCTCGGCGCCGCCGGTGCGGGCCGATCGTAGGGGCGCGTACATGACGGGTGGGAGACCCGCGGCGGAACACGCGGGTGACGCTGGATGTCGCAAGGGACCTGTGAGCAGGAAGCGATGACGACGCGTCGGGCCGGGACCGGTTCGTCCGGCGCGAACGGGGGACCCGTCCGGCGCGTCCCGGGCGATGTCGGTCACATCGTGGCGGCCGCGTCTCGCGCCGCCCACGGCACGCCACCGCAGGTAAACGTGTGTCAACAGTACGTAATACCTCGGTGAATCCGTATCGCCCGATGTGCGGGATCGCCTGGGCCGCGAGTAATGTCCTCACCTGCACAGACTCATACGGCATCCATCGACGGCTTCTACACCGGAGGGCCCGTTGTCCCGCTTCGCGCTCATCAAGGCAGTGCTCGGCCCGATCATGCGCCTGATGTTCCGCCCCCAGGTGGAGGGCGCGGAGCACATCCCGGCCGACGGTCCCGTGATCATGGCGGGCAACCACCTCACGTTCATCGACTCGATCGTGCTGCCGCTGGTGACCAAGCGGCAGGTGTTGTTCATCGGCAAGGACGAGTACGTCACCGGCAAGGGCCTCAAGGGCCGGCTGATGGCCTGGTTCTTCACGGGCGTCGGCATGATCCCCGTGGACCGGGACGGCGCGAACGGCGGTGTGGCCGCGCTGATGACCGGCCGCCGGGTGCTGGAGGAGGGCAAGGTGTTCGGCATCTACCCCGAGGGCACCCGCTCCCCCGACGGCCGGCTGTACCGCGGCCGGACCGGCATCGCCCGGCTCACCCTGATGACGGGCGCGCCCGTGGTGCCGTTCGCGATGATCGGCACCGACAAGCTCCAGCCGGGCGGCCGGGGCATGCCGCGCCCGGGCCGGGTCACGGTCCGCTTCGGCGAGGCGATGGAGTTCTCCCGGTACGAGGGCATGGACCGGGACCGCTACGTGCTGCGGGCGGTGACCGACTCGGTGATGGCGGAGGTCATGCGGCTGTCCGGGCAGGAGTACGTGGACATGTACGCCACGAAGGCGAAGAAGGCCGCGTAAGGCGCGGGGTTCCGGCAGGGGGGCAGTCCCTGGGCCTGTCACCCGGGAGCCCGTTGACCGGCCTCCGACACGGCGGGCCGCTCCTTCTTGGAGCGGCCCGTTCTCCGTGCTGGGGCGTTCCCCTGGCATGCCACGGCCGCGCCGCCGCCCGGGGCCCGTGCCTCAGGGGTGCCGGCTCCCGCCCTCCAGGCGCTGCCCGCGCAGCAGGAACCAGGCCGCGACGGCCGTGGCCAGCAGGACGGCGGCGCCCACGCCCGCCGCGAGCGTCAGCCCGTCGACGAAGGACTGCCGGGCCGCGTCCAGCAGGTCCGCGGAGGTGTCCGCGGGCAGGTGCGCGGCGGCCTCGACGGCTCCGCCCAGCGACTCGTGTGCCTGCGCCGGGGTGCCCGCCGGGCCGGTGAAGCCCCGGTAGACGCCGGTCACCACGGAGCCGAGCAGGGCGATGCCGAGGGCCGCGCCGAGTTCGTACGCCGTCTCCGACACCGCGGACGCGGCGCCCGCCTGGTCCCTGGGCACGCTGGAGAGGATCACGTCGGCGGTCACGGTGAAGGAGAACCCGGCGCCGATGCCCACGACCAGCAGGGACAAGCCGAGCAGAGGGTAGCCCGTGGACTGGCCGACGACGGTCAGCGCGGCGAGCGCGAGGCCGACGGCGGCGAGGCCCGAGGAGACCACGGCCCGCACCGAGAACCGCCGTGCGGCCCGGCCCGCGACAAGACCGGCCGCCACCGCGCCGAGGGCGGCGGGCAGTTCGGCGAGCCCCGCCTCGAGGGGGCCCCGCCCCTGGACGAGTTGCAGGTACTGGGAGAGGAAGAACACCAACCCGGACAGTCCCAGGATGGTCAGCAGGTCGGCGAGCACCGCCCCGCTGAAGCCCCGGTTGCGGAACAGCCGCATGTCCAGCAGCGGGGCCGGGAGTGTGAGCTGACGGCGTACGAAACCGTGGAGGGCGGCGATGCCCAGCAGTCCGGCGGTCAGGGACGTCCAGGTCAGGCCGTGGGCGGCGGCCTCCTTGACGGCGTACACGACACCGACCATGCCGGCCAGGGACAGCAGGACACTGGCCAGGTCCCAGGGGCCGGGGTCCGGGTTGCGGGACTCGGGCAGCAGCCTGGCGCCGACGACGACCAGGACGGCCATCACGGGCAGGTTGATGAGGAACACCGACCCCCACCAGAAGTGCTCCAGCAGGAAACCGCCGGCGATCGGGCCGACCGCCGTACCCGCCGACGCGGTGGCTCCCCAGATGCCGACGGCGAGGCTGCGTTCGCGCGGGTCGGGGAAGAGGTTGCGGATCAGGGCGAGGGTGGCGGGCATCAGGGTCGCGCCGGCGACACCGAGCAGCGCCCGGGCCACGATCATCAGCTCGGGGGTGGTGGCGTAGGCGTTCAGCACGGATATCGCGCCGAACGCCGTGGCGCCCACCAGCAGGATCCGCTTGCGGCCGACCCGGTCGCCGAGGCTGCCCATGGAGACGAGCAGACCGGCGATGACGAACGAGTACACGTCGCCGATCCACAGCAGCTGAGCGCCGGAGGGCCGCAGGTCCTCGCTGATGTACGGGGTCGCCAGGCCGAGGACGGTCGCGTCTACGGCCACCAGCAGCACAGCGAGCACGAGGACGCACAGCGCGAGCCAGCGGCCCGGGCGCTGCACCGCCTCGGCCGGGCTCGCCGGCCGCACCGTACTGGTCATGATTCCTTCCTTCGCCGGGCGCCGCCGAGCAACAGCTCGACGATCATGTAGGTGAAGTCCTTGGGCGCGACCCTGCCCTCCGCCACGGCCCAGGCGCCGGAGGCCAGCAGGCCGTACAGCGCCTCGGTGAGCCAGGCCGGGGTGAGGTCGATACGGAACTCGCCGTCGGCCTGGCCGCGCCGGAACAGGGCGGCGATCCGCTCGTCGGTACGGGCCCAGCCGGCGTTCTGCTCCTCGCCCTCGAACAGCTGGTTCTCGCTGTAGAGGAAGGCGAGCAGCCCGGCGGCGGGCTCCATTTCCCGGACCAGCCGGTGCACGGCCTCGCTCGCGGTCCCCTCGTCCAGCCGGGCCGCGTCCAGCGCGGCCTCGCACTCGGCGATGCCGAGCGACTCCAGCGCCCGGACGAGCGCGTCCCGGCCCGCGAAGTGGCGGTGCAGGGTGGCGCGGCTGATCCCCGCAGCCCTGGCGACCTCGTCCATGGTCGCGGTGGATCTACGGGTCAGCAGGGCCGCGGCGGTGCGCAGCACGTGGTCACGATCGACAGCCATGAGACGAGGGTAGCCCATATGAGACGTGAGTGTCTCATCATGGGCATGCGTGACTCATGCGGCCTGGTGCGCGGGGGACGTGGGTGGCCGGTGCGGATCAGTGCCAGGGCAGCCTGCTGCGCCGCTCCCAGTAGGCGCGCGGCTCCTCGGCGAGGGCGGTGAGCCGGGCGAGCTGGTCGTCGTCGAGGTCGACGGCGGCGGCGTGCAGGTTGGAGGCGAGCTGGGTGACGGTCGCGGCGCCGGAGAGAACGACACCCGCCCAGGGCTGCCGCAGCACGAAGGCGAGGGCGACGGCGTCGCAGCCCAGTCCCGTCTCGCCGGCTACGTCCTGCAGTACCTGGGGCGCGTGCGGCCCGGCGAGCCGCCCGTTGGCCATGCCCTCCTTGACGAGCACGGTGAGCCCGGCGTCGTGCGCCTCGGCCAGGGCGGGGCCGGCGGAGGTCTCCAGGAGGTTGTACGTGGACTGCACAGTACGGAAGAGCGGCTCGCCGTCGACGGTGATCTCCAGGGCGGCGCGGATGGCGTCGGCCTGGGCGGGGCCGCTGGTGGAGAACCCGGCCGTGACGCCCTGGGCGGCGGCCTCGGCCAGCCGGGCGTGCAGTTCCTTGTCGGTCAGGGCCGGGCTGTCCGGGGTGACCGAGTGGATCTGGTAGAGGTCGAGCCGGTCACCGAGCAGGGCGTCCGTCTCGGCGCGCTGGCGCCGGTAGGTGGCGAGGCTGTGGTCCTTGACCTCGTGCTGCTCGGCGTCGGTGGACCAGCCTGCGGTGTAGGTGTAGCCCCATTTGCTGCCGACCACGACGTCGGTGACCTCGGGCCGGGCCGTGAGCCAGTCGGCCAGGAACTCCTCCGAGCGGCCGTAGGAGCGGGCCGCGTCGATGTACCGGACGCCCTGGGCGTAGGCGGCGTCCAGCAGCTCGTGGGTACGGGCACGCAGGGCGTCGACGGTGCGGTCGGCCGGGAGGTCCCGGTCCCGGCCGAGGTTGATGTAGCCGGGCCGCCCGACGGCGGCGAGCCCCAGCCCGAGGTGGCAGGTCGGGGTCGTCACCGAGGCGAGACGGGCGAAGGGCATCGCGGGCTCCGTTCGATCGACTGCTGTGGACCAACGTAGCGGGGGTGCGGTGGCTTGACGCGCGGGCGTCGCCCACCCACCCACCCGACACGGCCTGCCGACAGGTCGAACTCGCCCCGGGGCTCCGCCCCGGACCCCGCTGCGCCCCTGCACTCCACCGGCGGAGAGCCGGCCTCACCTCGGGAATGGGGTCCGGCGGCGGGCACGCCGAGGAGGTCCCCGGCGCCCTGCCGGCCCTCGGGGACGGGGGCCGGTACCGCGCAGGGCGTCCGCCCAGGTGCGCAGCCGGGCGGCGCGTAGGCCTCCGTAGACACGGCGAGCGCGATCTCGGCGCAGACGACGAGGCGTTGGAGGAGTGTCCGGCTCCGGCCCCGTGCCGGGTGTCGGGCCAGGGCACGCCGAGGCGGGTCGGCCTGGTCCTGGGCATATCGGGGAGCGGGCCCGGGCCCGGGGCAGCCGCCCGGGTGCAGAGGGGAGGGATTCCGTCCGGCCGTTCGGGCGGACGGGTGGGCCAAGCTCCGGCGGCACGCGAGGCGCGGTCCTCCGTGGCGGCCCGGGCCCTACCCGTCGAGAACCGCGTCGGACAACCGGGAGGGCGCCACCCCTGCCGCACCCCGTGGGCCGACAGCCCCACCGGTCATGGACCGACACCGGGCGGGGTAGCCCGGGGCGAGGCACGTCGGACAGCCGGGCGGGGCCCCCGCAAGGTACGCGCACCCCCGCGTTCAACTGCTGCCCCTCATCACGCCGAACCAACGGCCGGGACGACACCCACCGCGGGGCGCAGGGGGCGCAGCCCCGCCGGGGTCCGGGGCGGAGCCCTGGGGCGAGGTCGGCCTCTCGGCAGGCCGCGTCGGGTGGGTGGGTGGGCAAAAGGACCCCGCCGGCCTACCGCTTCGCGTTCGCCCACGCGTGCTGTGCCGCCACGTCCGCCTTCACCTCGGCCAGCTGGACGGCCACCGCACTGGGCGCCGTACCGCCGCGGCCGTCGCGGGAGGCCAGGGCGCCCGGGACGTTGAGGACCGAGCGGACCTCCGGGGTCAGGTGGGCCGAGATCTTCGCGAACTGCTCGTCGGTGAGCTCGTCGAGCTCCTTGCCCTCGGCCTCGGCGACCTTGACGCACTCGCCGGCCACCTCGTGCGCGACCCGGAACGGCACCCCCTGCTTGACCAGCCACTCGGCGACGTCCGTGGCGAGGGAGAACCCGGCGGGGGCCAGCTCCTCCATGCGCTCCCGGTGCACGGTGAGCGTGGCCATCATGCCGGTGAAGGCCGGCAGCAGGACCTCCAGCTGGTCGATGGAGTCGAAGACCGGCTCCTTGTCCTCCTGCAGGTCGCGGTTGTAGGCGAGCGGGAGGGCCTTCAGCGTGGCCATCAGCCCGGTCAGGTTGCCGATCAGACGGCCGGACTTGCCGCGCGCCAGCTCGGCGATGTCCGGGTTCTTCTTCTGCGGCATGATCGACGAGCCCGTCGAGAACGCGTCGTGCAGGGTCACGAAGGAGAACTCCTTCGTGTTCCAGATGATGATCTCCTCGGCGATCCGCGAGACATCGACCCCGATCATCGCGGTGATGAAGGCGAACTCGGCGACGAAGTCGCGGGAGGCCGTGCCGTCGATGGAGTTGGCCGCGCTGCCGTGCTCGAACCCGAGGTCCTTCGCCACCGCCTCCGGGTCCAGGCCGAGCGAGGATCCGGCCAGGGCGCCGGAGCCGTACGGCGACACCGCCGTGCGCTCGTCCCACTGCCGCAGCCGCTCCGCGTCCCGGGACAGGGCCTGGACGTGGGCGAGGACGTGGTGGGCGAAGAGCACCGGCTGGGCGTGCTGGAGGTGGGTGCGGCCGGGCATCGCCACGTCCGGGTGGGCCTCGGCCAGGCCGATCAGCGCGTCCTGCAGCTCGGCGATCAGGCCGCCGATGATCCGGGCGTGGTCCCGCAGGTACATCCGGAAGAGCGTCGCCACCTGGTCGTTGCGGGAGCGGCCCGCGCGCAGCTTGCCGCCGAGGTCGGGGCCGAGCCGCTCCAGCAGGCCCCGCTCCAGGGCGGTGTGGACGTCCTCGTCGGCGACGGTGCCCACGAAGGAGCCGTCGGCCACGTCGGCCTCCAGCTGGTCGAGCCCGGCCAGCATGCGCTGGAGCTCGTCGTCGGTGAGCAGCCCGGCCTTGTGCAGCACGCGCGCGTGCGCACGCGAACCGGCGATGTCGTACGGCGCGAGCCGCCAGTCGAAGTGGACGGACGCGGACAGCTTGGCCAGGGCCTCGGCGGGGCCGTCGGCGAAACGGCCGCCCCAGAGCCGTACGTCACCGCTGTTGCTGCTCACTTGGGTTGCTCCTAGAGAGGTACGGATGTGCCGCCGCCTCCCCACTCAGACGCAAGTGAGGAGGCGGTTGTCAGGCTAGTGCGTGTGAGGTGACCCGGCGGGTCAGGCGAGGTCGCGCTTGGCGGCGATCTTCGACGACAGGCTGTAGATGTCGATGAAGCCCTTGGCCGCGGACTGGTCGAACGTGTCGCCGGTGTCGTAGGTGGCGAGGTTGAAGTCGTACAGCGACTCCTCGGAGCGCCGGCCGGTGACGACGGCCCGGCCGCCGTGCAGGGTCATCCGGATGTCGCCGGAGACGTGCTGGTTGGCCTCGTTGACGAAGCCGTCCAGGGCGCGCTTGAGCGGGGAGAACCACAGACCGTCGTAGACCAGCTCGCTCCAGCGCTGCTCGACCTGCCGCTTGTAGCGGGCCAGCTCGCGCTCGACGGTGACGTTCTCCAGCTCCTGGTGCGCGGTGATCAGGGCGATCGCGCCGGGGGCCTCGTAGACCTCACGGGACTTGATGCCGACCAGGCGGTCCTCGACCATGTCGATCCGGCCGATGCCCTGGGCGCCGGCGCGCTCGTTGAGCTGCTGGATGGCCTGCAGGACGGTGACGGGCCTGCCGTCGATGGCGACCGGGACGCCCTCCTTGAAGGTGATGATCACCTCGTCGGCCTCGCGCGGGGTGGCCGGGTTCTGGGTGTACTCGTAGATGTCCTCGATCGGCGCGTTCCAGATGTCCTCGAGGAAGCCGGTCTCGACGGCACGGCCGAAGACGTTCTGGTCGATGGAGTACGGGGACTTCTTGGTGGTCGCGATCGGCAGGCCCTTCTCCTCGCAGAAGGCGATGGCCTTGTCGCGGGTCATGGCGTAGTCGCGGACCGGGGCGATGCACTTGAGGTCGGGGGCGAGGGCGACGATGCCGGCCTCGAAGCGGACCTGGTCGTTGCCCTTGCCGGTGCAGCCGTGGGCGACGGTGTCGGCGCCGTGCTTCTTGGCGGCGGCGACGAGGTGCTTGACGATCGTCGGCCGGGAGAGCGCCGAGACCAGCGGGTAGCGGTCCATGTAGAGGGCGTTGGCCTTGATCGCCGGGAGGCAGTACTCCTCGGCGAACTCGTCCTTGGCGTCCGCGACCTCGGCCTCGACGGCCCCGCAGGCGAGCGCGCGCTTGCGGATGACGTCCAGGTCCTCGCCGCCCTGGCCGACGTCGACCGCCACGGCGATGACCTCGGCGCCCGTCTCCTCGGCGATCCAGCCGATGGCGACGGAGGTGTCCAGACCGCCTGAGTAGGCGAGTACGACGCGCTCGGTCACGGGGTTTCTCCTCACAGTGCATTCGCTGACATGCATGAGTATGCAGGAGTCCGCATGATTCGTCAATCCGGGTCGGCGGGGCGGGTGCGATGAAGGGGGCGCGGAGAAAAATCCGGCTCCCTTTGAACATGGGCAACCGCTTTCCCGTACCTCTCGCCGAACGCAGGCGCCGCGTTTGGAAACCGACCACACCCCTGACCCGAGTGAGGCATCCGCATGTCCAGGGCTCTTCCGAAGTACAACAAGCGTCGCGTCGCGTGGATCGGCGGCGCCGCCGCGGTGGCGCTGTCCGGCACGGCGATCGCGGGCTTCGCCCTCGCCGGGGAGACGTCCAAGAGCAGCGGGACCACCGCCCGGACGCTGGCGAGCCCCGGCACGATCACCTGCCCGGACGTCAGGTCGAAGCTGCCCGCGGTCCCGGCCTCCGCCAAGGCCGAGGTCGACCGCAACCTGACCCTCCTCGACACGCAGATCCAGGAGGCCAACACGCGGCTGAAGAACACGGTCGGCCAGGGCGGCCCCAACTTCGTCCAGAACGCGATCCTCGGCCCGCTGAAGGACAAGCGCGTGGCGACGGTCAACCGCATCGCGACGGCGATCGGCCGTACGGCGGCCAAGCCGCAGGGCCTGGACGCGCTCGCGCCCTGCACCCTCAACGGGGCCGGCGGCAACGCGGGCGGCGCCCAGAACTCCGGCAAGGCCCCAGGTTCGGCCGCCGGCGGGAACAAGGGCAACGCGGGCAACGCCGGCAACGCCGGCAACAATGCGGGCAACGCCACCGCGGCCGGGACCATCACCTGCCCCGACGTGAAGTCCAAGCTGCCCGCGGTCCCGGCCTCCGCCAAGGCCGAGGTCGACCGCAACCTGGCCCTGCTCAACACGCAGATCCAGGAGGCCAACACGCGGCTGAAGAACACGGTCGGCCAGGGCGGCCCCAACTTCGTCCAGAACGCGATCCTCGGCCCGCTCGCGGACAAGCGGAAGTCGACCATCGACCGCATCGCCATCTCCATCGGCCGTACGGCGGCCAAGCCGCAGGGCCTGGACTCGCTGGCCGCCTGCACGCTCACCAAGTGACGTGACAGGCGCCGTGGCCGCCCCGCGCGAGCGCCGGCCGGGGCGGCCACGGGCGGATCCGCGCACCGGATCCCGCAATTCCTTAGACAGGCGAACTAATTGAGCTCATCATGTGGGCATGGGAAAGACGTATGAGCGCATAGACGGCAGGCTCCGTTCCTTCATCGAGGCGCAGCCCCTCTTCTTCACCGCCACCGCTCCCCTGTCCGCCGACGGCACCGTCAACCTCTCCCCCAAAGGCCTCAAGGGCTCCTTCGCGGTGCTCGACGACCGCACCGTCGCCTACCTCGACTTCGCCGGCTCCAACGCCGAGACCATCGCCCACCTGCGGGAGAACGGCCGTATCACCCTGATGTGGTGCGCCTTCCAGGGCCCGCCGAACATCGTCCGGGTGCACGGCCGCGGCGAGCCGGTCTTCCGCGACGACCCGCGCTTCGCCGAGCTCCTCGCCCGCTTCCCCGGCATCGACCCGAGCCCGCACGGCCTGCGCGCGATCATCGTCGTCACGGCGGAACTCGTCCGGGACACCTGCGGATACGCGGTGCCCTACATGGCGTACGAGGCCGAGCGCGATCTGCACGGCAAGCGCTTCTCCCGCGAGGACGACGCCTCGCTCAACGCGTACTTCACCAAGAAGGAGCACATCGCGACGAGCCTGGACGGACTGCCCGGGCTGCCGTTGCCGCTGCCGCCCTCTACGGTCTGACGCATGCGCCCCGCTGCCCTCGCCCTCGCCGTCTCCTCGCTGCTCGCGCTGGGCGGCGCTTTGCCGTCCAGGCCGCTGCCGGCCCGGATGGCGGACACCGGGGGCGGGACGCAGCTGATCACCGCGGTGGCCCCGGGACCCGCCGCCACCACGGGCACGGTCACCTGGTGGGACCTGCGGGACGGCCGGTGGGTGAAGGCCGGTTCCGCACCCGCGCGCTTCGGCGCGAAGGGACTCGTCGAGGGCACCGCCCGCAGACAGGGCACGAACACCACCCCGGCCGGGGTGTACGACCTGCCGTACGCCTTCGGCGTCAAGGCGGCGCCGCGCGGCACGACGTACCCCTACCGCCGGGTCCGGCAGGACTCCTGGTGGTGCCAGGACAACGACTCCCGCCGCTACAACCGCTGGAGCGAACCCCGGGCGGCCGACTGCCGGGCCGCCGAGGCGGAGCACCTCGTCACCTACCGCACGCAGTACGCGTACGCGTTCATCACCGGTTTCAACTACCACCGTCCGGTGCGGGGGCGCGGCGCCGGCATCTTCCTGCATGTCAACGGGCGGGGTGCGACGGCCGGTTGTGTGTCGGTGCCGGAGAAGGCCATGCGGACGATGCTCGCCTGGGCCCGTCCGGCGCGGCGGCCGCACCTCGCGATCGGCACGGTGGGCGGGGCCACGGCGATCACCCGCTACTGAGCCGCCGGTCTTCGCCGCGAGGCGCTGAACACTCCCCGGTTCCGGCACGTATCTGTGGGCCAAGGGTCAAGTCCCCACGGAGGAACCGTGACCACCACGCTCGCCGGCGGCCGTGCCGCCCGCCGACAGACGATGCGCCGCATCCGTCCACGCCGCTCCCCGGCCGTTCCGCTCGTCATCGCCCTCTGGGCGGGCGCGGCGGGCGTGCTGTGGCTGTGGTGGGACAACACGCCGTCCCTCGCGGACACCCCGAGCAAGATCCTGGCCGCGGGCCGGATCACCGGCCTGCTCGCCGGCTACCTGATGGCGCTCGTGGTGCTCCAGATGGCCCGGGTGCCCGCACTGGAACGGCGGGTGGGCTCCGACCGGGTGGCCCGCTGGCACGCCATGACCGGCCGGTACACGCTCTGCCTGGTCCTCGCCCACGTCTTCCTCACCATGTACGGCTACGCGCTGCAGGCCGGCAAGACGCTCAGCGGCGTCGTGCAGCAGACGATCGACTCCGTCAACCAGCTGCCGGACATGGGCAAGGCGGCCATCGGCACCGGTCTGCTGTTCGTCATCGGGATCCTGTCGATCGGCGGGGTCCGCCGCATGATCGGCTACGACACCTGGTACCACGTGCACCTGCTCACCTACGCGGCGGTGTACCTGACGTTCTGGCACCAGATCACCACCGGCAACGAGTTCGCCGTCGAGCCCGCCGCCAAGACCTTCTGGTACGGGCTGTACGGGGCGGTCACCGCGCTGGTGCTGTGGTACCGGATCCTCACCCCGATCCGCCTCAACCTGCGGCACCGGATGCGCGTGGAGGCGGTCTACGAGGAGACCCCGGGCATCGTGTCGGTGCTGATCGGCGGGCGGAAGCTGCACCGGATGGGCGCCGAGGCCGGGCAGTTCTTCCGCTGGCGGTTCCTCGCGCCGGGCATGCGGTTCAGCTCCCACCCGTACTCGCTGTCGGCGGCCCCCCGCCCGGACATGCTGCGGATCACGGTCAAGGCGATCGGCGACCACAGCTCCCGGCTGCGCGAGCTGACGCCCGGCACCAGGGTGTGGGCGGAGGGCCCGTACGGCGCTCTGACCGCCCAGCGCCGCAGCCGCGGCAAGGTGCTGCTGGTCGCGGGCGGCGTCGGGATCACCCCGATGCGGGCACTGTTCGAGACCCTGCCGGGCGCGGCCGGTGACATCACGCTCCTCTACCGGGCCAACAGCACCCAGGACCTGGCGCTGTGGGACGAGCTGGCGAAGATCGCCGACGAGCGCGGCGCCCGGCTGATGTACGCGGTCAACAGCCCCGACGGGGAACGCCCGGACATCTCCGCGGAGTCCCTGCAGCGGAAGATCCCGGACATCGACCGCCACGACGTGTTCATGTGCGGGCCGCCCGGCTTCGCGCAGTCGGTGTACGAGGCACTGCGCGGCGCGGGAGTCCCCGCCCGCCGTATCCACCACGAGTCGTTCGAGATGTGAGTCGCTCCCGAGGGGAGCGGCGGGACATCGACGGGCCATCAGGAGCTTGAGAAGCGATGAGGAAGAGTCACCCTGTCCGGCGTGCCGTGCTCGCAGGCGCCGCCACGGTCTCCGGGATCGTGCTGCTGCTGTCGCTGAAGCCGGCGTCCGACCCGGGCTCCGCGCAGGCGGTGGGCGGCCAGGTGCCGCCGGCCGCGGCGCAGTCGCCGCAGGGCGGTGCCCAGGCCGCGGGGTCGTCCACGGTCACCGGCGACGCGGCGCAGACCCAGTACGGCGCGGTGCAGGTCCGCCTGACCGTCAGCGGCGGCAAGATCACGCAGGCCGAGGCCGTGCAGGCCCCCAAGGGCGGCCGCAGCGACCAGATCACCCAGACCGCCGTACCCCGGCTCAACCAGGCGGCCGTCGCCGCGCAGAGCGCCGACATCGACGCCGTGTCCGGGGCGACGTACACCAGCGCCGGGTACAAGCAGTCCCTCCAGTCGGCGCTGGACAAGGTGAAGGCGGCGGCCGGGTCGGGGTCCGGTGCCCAGCAGGGGTCCGGCTCGGGTGCGGGGAGCGCGCAGGCCCGGACCGTCACCGGGAGCGCCGTGCAGACCGAGTACGGCCCGGTCCAGGTCCGGATCACCGTCAGCGGCGGCAAGGTCACCCAGGCCGAGGCCGTGCAGGCCCCCAAGGGCGGCCGCAGCGACCAGATCACCCAGACCGCCGTACCGCGGCTCAACCAGGCGGCCGTCGCCGCCGGCAGCGCGGACATCGACGCCGTGTCCGGGGCGACGTACACCAGCGCCGGGTACAAGCAGTCCCTCCAGTCGGCGCTGGACCAGGCCGGTGGCTGACACGGTGACCGACTCGGCACAGGCTCCCGCCGCGGTGCGTCACGCGGAGGAGGCGATGGGGACCGTCTTCTCCCTCGACGTCCGCGGCGGGGAACCGGGCGCGGTGCGCGCGGCCCTCGACGAGGCGGTCGCCGGGCTGCACCGGGTCGACGAGGTGTTCAGCACCTACCGCGAGGACAGCCAGGTCTCCCGGCTGGCCCGCGGGGAGCTGACCGTCGGGCAGTGCGATCCCGAGGTCGCCGAGGTGCTGGAGCTGGCGGCCGAGGCCGAGCGGACGAGCCAGGGCTGGTTCAGCACCCGCTACCAGGGCCGCCTCGACCCGACCGGCATCGTCAAGGGCTGGGCCGTCGAGCGGGCCGCCCGGCACCTGGCGGGGATCCCCGGGGTGAGCGGCGTCAGCGTCAACGGCGGCGGCGACGTCCAGCTGCTCGGCACGCCCGGCGGGCAGCGGCCGTGGCGGGTGGGGATCGCCGACCCCCTGCGCCCCGGCGGCCTCGCGGCCGTGATCTCCGCGGCCGGCACCCGGGAGCTGGCCGTGGCCACGTCCGGCACGGCGGAGCGCGGCGCCCACATCATCGACCCCCGCACGGGCCGCTCCGCGGTGACCGACCTGGTGGCCGTGACCGTGGTGGCTCCGAGGCTGACGTGGGCGGACTGCTGGGCGACGGCGGCCTTCGCGATGGGCTCGCGCGAGGGCCTGGCCTGGCTGGAGTCCCTGCCGGACGTGGAGGCCCTGCTCATCACGGCGGGCGACGAGGTCAGGTGCACGGGGGGCCTGGCCTCCCGGCTGGGCTGAGCGGAGGGCGGCCGGGCGCGCCGGGCGGTGTTCCCCCGCTCAGTGCCCGTTCTGGGCCAGCCGCAGCAGATGATCGGCCAGCGCCTGGCCCCCCGTGGGGTTACGGCTGATCAGCAGCACCGTGTCGTCACCCGCGATGGTCCCCAGGATGTCGTGCAGCTCGGCCTGGTCGATCGCGGAGGCCAGGAACTGCGCGGCACCGGGCGGCGTGCGCAGGACGACGAGGTTCGCCGAGGCCTCCGCGGAGATCAGCAGCTCCTGCGAGAGCCTGCGCATCCGCTCCTCCTTGGCCGACTCCCCGAGCGGCGCCCGGGGGGTCCGGAAACCCCCCTCGCTGGGCACCGCGTAGATCAGGTCGCCGTCGGTGTTGCGGATCTTCACCGCGTTCAGCTCGTCCAGGTCGCGGGAGAGCGTGGCCTGTGTGACGCTCAGCCCGTCGTCGGCGAGCAGCTTCGCCAACTGGCTCTGCGAGCGCACCGGCTGCCGGTTGAGGATGTCCACGATCCGGCGGTGGCGTGCGGTGCGGGTCTGCGGCACGGCAGGCCCGGCGGTCCCGTTGGTCCCGTTGTGCCCGTGGTCCTGCGCCTGGCTCATCGTCGTCTCATTCTCCGGATCGTCCGTCCCCGTTGACCGCGTCGAGGATGCCGGGCAGGGCCTGGAGGAAGGCGTCCGCCTCGTCCTCGCGGAGGTTCAGCGGCGGCATGAGCCGTACGACCTCGGGGGCGGGCGCGTTCACCAGGAACCCGGCGTCCTGAGCCGCCTTCTGCACCTGCGGCGCGAGCGGCTCGGTGAGCACGATACCCAGGAGCAGGCCCGCGCCCCGGACATGGTCGATCAATCCGTGGCCCAGGGACTCGATTCCGTCGCGCAGCCTCTCGCCCTGCCGCTTGACGTTCTCCAGCAGGCCCTCGTCGGCGATGGTGTCGAGGACGGCGAGCCCGGCGGCGCAGGCCACGGGGTTCCCGCCGAAGGTGGTGCCGTGCTGCCCGGGCTGCAGCAGCTCCGCCGCCCGCCCGAAGGCGACCGTCGCGCCCAGCGGCAGCCCGCCGCCGAGCCCCTTGGCGAGGGTGACGACATCCGGCAGGACACCCTCGTGGGCCTGGTAGGCGAACCAGTGCCCGGTACGGCCGACGCCGGTCTGCACCTCGTCCAAGACGAGCAGCGCGCCCGCGTTGGCGGTGATGGCCCGGGCCGCCTTCAGATAGCCGGCCGGGGGCACCACGACCCCGTTCTCGCCCTGGATCGGCTCGATGACGACCAGGGCCGTCTGCTCGGTCACGGCCGCCGCGAGCGCCTGGGCGTCGCCGTACGGCACATGCGTGACGTCCCCCGGCAGCGGCAGGAACGGCTCCTGCTTGCCGGGCTGGCCGGTGAGGGCCAGGGCGCCCATGGTGCGGCCGTGGAAGCCGCCTTCGGTGGCGACCATGTGGGTGCGTCCGGTGAGCCGGCCGATCTTGAAGGCGCCCTCGTTGGCCTCGGCGCCGGAGTTGCAGAAGAAGACCTTGCCGTCGCGGCCGAAGAGCTGCAGCAGGCGTTCGGCGAGCGCGACCGGCGGCTCGGCGACGAACAGGTTGGAGACGTGCCCGAGGGAGGCGATCTGCCGGCTCACCGCCTCCACGACCGCCGGGTGGGCGTGGCCGAGGGCGTTGACCGCGATGCCGCCGACGAAGTCGACGTAGGCGGTGCCGTCGGCGTCCCACAGCCGGGCGCCCTGCCCGCGCACCAGGGCCAGTCGCGGGGTGCCATAGTTGTTCATCAGCGCGCCCTGCCAGCGCGCCGCGAGTTCCTCGTTGCCCGTCATGCCTCGTCCCCCTCCTGCGCGTCGGGCACGACCATCGTGCCGATGCCCTCGTCCGTGAAGATCTCCAGCAGGATCGAGTGCTGGACCCGGCCGTCGATGACCCGGGCGGTGTGGACGCCGTTGCGCACGGCGAACAGGCAGCCCTCCATCTTCGGCACCATGCCGGAGGACAGCTCCGGCAGCAGTTTTTCCAGCTGGGACGCGGTGAGGCGGCTGATCACCTCGTCGGAGTTCGGCCAGTCCTCGTAGAGTCCCTCGACGTCCGTGAGGACCATGAGGGTCTCGGCGCCCAGTGCAGCAGCGAGTGCCGCAGCCGCCGTATCAGCATTGACGTTGTAGACATGGTGGTCGTCCTGGGAGCGGGCGACGGACGAGACGACCGGGATCCGGCCGTCGGCCAGCAGCGCCTCGATCGCGCCCGTGTCGATGTGGGTGATCTCGCCGACCCGCCCGATGTCGACGGGCTCGCCGTCGATCTCGGGCTGGTGCTTGGTGGCGGTGATGGTGTGCGCGTCCTCGCCGGTGATGCCGACGGCCAGCGGCCCGTGCCGGTTGAGCAGCCCGACCAGCTCGCGCTGCACCTGCCCGGCCAGCACCATGCGGACGACGTCCATGGCGTCCTCGGTGGTGACGCGCAGGCCGGCCTTGAACTCGCTGACGATGCCGTGCCGGTCGAGGGCGGCGCTGATCTGTGGGCCGCCGCCGTGCACGACGACGGGCTTGAGGCCGGCGTGGTGCAGGAAGACGACGTCCTGGGCGAAGGCGGCCTTCAGCTCCTCGTCGACCATGGCGTTGCCGCCGAACTTGATGACGACGGTCTTGCCGTTGTGCCGGACCAGCCAGGGCAGCGCCTCGATGAGGATCTGGGCCTTGGGGAGGGCGGTGTGTTTCCGCGTGGGAGTGGTCATGAGGAGTAGGCGCTGTTCTCGTGGACGTAGTCGGCGGTGAGGTCGTTGGTCCAGATGGTCGCGGTCTGGGAGCCGGCGGCGAGGTCGGCGACGATGTGCACCTCGCGGTAGCGCATGTCGACCTTCTCGCGGTCCTCGCCGACGCCGCCGTTCTTGCAGACCCACACGCCGTTGATGGCGACGTTGAGCCGGTCCGGCTCGAAGGCGGCTTTGGTGGTGCCGATCGCGGACAGCACGCGGCCCCAGTTGGGGTCCTCGCCGTGGATGGCGCACTTGAGGAGGTTGTTGCGGGCGATGGAGCGGCCCACCTCGACGGCGTCGTCCTCGGTGGCGGCGTTGATCACCTCGACCTTGATGTCCTTGCTGGCTCCCTCGGCGTCACGGATCAGCTGCCGGCCGAGGTCGTCGCAGACCTGCCGTACGGCGTCGGCGAACTCCTCGTAGTCCGGGGTGATGCCGGACGCCCCGGAGGCGAGCAGCAGCACGGTGTCGTTGGTGGACATGCAGCCGTCGGAGTCGACCCGGTCGAAGGTGACCCGGGTGGCGGCGCGCAGGGCCTTGTCCAGGGCGGCGTTGTCGAGGTCGGCGTCGGTGGTCAGGACGACGAGCATGGTGGCGAGGCCGGGGGCGAGCATGCCGGCGCCCTTGGCCATGCCGCCCACCGTCCAGCCGTCCTTCGTCACCACGGACGTCTTGTGGACGGTGTCGGTGGTCTTGATGGCGATGGCGGCCTTCTCCCCGCCGTGCTCGGACAGCTGGGCGGCGGCCGTCTCCACGCCGGAGAGGACCTTGTCCATCGGGAGCAGCACCCCGATCAGCCCGGTGGAGCAGACGGCCACCTCGATGGCGCCCCGGCCGAGCACCTCGGCGACCTTCTCGGCGGTGGCGTGGGTGTCCTGGAAGCCCTTGGGGCCCGTACAGGCGTTGGCGCCGCCGGAGTTGAGGACGACGGCGGAGACCTGGCCGCTCTTGACGACCTGCTCGGACCACAGCACCGGCGCGGCCTTGACGCGGTTGGCGGTGAAGACGCCCGCGGCGGCGCGGCGGGGCCCGTTGTTGACCACGAGGGCCAGGTCCGGGTTGCCGTTCTCCTTGATGCCTGCTGCGATGCCACAGGCGGTGAAGCCCTTGGCGGCGGTGACGCTCACGGCGCGACTCCGATCGTGGAAAGTCCGGTGGTCTCGTCGAGACCCAGGGCGATGTTCATGCTCTGGACGGCACCGCCCGCGGTGCCCTTGGTCAGGTTGTCGATGGCGCTGATCGCGATGATGCGCCCCGCGGCGGCGTCGTGGGCGACCTGCACCTGAACGGCGTTGGACCCGCAGACGGACGCGGTGGCGGGCCACTGCCCCTCGGGGAGCAGGTGGACGAAGGGCTCGTCGGCGAAGGCCTTGTCGTAGGTCTCCCGCAGTGACTCGGCCGTGACGCCGTCCCGCGCCTTCGCACTGCACGTGGCGAGGATCCCGCGGGGCATCGGCGCGAGCGTCGGGGTGAAGGAGACGGCGACCCGCTGTCCGGCCGCCGCGCTGAGGTTCTGGATCATCTCGGGGGTGTGCCGGTGCCCGCCGCCGACACCGTACGGGGACATGGAGCCCATGACCTCGCTGCCCAGCAGGTGGGGCTTGGGCGTCTTGCCCGCGCCGGAGGTACCGGAGGCGGCGACGATCACGGCCTCGGGCTCGGTCAGGCCCGCCGCGTACGCCGGGAACAGCGCCAGCGAGACGGCGGTCGGGTAGCAACCGGGCACCGCGACGCGCTTGGACCCCTCCAACGCGGCGCGGGCGCCTGGCAGTTCGGGAAGGCCGTAGGGCCAGGTGCCGGCGTGCGGGGAGCCGTAGAACCGCTCCCAGTCGGCGGCGTCCTTCAGCCGGAAGTCGGCGCCCATGTCGATCACGAGCACGTCCGGCCCGAGCTGCTCGGCGACGGCGGCGGACTGCCCGTGCGGCAGCGCCAGGAAGACCACGTCGTGCCCGGCCAGGGTGTCGGCGGTGGTCTCCTGGAGCACCCGGCCGGCGAGCGGCAGCAGGTGCGGCTGCAACGCGCCGAGCCGCTGCCCGGCGTTGGAGTTGCCGGTCAGGGCGCCGATCTCGACCTCGGGGTGCGCCAGGAGCAGACGCAGCAGTTCCCCGCCCGCGTATCCGCTCGCTCCGGCCACTGCCGCACGTACCGCCATGGAATCCTCCTCTAGACGGCATGACTATACGTTTCGCTGCACGTTTATGCAATCAGTGGAGGCGGCTGCCTCTGCCCGCAGGCCCGGGGCGGACGTCGATTCCGCTTGCCCGCACGACGATCACGGGTTACGGTCCCCGGGCACGTCTCAGGGGAGCACGGCAAGCGGGGGAACATGTCGGAGAACGCGGACGGGCCTGGCAAGGCACCGAGTGCATGGGGGCAGGCCGTCGCGGCCCTCGTTCTGGTCGGGGCGCTCGGCGCCGGCCTGTGGGCCGTGCAGCAGACGTCGTCCTCGGACACCGCCGGCAGTGCTCCGCCGGCCGCCACCTGCTCCGACGGGGAGTCCCCCAAGGCGTCCCGGCATGTCACCGGGGCGCAGCTGTGCGAGGCGCTGAACCGGACCGACCTCGCCGAGCTGCTGGGCACCCCGGGGCAGGCCGCGAAGTCCGCGAGCGGCGGCGACTCCTCCTTCACGTCGGGCGGCGGCAAGGAGATCGCCACCCCGTCCGCCCAGGTCGAGTTCGACACCTACACCGTGACGCTGGCGGCCACCTACGACCGTTTCCCGGTGGCCGGGTCCGCGCGGCTGCTGGGGCCCGAGGCGCGGCAGCGGACCCTGCTGGGCCGCCCGGCCGTCCTGTACTCGAGTCGCACCGTCAGCATCGCCTTCCGCCTCGACGGGGGCGACTCCCGCAGCGAACCGGGCGTCCCGGCGCGTGTGGTGTCCGTGGCGCAGGACGCCAAGGACAGCGGCGGCTCCTTCGAGGTGAGCCTGTGGCGCGCGGACGGCGCGGTGCCGGACGACGCGGTGCTGCTGCGCGTCGCCGAGAAGGTGCTGCCGACGGTGCCGCGGTGGTCCGCCGGCGGCTGACCGCCGCGCGCCGCGCCCGGCATGATGACCACCATGACTCCGATCACCGCCCTGGATTTGACCGGCTTCACCGCACGTGAGCCCGGCGTGTGGACCGACCAGCAAGGGCTCGTCCTCTCGGTGCACTTCTTCCCGCTGGTGCCCGACCTGCCCGCCCGGCTGGACGGGCCCGAGCGGCTCAGGGCCGGTCTGGCGCGGGGCGTGGCCCGGGCCGACGGGGGCCTGATCGAGGCGGAGCTCGGCCGGGTGGACGGTGTCCCGGCGGTGCGGCAGCTCGTGAAGGTGCCGCGGCCCGGCGGGCACGGCCAGGTGTTCCTCGGGTCGTGGACGGTGCCGAAGGCCGGGTGCAGCACCGTGCTGAAGGTGCAGGCGGCGGAGGGTGCCACGACCGGGATGCGCGAGGCGATGGTCATGGCGCGGGTCGGCCCCGCCGACTACTTCCGGCCGCACCCGTACGACCCGGGGGCGGGCGGCGGGCTGCCGTACCACGTGGGCGATCACGAGGAGTGGGACGCGCAGTTCCCGGATCACCCGCTCACCCTCGTCCGGACCGCCCTGCGCCGGATCACGCCCACCGTCACGCTCGACGAGCGGTTCAAGGCCCTGCCGCCCTTCGGCGGCTGAGGCGCCGGGAGCCCTCGGGGGGCCGCCGCCCTCGGACGGCGGCCCCCCGGTCACCCCACCGTGGTCACCTCTCCTTGATCCGCAGGAAGGTGACGGAGTTGGCCGGGAAGGTGTACGTGAACGTGTCCGCGACCCCCCGGAACGTGGACGTCACCGGCGTCACCGGCGTGTCCGTCTCGGTGTTCACCGCGTCCTCGTCGGCGGCCAGCGTGGTCACCCGGGCCGTGCCGGCGACCTTGGCACCGCCCAGGTCGATCGCCGTGCGGGCCTCGGACGGCTGGGCGTTGACGACCTTGACGATCAGCTCACCGGTCCTGGTGTCCCGGGTGACGACCTGGCGGAACGGCTCGGCCGGCTTGTCGTCGGTGAAGCTGCCCCACTCCTTGCCGTCGAGGAAGAGGGTGACCTGGCGGCCGCGCACCTTGATGTGGATGTCGTAGGCGCGGCCCGTCTCGACCGAGCCGGGCTTGGAGATCAGCGTCGACTTGCCGCCGTCCACGGCCTGCTCGACGGCGGACTGGGTGTTGTTCCAGCCGCCCAGGTTCCACCAGTAGTAGTTCCCGGTGTCCTTGACGCCGAAGGCGACGAGGAAGCCCTCCTTGCCGGACTTCTTGGTGGCCTTCACCTGCAGGTCGTAGTCGTGCCAGGCCGGGTCGCCAGCGGTGACCAGGGTGTTCTCGGCGGCGGCGTCCGTCTGGACGTACTGCCCGTCCTGGACGCTCCAGCTGCCGCCGCCCACGTGCTTCCACTGGGAGGCGTCACCGGAGAAGTCGTCGCCGAGCAGCGTCGAGCCGTCGGCGGCCGTGACCTTCACGTCGTCGTACGCGGCGCTGGTCGCCCAGGTGGACAGGCCGACGGCGCCGCTGATCGGGCCGCTGACGTCCGGCGTGGTGGACGCCCTGGAGGGGACGACCCGGGTGCCGACGTTGTTCATGAACAGCTTCTGGACCTCGTAGTTGGCCGAGTTCCAGGACGCGCGGTTGTTGAACCAGATCAGGTCCGGCCGCCACTGGACGTAGTCCTCGTTGGCGAGCAGCGGGGCGTAGGAGGCGAGCTTGACGACGTCCGCGTTGCGCTCCAGGCCGGTCATGTACGCGGCCTCCGCCAGGCCGTTCTTCCAGGCGTTGCCCTGGGAGGCGTACTCGCCGAGGAAGACCTTGGGGCCGTTCCTCTCGTAGGAGTCGTAGCGGTCGTTGTTCTGCAGGAACCACTGCGGGCTGTTGTAGTAGTGCTCGTCGACCATGTCGACGTTCGCCTCGCGGTTCAGCTTCCAGGCGGTGTCGAAGGTCGCGCCGGAGTCGTCCGGGCCCGAGTTGGAGATGACGGTGATGTCCGGGTACTTCGCCTCGATCGCGGCCCGGAACTTCTGGAAGCGGGCGAAGAACTCGGCGGGCAGGTTCTCCTCGTTGCCGACCTCGATGTGGGTGAGGTGGAAGGGCCTGGGGTGGCCCATCTGGGCGCGGACCTTGCCCCACCTGGAGGTCGCCGGGCCGTTGGCGAACTCGATGAGGTCCAGGGTGTCCTGGACGTGCCGCTTCAGCAGGGCGTCGTCGTCGACGGCCTTGTTCTGGCCGCAGCCGGTCACCAGTGCCGGGACGACGGGCAGCGGCATCGCGCCGATGTCCTCGGCGAAGCGGAAGTACTCGTAGTAGCCGAGGCCGTAACTCTGGTTGTAGCCCCAGAAGTTGGCGTTGGTGGCGCGCTGCTCGACCGGGCCGATGGTGTCCTTCCACTGGTAGCTGCGCTTGCGCTGCCAGTGGGAGGCCTCGCTGTAGTCCTCCATGGAGCCGGTGTTGACCAGGCAGCCGCCGGGGAAGCGCACGAATCCCGGTTTCAGGGCGGCGATCTTCTCGGCGAGGTCCTTGCGCAGGCCGTTCGGCTGGTGCTTGTAGGTGTCGCGCGGGAACAGCGAGACCATGTCGAGGGCGGCCGCCTGTGTGGTGGCGACGGTGAGGCGGCCGCGGTTGCTGGTGCGGGTCGCGGTGAAGGTGGCCCGGTACTTGGCCCAGCCGCCCTGCACGGCCACCTGGCGGGCGGGGGCCAGCGCTCCCGCGGCGTCCTTCAGGGAGACGGTGAGGGTCGTGCCGGCCTCGGCGCGGGCCCACACCGAGAAGTCGTACGCCTTGCCCTGCTCGACGCGGATGCCGGTGTTGTAGCCGGCGTTCGTGACGGACGCGCCGGCGCCCAGGGAGAGGTAGCTGCGGTTGCGCTCGTTGAGGCGGCCGGAGTCGTCGGCGACGCGGGCCGTCCCCGTGACCGTCCAGGAGGTCAGCGGGGTGTAGGAGCCGTTGTCGGCGGTGGAGTACTCGAAGGACCGGTTCTGCACGAGCTCGGCGTACAGGCCGCCGTCGGCGGCGCGGTTGATGTCCTCGAAGAACACGCCGTACATCGTGCGGTCGATCGCGGCACCCTTCGCCTGCGGATCGACGGTGATCGTGTAGTCGGTGACGGACTCGGCGTGCGCGGGGACGGGGACGAGGGCGGCGGCCGTCAGGAGGGCGGTGGCGGTGAGGCCGAATCTCCAGCGGGTGCCGGTGGTGCGTGACATGGATACTCCGCGGCTCGAGGGAGTGGAACGCGAGTCGTTCGATATATCAAACATTGGTCAGCACTTCGAACGGCAAGATAGGGAGGGGGCCACGGGGAGTCAATGGGGCGGACGGCGGCGGACGAGGAGAAGTGCGAGGCGCGATGGGCGAGTTCTGGCCGGTGCCGGATGCGCTGGCGTATCTGGCGGGTACCTGGCAGGTCGAGCGGACGGTGCGGGACCGGGCGAGCGGGCAGCGGGGCACCTTCCGCGGGACGACGGTTTTCGGCCCGCTGGAGGGCGGCGGCCTGCTGCACCGGGAGTCCGGCACGTTCGTCTGGCAGGGCGTGGCCCGCCCCGCCGAGCGGACCCTGCGCTTCCTGCCCGGCCCGGGCGGCACGGCCGACGTGCGGTTCGCGGACGGCCGCCCCTTCCACGACCTGGACCTGACCGCGGGGCACCACACGGCCGACCACCCCTGCGCGGCGGACCTCTACCGCGGGGAGTTCACCGTCCTCGACCAGGACCACTGGCGGACGGTGTGGCGGGTGCGCGGCCCCGCCAAGGACCTGGTGCTCACCACCGGCTACGCGCGGGCGGGCTGAGCGAAGGCCCCGTCGAAGCGCAGGTTCCAGCGGCCCGCCCGGCCGGTGACGGTGGTCGTCGACAGGGGGCGCACATCGATGTTCCAGTACGTCAGGGGCGGTGCCTTCAGGACGTACACCAGGGCGGCACGGATCACCGAGGGCTCGGCGACCGCCACGATCCGGCAGCCGTCCTCGACGGGCCGGGTGTCGAGCCAGCCGCCGACCCGGGCGATGAAGGCGTGCAGCGACTCCCCGCCGTGCGGGGCCGCGAGCGGGTCGGTGAGCCAGGCGTCCACCTCCTCCGGCTCCCGGGCCATCGCCTCGCCCAGCGTCAGCCCGCGCCAGCGGCCCATGGCGCAGTCGCGCAGGGCGAGTTGCGCGAGGGGGGCGTAGCCGAGGGCGTCGCCGGTGGTACGGCTGCGCGGAGTCGGCGAGCAGTACCGCAGCTCGGCGGCGGCGAGGGGCAGCAGGTCGCCGGCGGCCCGCTGCACCTCCTCCCAGCCGGCCTGGTCCAGCGGCCGGTCGTCCTCGAAGCGCTCGGCGAGCTGGGGGGAGCTGCGCGCGGCGGCGACGAACGTGACCCGAAGTGGCATGCGTGGATGGTGCGGCGCGACAACTGCGCAGGTCAAGAGGCGTTACCGGGGAGTTACCCGGGTCGCGTCCGGCCTCACTCGCCGAAGTGCAGCGCCATCCACCGGTCGGGACGCTCCAGCGCGCGGAAGCCGACCTGCTCGTACACCCCGTGGGCGTCGTGCGTCGCGAGCAGGACGCGCCGCAGTCCGTACGGCCGCAGGTGCTCCCGTACGGCCGCCACCAGCGCCGTACCGAGCCCCTTGCCGCGCACGCCCGGGTCGACGTAGACGTCGCACAGCCAGGCGAAGGTCGCCCGGTCGGTGACGACCCGCGCGTAGGCCACCTGCTCCCCCGACACCGACGCGTACACCCCGAAGTTGAGCGAGCCCTCGATCGCCCGGTCCTGCTTCTCGCGGCTGCGGCCCAGCGCCCAGTAGGCGTCGGTGGACAGCCAGTGGTGCACCCGCGCGGCGTCGATGCGGGCGGGGTCGGCGGAGAACTCGTAGCCGTCGGGCAGGCTCGGGGTGTCGTTCATGCGGGGATGGTGGCAGCGCGGGCCGCTCACGTCGAACGATTTCCGCCGAGCGCCTCGTCGCAGGCCTCACGCAGCCGCCGTACCCCTTCCGCGATCTCCCCGGTGCCCGCGACCGCGGCGAAGCTCAGCCGGACGTGGGCGGCGGGGGGCTCGGCGCTGAAGTACGGGCGGCCCGGGGTGATGGCCACCCCGGCGCGCAGAGCGGCGGCCGTCAGGGCCGTCTCGGCCATGCCCTCGGGCAGCCGCAGCCACAGGTGGTAGCCGCCCGACGGGACGTGCGGCAGGGCGAGTTCGGGCAGGCGGAGCCGGAGCGCGGCGGTCATCGCGTCGCGCCGGGCCTTCAACTCGGCGGAGATCGCGCGCAGATGACGTGGCCAGGCCGGCGAGCCCACGAGCTCCAGGGCGGCTTCCTGAAGGGGCCGGGGCACGAAGAAGGTGTCGACGACCTGGATGGCGCGCAGCCGCTCCAACACCGGCCCGCGGGCGGCGAGCGCGCTCACCCGGAAGCTGGGCGAGGTCGCCTTGGTCAGGGAGCAGACGTGGACGACGACACCGTCGGGGTCGTCGGCGGCGAGCGGGCGCGGCAGAGGCCCGGCGTCCTCGTGCACGAGCCGCCGTACGAAGTCGTCCTCGACGACGAACGCCCCGGCCTCGCGCGCGATGCGCAGCACCTCGCCGCGCCGCTCGGGGACGAGCACGGCCCCGGTCGGGTTCTGGAACAGCGGCTGGCAGACCAGGACCCGGGCGCCGGTGGCCCGGAACGCGTCGGCGAGCAGCTCCGGGCGCAGCCCGTCGGCGTCCACGGGGACGGGCACCGGGCGCAGTCCGGCGGCGCGGGCGATGGCCAGCATGCCGGGGTAGGTGGGCGATTCGACGAGGACGGGCGCGCCGGGCGGGGCGAGCGCGCGCAGCGCGGTGGTCAGCGCGGACTGGCCGCCCGCCGTGACCAGCACCTCGGCGGCCGTGACCGTCCCGCCGGGTCCGCCGATGCTCCGCGCGAACCACTCCCGCAGCTCCGGCAGCCCCTCCATGGGCGGCCGGCCCCAGGCACCGGGACGGCGTCCCGCCCGGGCCAGGGCGGCCGACATCGCCCGCTCCGGCTGCAGGGAGGGGTGCAGATAGCCGCCGTTGAACTCGATCACCTCGGGCGGCGGCGCGGCGAGCGAGACCAGCACGCCGGAGGCGTCCACCGAGCGCGGGACGAGGTCGGCGGCGCCGTCGGCGCTGAGCGCGACCTCCTGCCAGGAGGTGTCACCGGCCGGGGCGGCCGCCTCGCGGGGCCGGGCGCGGAACGCCCCGGCGCCGGGCCGGGTGACCACCAGCCCCTCGGCGGCCAGGTGCGCCAGGGCCCGCGAGACGGTCACGGGACTGACCCGGAACCGTTCGACGAGGGCCCGGCTCGACGGCAGCTTTCCTCCCGGTGGGTAGCGGTCGAGCTCCCGCCGTAGCCGTTCCGCCAGCTCACCCACACTGCTACGCTCGTGCATGAGAGCACAGAGTAGCGCTACTGCCCCCTCGCCGATAGCGGTCACCACCGGCTCGGAGTCGGCCCGTCCCCGCTTCGGCACCCTCCAGGCCGCCCTCGGCGTCACCGCCTTCTCCCTCACCTTCCCCGCGACGGCCTGGGGGCTGGAGGGCTTCGGGCCCTGGTCCCTGGTCGCCGTGCGCAGCGTGCTCGCCGCCCTCGTCGCGGGGACCTGCCTGCTGGCGCTGCGGGTGCCGCTGCCCGCCCGCCGGCACTGGCCGGGCCTGGCGGTGGTCGGAGGGGGCGTGGTCTTCGGTTTCCCGATGCTGACCACCCTGGCGCTGGAGACCTCCACCGCTGCCGCTGACCACGGCCCTGCTGTCCGCTCTGCGCGTCGGCGCCCGCCCCTCGCGCACCTTCTGGGCGGCGGCCCTCGCGGGCGCGGCGGCGGTGCTGACGTTCACGGTCCAGGAGAGCGGCGGCGCCCTGACCACGGCCGACCTGTACCTCTTCGCCGCGCTGCTGGTCTGCGCGGCCGGCTACACCGAGGGCGGCCGGCTGGCCCGGGTGATGCCCGGCTGGCAGGTCATCGGCTGGGCGCTGGTGCTGTGCCTCCCCCTGGCCCTGCCCGCCGCCGCGCTCGCGCTGTCGCAGGAGCCCGTACGGCTGACCGCGCACAGCGTGGCCGGAGTGCTGTGGGTGGCGGCGGGCTCGCAGTTCCTCGGCCTGGTGGTCTGGTACCGGGGCATGGCGGCCATCGGCATTCCGAAGGCCAGCCAGATCCAGCTGGCCCAGCCCCTGCTCACCCTGGTGTGGTCGGTGCTGCTGCTGGGCGAGCACCTGACGGTGGCCGCCCCGCTGACGGCCGCGGCGGTACTGGTGTGCATCGCCGTGACCCAGCGGGCACGCGGCTGAGCGGGCCGGCCGACCCCACCGGTGGTACGGAAGCCTTTCCCGGCCGGGCCGGACGCCCGGCCGGCCACCCACCCGCCCGCCTGCCGACCCGCGCCCCGCGCCGTAGACTCAAGGCCACGGACCGCTGCTCCCGCACATGGTGAGGAGGCCCCACACGATGCGTGCAACCGTGGGCGACCAGCTTGTCCAGCACGGCAGGGTGGTCGGACAGCACGACAAGGTCGGCGAGATCGTCGAAGTGCTGGGCCAGGAGGGCAACCCGCCCTTCCGCGTCCGTTTCGAGGACGGTCACGAGGGCATCTGCTCCCCCGGCCCGGACACCGAGATCCGCCACAGGGCGACGCAGCCGCAGCAGTAGATCAGCGCGGGGGCCTCGCCGGCTGCCGGTAGTGGTCGGCGACCACCCGCGCCATCGCCCCGATCCGGTCGGCCGCCACGTCCTTGGCGGCGAAGTAGACGTGCCCGCGCACCTGCGGGAGGTCCTGGGCGAGGGTGAGGTGCCGGGACAGCTCCGCCGGGTCCTGCCAGGCGACGGGCTGCGCCGGGTCCCCGGCCTTGTACAGCGCCTCACCCACGTACAGCCGCGTGGCGCTGCCCTGCGCGACCCGCGCCCACCAGGAGAGCAGCTTCGCGTAGTCGGCGGCGGCGAAGCCGATGTTCCAGTACAGCTGCGGGCACACGTAGTCGATCCAGCCCTCCCGCACCCACCGGCGGGTGTCCGCGTGCAGGTCGTCGTAGGTCTGGACGCCCGCCCGCGTGTCGGAGCCCAGCGGGTCGGTGGTGGCGTTGCGCCAGACGCCGAACGGGCTGATGCCGAAGCGCGCGGACGGCCGGATCTTCCGCACGGCGGCGGCCGTCTCACGCACGAGCCGGTCGATGTTGTCCCGCCGCCAGGCGGCCCGGTCCGGGAAGGCGGCGCCGTACCGGGCGTAGGCCTCGTCGTCGTCGAAGGTCTGGCCCGCCACGGGATACGGGTAGAAGTAGTCGTCGAAGTGGACCGCGTCGACCGGGTACTTCGCCACGGCGTCGAGCATGGCGTCCTGCACGAACGCCCGGACCTCGGGCAGCCCCGGGTTGTAGTACAGCTTCCCGCCGTACGTCACCACCCACTCCGGGTGCCTGCGCGCCGGGTGGGAGGCGGCCAGCCGAGCCGGGTCCGCGTGGGTGGCGACCCGGTACGGGTTGAACCAGGCGTGCAGCTCCAGGCCCCGGGCGTGGGCCTCCTCGACGGCCGTGCCGAGCGGGTCCCAGCCGGGGTCCGCGCCCTGGGTCCCGGTGAGGTACTGCGACCACGGCTCGTGGGGCGAGGGCCACAGCGCGTCGGCCGCGGGCCGCACCTGGAGGATGACGGTGTTCAGGCGGTTGCTCACGGCACGGTCGAGGTGGGCCAGGAGCTCGGCCCGCTGCTGGGCCGCCGTCAGCCCCGGCCTGGACGGCCAGTCCCGGTTGGCCACGGTCGCGAGCCACACGCCCCGCATCTGCGCGGGCGCCCGCCGGCCCCGGGGTGCGGCCGACGCCTCCGGCACCATCGTCAGCGCCGACAGCGCCGCCAGCGCGAACGCCCTGCGTGTGACCCGTCCCATCCGCAACTCCCTGCAACGCTGTGGATCCGCCTGGTCACGGATCGCTGCCGGCACAGCCCGTCGCCCACAGAATGCCCGACGGATGCCCGCCCCAGGCGATCGATCATCGATACTTGGGAGTAACGTGCACGAACGGAGCAGGCACCGAACACGGCGGACCTGCCACTGTGGAACAGCAGCGAAAGGGACGATGTGACGGACACCCCATCGGGCACCCCCTCGGGAGACATCGCACGCGTCGGAGTGGTGGGCTGCGGTCAGATGGGCGCGGGCATCGCCGAGGTGTGCGCCCGGGCCGGTCTGGACGTGAAGGTCGCCGAGACCACCGGCGAGGCCCTGGAGATCGGCCGTACCCGGCTGTTCAACTCCCTGTCCAAGGCGGAGGAGCGCGGCAAGATCTCCGCGGCGGAGCGGGAGGCCACCCAGACGCGCCTGAGCTTCACCACCGACCTCGGCGAGTTCGCCGACCGCGACCTGGTGATCGAGGCCGTCGTCGAGAACGAGCAGGTCAAGACCGAGATCTTCCAGGTGCTGGACCAGGTCGTGACGCGGCCGGACGCGATCTTGGCGTCCAACACCTCCTCCATCCCGCTGGTGAAGCTGGCCGTCGCGACCTCGCGGCCCGACCAGGTCATCGGCATCCACTTCTTCAACCCGGCCCCGGTGCAGCAGCTCGTCGAGCTGATCCCCGCCCTGACCACCTCCGAGGGCACGATCAGCCGGGCGCAGTTGTTCACCGAGAAGGTGCTGGGCAAGCACTCCATCCGCGCCGTGGACCGCTCGGGGTTCGTCGTCAACGCGCTGCTGATCCCGTACCTGCTCTCCGCGATCCGGATGTTCGAGTCGGGCATCGCCAGCCGCGAGGACATCGACAACGGCATGGAGATGGGCTGCGCCCACCCGATGGGCCCGCTGAAGCTGTCCGACCTCATCGGCCTGGACACGGTCGCCTCGGTCGCGCAGTCGATGTACGAGGAGTACAAGGAGCCCCTGTACGCCGCTCCCCCGCTGCTGCAGCGCATGGTCGACGCGGGCCGCCTGGGCCGGAAGACGGGCTCCGGCTTCTACACCTACGGCTGATTACAGACGGTCAGATTTCGGCCAGTTGACGGGCCCGGCACCGGAAAGGGTGCCGGGCCCGTGCCTTTCACACACCGTGTGCGCGGCGGGCTCGCATATGCCACGCACACACGCTCCCCACGCGCCCACCAGGCGAGTTGACTCAGCATGCGCATGCAAGGGACGTGATTCGACCACGGAAAGGAGCGGACTCGTGACCGCCGATCCCGAGCATCCCGTCGTCCACGGAGAACTCGCAGAGTTACGACGCCGCCTCGACGTCGCCTACGCCCGCGTCGAAGGCGGACTCGCACTGCTCAGCCACCGCACCGAGGAGACGGCCAAGGAACTGGACGAACTGAACAACCGGATCGTCACGCTGGAACACGCCCGCTGGCCGCTGCCGTCCCTCGCGGCTCTGACGGCCATAGGCGCGCTCGTGGTGGCGTTCTGGCAGGCGTTCGGCCGCTGAGGAGGCCTGTCACCGGCCGGCCCGGACGCGGTGGGGCATCAGGGCAAGGTGTCCTGTCCGAGCCGGAGATGGTGCAGCAGGAGTAACGCGGCCGCCATGTTGGCGGCCGGGACCTCCCCGCGGGCGACCAGGTCGGGGACGAGCTTGAGGGGGACCCATTCCCGGCGGTCCGACTCGAAGTCGTCCACGGGGTGTCCGACGTACTCGCCCTCGTCGGCCCAGTAGATGTGATGCCGGGCGTCGGTGAGGCCGTTGGACGGCTCCACGCTCATGAGGTGGCGCAGGGGTCCCGGCCGCCAGCCGGTCTCCTCCTCCAGTTCCCGGGCCGCCGCCACGGCGATGTCCTCGCCGTCCTCGACCACCCCGGCCGCCAGTTCCCACCCCCAGCTGTCGGTGATGAAACGGTGCCGCCACAGCAGCAGGACCTCGTTGGCCTCGTTCACCACCGTGGCCACGGCGACGGGCCGCAGCCGGATGAGGAAGTGGTCGAGATGCCGGCCGTCCGGCAGCTCCACATCCGCGAGATTGACGCTGAACCAGCGGTTTGAGTACACCGTTTGCTCGTTCTGTTTCGTCCACTGCACGGTTCTGCCACCTTCCGTCGGGTAAGGGGCAATATCGCAGGGGAAACCGTGAGTGGGTGGAGTTCGCGCGTCCGGTTCGCGGCCCGGCCACGGCGGCGGGCGCAGCGTTCTACAGCGGTACGCGCAGCGCTCCGTCGATGAGTTCGGCGGCCTCGGACGTGCCCGCACAGCCGCTGCGCACCAGGTGCTCGCGGACCGCGCGGAGTCTGTCACGCAGCCGATGGGACTCCATTCCCCGGGCCTGTTCGGCCATCTGCACGGCGATGGCGACGGCCTTGTCGGCGTTGCCCTGCCGCAGTTCGATCGTGCTGAGCATGGCCAGCCGGTGCACCCGGCCCCGGTCGTGGGCGGGGTTGTCGACGGCCGCCGCGGCATGCTCCCGGGCGGCCTGGATCTCACCGAGGCTGAGCAGCGCCTCCGCCACCTGGACGTTGACGAGCCCGGGCTGGACATAGCCGGTCTCGTCGGGTTCGTACCCGCGCCGGATGCGTTCGGCGGCCTGCTCGGCCCGGCGGATGCAGGACAGCGCGCTCGTACCGTCGCCGAGGTGCGCGTACGCCTTCGCCTGCATCGCGTACAGGTCGGAGGCGAGGGCCGGGGTGATGTGCCGGCCGGCGGCGCGCAGCGCGGCCTCCGCGAAGGCCACGGCCTGCCGGTGCTCCCGCATGAACAGCGACTGGTTGACCAGCAGGGCGATGACATACGCCCCGAGCCCCCGGTCCCCGCTGGCCTTGGCCAGGCGCAGCGCCTGGTGGAAGTACCGCTGGGCGAGCCCGTGCGCGTCGGAGTCGTAGGCGCAGATGCCCGCGATGGCCACCAACCCGCCGGTGGCGCGGTGCAGTTGACGGCCGGTCGCGTCGGTGTAGCCACCGCGCAGCAGCGGGGCGGCCTCGGCGTTGAGGAAGCCGACGATGCGGGCGCGGGTCGCGATGCCGCCGGCCTTGCGGTACATCTGCTCGTAGTGCGTGCGGGCGGCGCGCAGCATCTCGATGTCCGACGGGGTGACCCGGTGCCGTCCGCCGCGCGAGACGTCCACGTCCTCCGGCGGGTTCTCCCACTCCCACACGGGCATCACGGCGGGCGTGCCGGTGAGCGCGGGGGCGCCCAGGATGTGCGGGCGCTGCTGCTGGTCGGAGCGCCACAGGGCGGTCGCCCGCTCCACGAACCCGGACAGCGAGCCGGTGTGCGAGGCGGCCGGCTCGCCGGGCACGCCGAGGCCGATGTCGTCGAGGGTCACCGGCCGCTGCAGCCGGGCGGCGAGCACCTCGCAGATCAGGTCGGGCACCTGGCCGCGGGGCCGCTGCCCTTTCAGCCAGCGGGCGACGGCGGTGTGTTCGTAGCGCAGCGCGAGCCCGCGTCTGCGGCCCGCCTGGTTGACGTGCGCGGCCAGCCCGGCGTGGGAGATCCCGGCCTCGTCCAGGATCGCGTCGAGCAGAGTGTTGGGCTGCATGGGAGGCCCCCCGGTGGCTCGGTGCCGACAGAGTAGTGGGTCCGCCTTCACACGGGGTGTGAAGCAAGTGCTCGAATCCGTAGGGTGCGCGCGCTGTCGCGCTGTGTTTCCAGCCGGTTGACTGAAATGCCTCGCAAGAGGCCGGCCGGGCCGCCGGCTCCCCCTCGTACAGTGCGGCGGCCCGCCTTCGCCGTCCGCCGGGCTGCCTGCCCGACACTCCGTGGCCGGGCGGACGGCGACTCGTCACCGTTGCGGCTACCGGTGGGGGGCCGGCTGCGGGTGGGCGCCGGCCGGCCACGCCGCGGCGGCGGAGCCGGCCCTGTCACAGCCCCGCGGGCCCGGGGGCAGGCCCCGGCTGTTCGTCAGCACCAGCAGGGCGACGTCGTCCGCGGGCGCGCCGCGGGTGTGGTGCATCAGGGCGCCGAACACCCGGCGCAGCACGGTCTGCGAGGACAGCGGCTGCTCCCGTACGGCGGCCGCCAGCACGGCGGCCAGGGGGAAGAACCGGCCATGGGCGTCCCGGGCGTCCTCCACCCCGTCCGTGTAGAGGACGAGCGCGTCGCCGGGCAGGAGCTGCCCCAGGGGTACGGCCGGCAGTTCGGGCGGGAGCGGAAACGGACCGAGGGGCGGATACGGCTCATCGGCGGCGAGTTGCTCCACCCGCGTGTCACTGAGCAGGTACGGCCACGGGTGCCCGCAGTTCAGGGCGTGCGTCTGCCCGTCGGGGCGGATCTCCACCAGCAGCAGTGTCACGAACTCCTCGGCGACCGACCCGTCGGGCACCAGACCTGACGAGGGGTGTTCGGCCAGGGCCCGTTCGCGCAGGTGGCGGGCGAGGGCCCGCTCCAGCCGGCGCAGCACGCCGCCGAGGTCGGGCTCGTCGTGCGCGGCCTCGCGGAAACTGCCGAGCACGGCCGCGACGGTGGCCAGGGCGCCGAGCCCGTGTCCCCGGACGTCACCCATCACGGCCCGTACGCCGTGCTCGGTGGCGACCACCTCGTACAGGTCGCCCCCGACCGCGGCACCGCGGTCGGCGGAGAGCTGGGCGGCCGCGACGGTCAGCCCGGCGACGCGGGGCGGCAGCGGCCGCAGCAGCACGCTCTGGGCGGCACCCGCGACCCGGCGGGCCTGGCGCAGCTCACGCAGCAGCGCCCGCCGGGCATGGACGACGATCCCGGCGCCGACCGCGAGAAAGACGGCGCTTGTGGCGATCCGCGCTCCGGCCCCCTGCTGCTGGGCGAGCGGGCAGGCCAGTTTGTACGCCACCGCCGTCGCACCCCCCAGGGCGGGCAGCCCGAGCGCGCGCATCCGGGACCCTGCTGCACGGGGCGGGCGGGGAACCTCAGCCTTGGTGCGGATCATGCCGATGGCCCCCCAATAGGCCCTCGCAGAAAGCAGACGGACCGGCCTCGAAAGGCCGGTCCGATTCTGTCGACCGCGTGACCCGAAAGGGCGGATCACCCCGACTTCTCACCCGAACGAGTGAGGTGACCGGGGAGGCACCCCCAAGGGGTGGGGCGCCCCGGCAGCGGGTGCGGGGCTAGCTCCGCAGCACCGCACCCGTCCGCTCGCCCGCCAGGGCCACCGCCGCGTCCCTGGCCGCGGACGCCTCGTCCACCGTCAGCGTCCGGTCCGCCGCACGGAACCGCAGCGCGTACGCCAGCGACCTGCGTCCCTCGCCGAGCTGCTCGGCGTTCTCGTAGACGTCGAACAGCCGGATGGACTCCAGCAGTTCACCGGCGCCCTCGCGCAGCGCCGCCTCCACCTCCGCCGCCGGGACGAACGCGTCGACGACCAGGGCCACGTCCTGCGTGGCGACGGGGAACGCCGAGATGCCCGGCGCCTGCACCGTGTCGTGGCCGACCTGCTCCAGGACGTCCAGGTCCAGCTCCATCGCGCAGGTGCGGGGCGGCAGACCGAGGGCCTTGAGGACCCGCGGGTGCAGCTCACCGGCGTGGCCGACGACCTGCTCCGTGCCGTCCACGGCGACCGCCAGCTCGGCGCAGCGGCCCGGGTGCCACGGCCCGTACTGCCCCTTGCGGACGATCAGTTCGGCGCCCGCCTCACGGGCGACGGTCCGCGCCGCCTCGACGGCGTCGGCCCAGTCGGCCGGGCGGCCCTTGCCCCACCAGCCGGCCTGCTCGCGGGCACCGGCGAGGACGACGGCGACGTGCCGCGGCTGATCGGGCAGCGCGGCGTCGAGCTCCGCGATCTCCGCGTCGGTGGGACGCCGGTCGACCGGCAGCCGGACGGCGGTCTTCTGCTCCTCGCGCGGGTGGAAGACCAGGCCCGTCTCGAACAGCGCCAGATCGTGCGAGCCCCGGCCGTCGTTGCGGCGCAGGGCACCCAGCAGGCCCGGCAGCAGCGAGGTCCGCAGCGCGGGCTCCTCGTCGCTGAGCGGGTTGGTGAGCTTGACGACGCGCCGGGCCGGGTCGTCGGCCTCCAGGCCGAGCTGGTCGAAGACCTGCTCGCTGACGAACGGGTAGGAGGGCGCCTCGACGTAGCCCGCCCCGGCCAGCGCCCGGCCGACGCGGCGGTGCAGCCGCTGCCGGCGGGTCAGGCCACGGCCGGCCGGCGGCCTGGGCAGGGTGGAGGGCAGGTTCTCGTAGCCCTCCAGGCGGATGACCTCTTCGGCCAGGTCGTTCGGGTCGCGCAGGTCGGGCCGCCAGGACGGCACGGTGACGATCAGCTCGTCCTGCCCGTACACGTCGCAGCCGATCTCCTGCAGCCGCCGGACCACGGTCTCGCGGCCGTATGCCACGCCCGCCACCTTGTCCGGGTGGTCGGCCGGGATGGTGATGGTCCGGGGCGCGGACGGGGCGATGACCTCGGTGACACCCGCCTCGGCGGTACCGCCGGCCAGCAGCACCAGCAGGTCCACCGTGCGCTGGGCGGCGGCCGCGGCGGCCTGCGGGTCGACGCCCCGCTCGAAGCGGCGGGACGCCTCGGAGGACAGCTTGTGGCGGCGGGCCGTGCGCGCGATCGACACCGCGTCGAAGTGCGCGGCCTCGATCACCACGTCCGTCGTGGCGTTCCCGCCGTTCTCGGCGGCGTCGTGGTCGGCGATCTCGGTGTTGGCGCCGCCCATCACGCCGGCGAGACCGATGGGGCCGCGCTCGTCGGTGATGACCAGGTCGTCCGGGTCGAGGGTGCGCACCACGCCGTCGAGGGTGGTGAGCTTCTCGCCCGGCTCGGCGCGGCGCACGCCGATCGCGCCCTGGACCAGGGTGCGGTCATAGGCGTGCAGCGGCTGGCCGAGCTCCATCATCACGTAGTTGGTGACGTCGACGGCGAGCGAGATCGGGCGCATGCCGACCTTCTGCAGGCGGCGCTGGAGCCAGATCGGGGAGCGCGCCTCGGGGCTCAGGCCGGTCACCGTACGGGCGGTGAAGCGGTCGCAGCCCATCGGGTCGGAGATCCGCACCGGGTAGCCGTACGCGTTGGGCGCGGGGACGTCGAGCAGCGCCGGGTCGCGCAGCGGCAGGCCGTAGGCGATGGCGGTCTCGCGGGCGACGCCGCGCATCGACAGGCAGTAGCCGCGGTCGGGCGTGACGGCGATGTCGAGGACCTCGTCGACCAGTTCCAGCAGCTCGATGGCGTCCTTGCCGACCTCGGTCTCCGGCGGCAGCACGATGATGCCGTGGCTGCCGTCCTCGCCCATGTTCAGCTCGTCGCTGGAGCAGATCATGCCGCGCGACATCCTGCCGTAGGTCTTGCGCTCGGCGATCTGGAAGTCGCCGGGCAGGATGGCGCCGGGCAGGGCGACGACGACCTTGTCGCCGACGGCGAAGTTGCGGGCGCCGCAGATGATCTCCTGCGGTTCGCCGGTGCCGTTGGCCTGGCCGACATCGACGGTGCAGAAGCGGATCGGCTTCTTGAACTCCGTCAGTTCCTCGATGGTCAGCACCTGGCCCACGACGAGCGGGCCCTTCAGGTCGGCGCCGAGCTGCTCGACGGTCTCGACCTCCAGACCGGCCGAAATGAGCTTGGCCTGTACGTCACGGCCGGTCTCCGTCGCCGGCAGGTCGACGTACTCCCGCAGCCAGGAAAGCGGGACCCGCATCAGATCTCCATCCCGAACGGCCGGGTGAACCGGACGTCACCCTCGACCATGTCTCGCATGTCCTCGACGTTGTGGCGGAACATCAGCATCCGCTCGATGCCGAACCCGAAGGCGAAGCCGCTGTACTTCTCCGGGTCGACGCCGCAGGCCGTGAGCACCCGCGGGTTGACCATGCCACAGCCGCCCAGCTCGATCCAGCCCTCGCTGGAGCAGGTGCGGCAGGGCCGGTCCGGGTTGCCGACCGAGTCGCCCTTGCACACGTAGCAGAGCATGTCCATCTCGGCGCTCGGCTCGGTGAAGGGGAAGAAGTTCGGCCGCAGCCGGGTCTTCATGCCCTCGCCGAACAGCGACTGGACCATGTGGTCCAGCGTGCCCTTGAGGTCGGCCATGGTCAGGCCCTCGTCGACGGCGAGCAGCTCGACCTGGTGGAAGACGGGGGTGTGGGTGGCGTCCAGCTCGTCGGTGCGGTACACGCGGCCGGGGCAGATCACGTAGACCGGCAGTTCGCGGTCGAGCAGGGAGCGGATCTGCACGGGCGAGGTGTGGGTGCGCAGCACGACGCCGGACTCGGTGCCGCCGTCCGGGCCCTGCACGAAGAAGGTGTCGGCCTCGCCGCGGGCCGGGTGGTCGGGGCCGATGTTGAGGGCGTCGAAGTTGAACCACTCGGCCTCGACCTGCGGGCCCTCGGCGACCTCGTAGCCCATCGCGACGAAGATGTCCTCGATGCGCTCCGACAGCGTGGTCAGCGGGTGGCGGGCACCGGCCGGGACACGGTCGTAGGGCAGCGTGACGTCCACGGCCTCCTCGACCAGCACCCGGGCGTCCCGCTCGGCCTCCAGTTCCTCCTGGCGGGCGGCGAGGGCCTTGCTGACGGCGCCGCGGGCCTGGCCGACGCGTTTGCCGGCGTCGGCCTTGGCGTGCGGGGGCAGGGCGCCGATCTCGCGGTTGGCAAGGGCCAGCGGGGAGGCGGGGCCGGTGTGGGCGACCTTGGCCTCGTGGAGCGCGTCGAGGGAGTCCGCGGCGGCGAAGGCGGCGAGCGCCTCGTCCCGCATGCGCTCGATCTCTTCCGGTTTCAACGCCTCGACCTCGACAGGGTCGTACGACTTATTGGGTGCCGACATCTCTTCCCGTGCTTCCGATTGGCTGGCTGAAGGTCCCCGTCACCGACTTCGCAGGGCCGCTTGCGGGACACAAAGGTGCCAAAGGCCGAGTCTAACGGGGTGGGGGTGGACACATGCGCCCGCGGGGCGCCGGGGCGTCTCAGCTGAGATACGCCGGTGCCGCCACGGGCAACGTAAATCGGAACCGGGCGCCGCCGCCGGGGGCGCGGCCGACCGTGATGGTGCCGCCGTGGGCCTCGACGATGCCCTTGACGATGTACAGCCCAAGGCCCGTGCCGCCGCGCTTGCTGCCCCGCCAGAAGCGGGTGAAGACGCGGTTCATGGACTCCTCCGGGATGCCGGGCCCCTCGTCGCTCACGGTGACCGACGTGCCGGTGTCCTCGCCCTCGCGGGGGGACGCCGTGGCCGTGATGTCGATGGTGACGGTTCCCTCGCCGTGCCGCACGGCATTTTCCAGCAGGTTGCTGAGCACCTGGTCGATCTTGTCGGGGTCGGCCCACAGCATGGGCAGCGGCTGCTCGATGCGCAGCAGGAACCGGTCGGCGGGCTGCCCGGCGGCGACGTAGGCCTGGATGTGGCGTCCGACGGCGGCCCCGATGTCGACGGGCTGACGGCGGACCTCCAGGCGTCCGGAGTCGATCCGGGAGATGTCGAGCAGTTCGGCGATGAGGCGGGTGACCCGGTCGGCGTCGGCGTCGACGGTCTCCAGCATCAGCCGCTTCTGGTCGTCGGTGAACCTCTCCCACTTGGCGAGGAGGGTCGCGGTGAAGCCCTTGACGGAGGTGAGCGGGGAGCGCAGCTCGTGGGCGACGGTGGCGATCAGCTCGGCGTGAGAGCGTTCGGTGCGGCGCCGGGCCTCGGTGTCGCGCAGGGTGACGACGAGGCGGCGGACCGGGCCGGTGGGCTCGCCGCGGACGTACTTCGCCGACACCAGCACCTCGCGTCCGCCGGGCAGCAGCAGGTTGCGTTCGGGCTGGCGGACCCGGATGGCGAGCCCGCCGTAGGGGTCGGTCAGCTGCCACCAGCGCCGGCCCTCCAGGTCCTCTAACGGCAGGGCCTTTTCCAGCCGCTGCCCGAGGGCGTCGGCGGCGCGGGTCGCGGTGATGCGCTCGGCGGCGGCGTTGAAGCAGATGACGCGGCCTCGCTCGTCGGCGACCACCAGGCCGTCGGGCAGCTCGTCGGGGTCGATGCCGAGCTCCGCGAGATCACCGGGCGGCCGCCGCACGTCCCGTCCCCCGGGTGCGCTGCTCGTGCCGACGCTCATCCCCGTACCCCACCTCTCAGACTCACGCAGTGGGTCCCGAGCTGGTCACCCTACTAGCTGTGGGTGACGGAACGGCACCCTGCGTCGGCGCGCTGGGCGCGCGCGGACGCGTAGAGACATACGGCGGCGGCGGTGGCGAGGTTCAGGCTCTCGGCCTTGCCGTGGATGGGGACGCGGACGACCGCGTCCGCCAGCGCGCGGGTCTCCTCCGGGAGTCCCCAGGCCTCGTTCCCGAAGACCCAGGCGGTCGGCCCGCCCATGGTGCCCTTGTCGAGCTCGTCGTCGAGGTCGCGGTCGCCCGCGCCGTCGGCGGCCAGGACGCGCACGCCAGCGGCGCGCAGCCCCTCGACGGCGCGTGCCACGGGGACGCCGACGGCGACCGGGAGGTGGAACAGCGACCCGACGGAGGCGCGGACGGCCTTGGGGTTGTACAGGTCGACGGAGGCGTCGGTGAGGACGACGGCCTCGGCTCCGGCGGCGTCGGCGCAGCGCAGCACGGTGCCGGCGTTGCCGGGGTCGCGGACGTGCGCGAGCACGGCGACGAGCTGGGGCCGGGCGCCGAGGATGTCCTCGAACGGCGTGTCGAGGAACCGGCAGACACCCACCAGCCCCTGCGGGGTGACGGTGGTGGAGATGTCCTCGATGACCTGCTCGGAGGCGAGGTGCACCCGGGCGCCGGCGTCCCGGGCCGCTGCGACGATGTCGGCGTACCGGTCGGCGGCCTCCAGGGTGGTGAACAGCTCGACGAGCGTGGCGGTGCCCTGGACCCGGTGCCCGGCCGCCTCGCGCACGGCCTGCGGCCCCTCCGCGAGGAACAGCCGTTCCTTCCCCCGGACGTTCCGCTTGGCGAGCCGCCGCGCGGCGGAGACACGCGGGGAGCGGGGGGAGATGAGCTCGGGGGTGGGCATGGGGTTCACCTGGAGGTCGGAGGGTCAGGACACGGCAGGACCCGCAGGCCTTCGCGGCCTGCGGGTCCCTTCGGTACGTCGGCTCAGGGCCGGCGCGGCGTCACGCGGCCTTGGGCGCGTTCACGTCCGCCGGCAGCGCCTTCTGCGCGACCTCGACGAGCGAGGCGAACGCGTTCGGGTCGTTGACCGCGAGCTCGGCCAGGATCTTGCGGTCCACCTCGACGTTGGCGGCCTTCAGACCCTGGATGAAGCGGTTGTACGTGATGCCGTTGGCGCGGGCAGCGGCGTTGATGCGCTGGATCCACAGCTGGCGGAAGTCACCCTTGCGCTTCTTGCGGTCGTTGTAGTTGTAGACCAGCGAGTGGGTGACCTGCTCCTTGGCCTTGCGGTACAGGCGCGAACGCTGACCGCGGTAGCCGGAGGCCTGCTCGAGGATCGCCCGGCGCTTCTTGTGGGCGTTGACTGCCCGCTTGACGCGTGCCACTTGTTAACTCCTTGTAGCGGGGCCGCGGTGATCTTCACACGGCCCGGTATCGACTGGGTCCCGGTCCTGACGTACGGCGCTCAGCGCACGGGGGCTGACGGCGCCGGGGGCGTCACTTGCCGAGAAGCTTCTTGATCTTCTTGGCGTCGCCCGGGGCCATCTCGGCGTTGCCGGTGAGGCGACGCGTCACACGGGACGACTTGCGCTCGAGCAGGTGGCGCTTGCCGGAACGCTCGCGGAGCACCTTGCCGGAGCCGGTGATCTTGAAGCGCTTGCTGGCACCGCTGTGCGACTTGTTCTTCGGCATAGCGCCGTTCTCTCCTCGTCGGTGGCGCTCCGGTGCCCGGTTCCGGGAACCGGGCACGGTGGAGCGTCGCTGCTGTTTCGGTTGCTTCCTGGGACTGGCGTCCCGGGTGGTTCCGGGTCATCCGGAAGTCCGTGCGCTCCCGAGGGGTGCGTACGTCCGGTCCGTCCGGGGTGGCCCGGGGCTCAGCGCCCCGGGATCACGCCTCGGCAGGCTCTTCGGCCGACGTCTCGGCGTCCGCAGGGTTCTGCGAGCGGCCGGGGTTGGCCTTCGCGGAAGCCTTGCGGGCCTCCTGCGCCTGACGGGCCTCGGCCATCGCCTCGGTCTTCTTCTTGTGCGGACCGAGAACCATGATCATGTTGCGGCCGTCCTGCTTCGGGTTCGACTCGACGAACCCGAGGTCCTGGACGTCCTCCGCGAGACGCTGCAGCAGCCGGTAGCCCAGCTCGGGCCGAGACTGCTCGCGACCACGGAACATGATCGTGATCTTGACCTTGTCGCCCTGCTTGAGGAACCGGACGACGTGACCCTTCTTGGTGTCGTAGTCGTGCGGGTCGATCTTCGGCCGGAGCTTCATCTCCTTGATGACCGTGTGCGCCTGGTTCTTGCGCGCCTCACGGGCCTTCATGGCCGACTCGTACTTGAACTTCCCGTAGTCCATGAGCTTGCACACGGGCGGACGGGCGTTCGCCGCGACCTCGACCAGGTCCAGGTCGTACTCCTGCGCAAGCTCCAGGGCCTTGGCAAGCGGCACGATGCCGACCTGCTCGCCACTGGGACCGACAAGTCGCACCTCGGGAACGCGAATCCGGTCGTTGATGCGGGGCTCGGCGCTGATGGATCCTCCTCGGTAGCACCACGCGACAGTCTGGCGGACAGCCGCGTAACGTCTGTGTTCGTTAGACCAACGCGCCGAAGCATCAAAAAATGCCCCGGACGATCACAGGCGGGGCTCCTCGAACTACCGGAGCACCGCCGCGATGACCGCGGGGCGCGATTTCGGGCGGAACGCCGTCGCCGGGACCGCTCCGCCTGACCGGTGACCCGCCGCCCTGAGGGTGGCCAGGTGGGAGTTCGAAAGCCTCCACTTGTGGGCCGAGCGCGCTCGTTTCGCTCAGGACGCGTCCGGCCGGTCGTCCACCAGGTTAGCAGGATCGCTTGACAAGGGCTAACCGGGACCGCTCGACAAGGGCGGGCCCGGGGGCGGCGGCGGCGACCGCCTATGGTGTGGGGCATGAGTGACACCTCCCCCTCGGGCGGTCCCGAGGCCCCCGGCAGCAACCCCGACTTCGACGCCATGACCCGCGACATCGCCGAGGTCCCGGCGGTCGAGGTGATCGTGACGGTCGCCGTCAACCTGATGAGCGCGGCCGCCGTGAAGCTCGGGCTCACCGAGGAGGGCGACAAGTACAAGGACCTGGACGAGGCACGGAAGCTGATCCACGCGCTGGCCGGTCTGCTGGACGCGTCCACGACCGAGATCAGCTCGTTCCACGCGGCGCCGCTGCGCGACGGCCTGAAGTCGCTCCAGCTGGCGTTCCGTGAGGCGTCCCTGGTGCCGGACGAGCCGGGTCAGGGGCCCGGTGAGAAGTACACCGGGCCGGTGTTCGGCTGACAGGTCATCCGCGGACGTACAGGGGCTCGCCCGGTGGCGTGGTCCCGGCCGGCAGCAGTGCCAGGTCGAGACCGTGCACCAGGCGGGCCCTGAGTGTGTCGTCGGCGGCCAGGCGCTGCGCGACCGCGCGGGCCGTCTCGGCCGGGGGCGCGGCCGGGTCGAGGACGAGGGCGAGGGTGCCGTCGGCCTGGCCCGGTCCGAGGTGGGCGCGCAGCACGCCGGGTTCCGCGGCGACGGCGTCGCGGACCGCCGTGACGACGGCCGGGTCGGCGAGCGGATCGGTCGTCGTACGGCCCTCGGCGAGGGCGAGCAGCGTGGGCCGGTTCAGCTCGAAGGGCACCGGGCCGGCGAGGTCGAGCACGATCGTGTCGGCCTTCTCGTGCGCGGCGGCCTGGATGGCCTGGGCCAGGGGCACGGCGACCGGGCGGGCGGCGGGGTCCCAGCGGGCCAGGGAGTCGGTGGAGGTGAAGGCGGGCAGGGCGGTGCGGCGGCCGGCCTTCAGGGTCGGTACGGCCATCTCGCTGGTCTTCTCGCGGCGCAAGCCGTTCTCGTCCTCCTCGACCTCGCCGAGCACGGCGACGACGGGCACGAGCAGCCGGGCGCCCCGCAGGGCCTGAAGGACCGGGCCGACGGCGTCGCGGTCCTCGGCCCAGGCGGCGAGCGCCGCGCTCAGCCGGGGGTCGGCGGAGCCGTCGTCGTCGGAGAAGCCGGAGTCGGGAATGTTCTTGTTCGCCACGGTCACCGACCCTATCGGCCGGATGCCGCCGGGCTGGTGCGGGGCCGGAAACGGCCGTGACTCTGGGGCTCTGAGGCTCTGGGGCTCTGAGGACGAAGGCTCAGCGGACGTCGTCGTACGGCCTCGGTTCGCGGCGGCCGCGCCACAGGACCACCGCCGCGACCAGCAGGACACCGCCGGCGCTGCCCGCCAGGGGGGCCGCCCAGTCGGCGGTGTCGTCGGCGGAGCGGGGGGCGTCCGGGCCCGGGCCGAAGTACCGCTCGCCGTACGCGGCCGAGTGCAGGCCCTCCGGCTTCAGGCGGCCCGCGGCGCGCAGGGCGGCGGCCGGGTCGATGAAGCCGAAGCCGCGGGAGTCGTCGCGGCCGCCGGTGGGGGCGTCCTCGGCGGTGTCCTCCAGGACCTTCTTGATCTGGGCCGGTGTGAGGTCCGGGTGGGCGGCCCTGATCAGGGCGGCCGCGCCCGAGACGAAGGCGGCGGCGGCGCTGGTGCCCCAGCCCTCGTAGTACTTGCGGTCGGGGTCCGCGATGACGATGTCGACGCCCGGGGCGCTGACCGTGGCGTACCAGCGGCGGGTGGAGAAGGCGGCCCGGGTGCCGAAACGGTCGACGGCGGTGACGGCGATGACGCCGGGGTAGGCGGCCGGGTAGGAGATGTGGTCGCCCTTCTCGCCGCCGTTGCCGGCGGAGGCGACGACGACCACGCCCTTCTTCAGGGCGTACTGGATGGCCTGGTCCTCGGTGGGTTCCGGGTGCGCGGAGGCGGAGTCGTCACCCAGGGAGAGGTTGATGACGTCGGCGCCGTGGTCGGCGGCCCACCGGATGCCCTCGGCGAGGGCGTTGCCGCGGGTGCTGCGGGCCTTGGCGCGCGCCGGGTCGCCGTCCTCCAGGATCACGCGGACGGGCAGGATCTTCGCCTCGGGCGCGACGCCCATGACCCCGTCGGCGTCGCCGGGGCCGTGTCCGTGCCCGGCGATGATGCCGGCCATGGCGGTGCCGTGCCGGGCCCAGGACCGGTCGCCGGGCTCGGCTCCGAAACCGATCAGGTCCTTGGCGGGCAGGACGTTTCCGGCGAGGTCGGGGTGGTCGGCGTCGACGCCGGTGTCCAGGACGGCGACGGTGACGCCCGCGCCCTTCGTCGTGCGCCAGGCTTGCTGGGTGTGCAGGGCGTCAAGGGCCCACTGCTTGGCGCGTATCCCGTCGGCGTACGCGGTGGTGGGCGGCAGGAGCGCGACGGCGGCGGCGAGAAGAACCCCCAGGGCGGTGGACCTGCGGGTGACGGTGGCTCTCACGACGGCTGCTCCGTGGCCGAGCGGACGTTCTTGCGCAGGGCGCGTTCGATGCGGTCGGCGAGGCCCTTGGCCTCGTGGCCGAGGCCTGCCTGGGCGGGGGCCGTGGTGGCGCCGGAGGCCATCGCGTCCTCGGCGGGCTGCGGGTCGTCGACGGTGCGGCCGTCGGCCCAGCCGGAGACGGCGTAGACGACGACCGGGGCGTCGGTGAGCACGGAGATGGTCCAGGAGGCGCGCTGCCGGGCACCGAAGCGGGCGGCCGGCGTGTCCCGCTCGGCGTACGGCAGGGGCATCAGGTCACTGCGGCGGTCCAGGCGTTCCCTCTGGAAGCGGCCGGCGAGGGAGGCCATGGCCGGGGCGTCGGCCTTGGTGAAGAGCAGGCCGACGGTGGTGACGTGGCTCTGGGTGGCGTCGGTGTAGGTGGCGCGCAGCAGGCGCCGGCAGCCCACCGGAGCGAGGGCCTTGCGCAGCAGGGGGTCGAAGGCGCCCTCGCAGCCGGTGTCGGGGGCGACGGCGATCCGGGTCCAGGTGCGGTCGGCGCCGCCGGGGCCGGCGCCCTGCCCCTCCACGGTGGGCGGGAAGAGCTGGTCGACGGGGATGCTGTGCCACAGGCTCCCGGCGGCGGAGAAGGTGCTGCGCGACTCGGCCGCGCCGGAGTCGCCGACGAGCCAGCTCCCGGTCACGGCCCCGGTGATGAGGCCCATGCCGAGGACGAGACAGACTCCGGCCGCCACGGCCTGGGACCGTCCGCGCCGCCCGAGCGGCCGGGGTCGCGCGTGCTCGTCGTACCCCTCGGGCTCCCCGAACGACACGACGGGCCGCGAGCTTCCCGGCACCCCGCCGGGCGCCATCGGTGCGCTCCACGAGAAGGCCGGGTCGGGCGAGACGCGGGAGGCTTCGCGGTCGGGCGCCGAGGCGTCTCGGGCGCCGGGCAGATCCGGGTGGGCGCCGAATCCGCCGGACCTGGTGCCGGCGGTGGACTCCGTACGCCGGCTGGGCCCGCCGGTCCCCGGTGCCGGGTGGGTCTCCTCGGGGTAGGGCGCGGCGGACCCGGCAGGGCGCGGGCGTGCGGGCATCTGCGAGGAGGCGGAGGCAGACGCGTCCGTACGGCCGGCGGCGGGGCGCCGCTCCGGCCGCGGCGGTATGCGTCCCGTTCCCGGTCCGTCGGCCGTCCCGGGCGTCTCACGCCGCATCGGCCGGCCCACCGTGGGCGGCGTGTCGGGGAAACGGGCGGAGGCGCTTGGCGGAGGCAGGGGGGAGGCGGCGTCCTGCACCGCCGGACCGCCGAAGCCCGGGAAACGCGGCCGGGAGGCCGGGCCGGCGGAGCCGGACCGGCGCGCGTCCGGCGCGCCCGGAGCGGAGTCGTGGCGGGGCTGCGGGACGTCACGCCCCCGCACAGCGCCTGGGCCGCCGGGCGAGTCGCTCTGGGCGCCCCGGGAGCCCGAACCGGCGGGACCGGACAGGCCCGCGTCCGCAGCGTCCCCAAACCGCTGAACGTCCGTCCGTCGCACGGCACGGGGACCACCGGCCGTCCCCTCCGAGAAGGGTCCGGAGCCCGAACCGCCGGCGCCGGACCGGCGCGCGTCCGGCGCGCCCGGAGCGGAGTCGTGGCGGGGGTGCGGGACGTCACGCCCCGGCACGGCGCGGGAGGACGGGTCGTCCTGGGGGTCGCTGTTCCGGGCCCGGGTGGTGGAGCCGGTGTCCGTGGCGGTGTGGGGCTGCGTCGATGGGGGGCGGCCGGCGGGCGTGCTCGGTGGCGTCCGGGGTGCCGTCGGCCTCTGGGCGGATGCGTCCGGGTCCGGCTCGGGGGCCGTGGCGGTGTCGTCCGGGGCTGCGGTGTGCCGGGGGCCGATCCGTGGTGGGGTGGTGGGGCGTGGGGGGACGGGGGCACGCCGTGCTTCCGTGCTCATGCACCCCCCGTTTCCTCGTGCCCGGGCCTCTTCCTCGTGCGCACGGACGCGTCCCGGGCACACATACCCGTACCGGGGAACCGTCATCCGGCGCGGGGCAGTCCCGGCCGGCGGTGTTCCGCCGTACGTGCGCGTCACTCTACGGCTTGTTCCTGGGCGAACGGGAACCAGTCCGCGGCGCCGGGGCATCTGCCCGGAACGTCCCCCTACCCTGCGGTAATCAGGTCTGGCAGGCTGCCTGCATGACTGCGCGCGCCGCCGACCGGGCCCGTTACGACCGGGCCACCGCCCACCTCGACGCCCCTCTCGCGATCGTGGACCTGGAGGCCTTCGACGCCAACGCGGACGACCTCGTCCGCCGCGCCGCGGGCAAGCCGATACGGGTCGCCAGCAAGTCCGTGCGCTGCCGGGCGCTGCTCGAACGGGTCCTGGCCAGGGACGGGTTCGCGGGCATCATGTCCTTCACGCTGGCCGAGTCGCTGTGGCTGGCCCGCTCCGGGTTCGACGACGTGCTGCTCGCCTACCCGTCCGCCGACCGGGCCGCCTTCGCCGAACTCGCCGGCGATCCCAAGCTCGCCGCCGCCGTCACGGTCATGGTCGACGACCCGGCCCAGCTGGACCTGATCGACGCCTCCCGCGACGGCGGGCGTGAAGTGGTGCGGGTGTGCCTGGAGTTGGACACCTCGCTGAAGCTGCTCGGCGGGCGGATCCGGGTCGGGGCCCGGCGCTCGCCGCTGCACTCCCCCGCGCAGGTCGCCGACCTGGCCCGGACGGTGGCCCGGCGGCCCGGGTTCGAGGTCGTCGGGATCATGGCGTACGAGGGGCACGTGGCCGGTGTCGGGGACGCGATCGCGGGGCGGCCGCTGCGGTCCCGGGCCGTGCGGCTGATGCAGGCCGCCGCCAAGCGGGAACTGGCCGAGCGGCGCGCCGCGGTGGTACGGGCGGTGCGGGCCGTGGTGCCCGGCCTGGAGTTCGTCAACGGCGGGGGCACCGGCAGTGTGCAGCACACCGCCGCCGAGGACGCGGTGACGGAGATCGGCGCCGGCTCGGGCCTGTACGTGCCGCGGTTGTTCGACAACTACACGTCGTTCCGGGGGCGTCCGGCCGCGCTGTTCGCCCAGCCCGTGGTACGGCGGCCGGGGGTGGGCGTGGTGACCGTCCTGGGCGGCGGATATCCGGCCTCCGGGGCGCCGGGGCGCGACCGGCTGCCGGTGCCGTACCTGCCGGAGGGGCTGCGGTACGACCCCCAGGAGGGGGCCGGCGAGGTGCAGACGCCGCTGCTGGGCTCGCCGGCCGACGACCTGCTGGTCGGGGACAAGGTGTGGTTCCGGCACGCCAAGGCCGGGGAGCTGTGCGAGCGGTTCGACGTGCTGCACCTGGTCGAGGGCGACGCGGTGACGGCGACCGTGCCGACGTACCGCGGCGAGGGCCGCACCTTCCTGTGACGCCCCGCGGGTCTACGGCCCGATGCTGCTGCCCACCCCGCCGCCGCCGGCCGCGTCGCCGGCCGGCCGGATGCCCTTGGTGATGCGGTCCATCTCCGACAGCGGCGGGCCGTCCTCGCCCGCGTCGAAGACGTAGCGGACCAGCACCGGCGACTCGGTGCCGACGCTGGAGGGGAACACCAGCGACTGCACGTAGCCGCCGGGGCCCTTGGCGGTGGTCACGCGCCAGCGCACGAAGTACCCGGCGCGGCCCGCGACCGCCACCGGCCCGGAGGCGACGGCCTGGTGGGACTCGATGCCGCCGTAGGGGTCCGTGCCGAACGCGGTGCGCTCGTAGGCGTCGTCGGCGGCGTCCGCGATGTCCCGCCGGGCGAGGACCTCGGGGGACGTCTCGTCGGTGTCGGTCACGGTGCGGGAGATGACGAGCCCGTGGCGGCACACCCCGCCGTCGCCGGGGCAGTCGTAGGTGCCGTCGGTGGTCATGACGACGTCGTCCTGGGCGATGTAGTGGGGGCGGACCCAGCCGTCCAGCAGCGGGAAGGTGATGCCGTTGAGCTGGTCCTCGACGACGGCCGGGCCGCCGGCGGACGGCCCGGAGGGGGTGGGTGCTGGTGACGGCGCCGCGGTGCGCGGTGTGCCGGACGCGGCCGTGGCCGTCGGGCCCGCGTTCGCCCGTGCGTCGCCGTCGTCCTCGCGGAGCAGCACGGCGCCGGTGACGATCGCGGCCACGAGGACGGCCCCGGCCGCGCAGAGGGCGACGGCCTTGGCCCGGCCGGTGCCGCCCGGCGGCGGGGGCACCGGCCCGCCGGGGGCCACGGGTGCGCGCAGGTGCCCGGTCCAGGCCGTGCCGTCCCACCAGCGTTCCATGTGCGGGGCCGACGGGTCGGGGTACCAGCCGGCCGGGGGTGTCATGCTCATCCCGGCACTGTAGGACGAGACACCAGGAGCACGGGCGCCCTTACAGGGGTGTGACGTACGCCCCCGCGATCCCGCCGTCCACCAGGAAGTCGGTGGCGTTGACGAAGGAGGAGTCGTCACTGGCCAGGAAGGCGACGGCGGCGGCGATCTCCTCGGCCTCGGCGAACCGGCCCAGCGGGATGTGCACGAGCCGGCGGGCCGCCCGCTCCGGGTCCTTGGCGAACAGCTCCTGCAGCAGCGGGGTGTTGACCGGGCCGGGGCACAGGGCGTTGACCCGGATGCCCTCCCGCGCGAACTGCACGCCCAGTTCGCGGGACATGGCCAGCACGCCGCCCTTGGAGGCGGTGTAGGAGATCTGCGAGGTGGCCGCGCCCATCCGCGCCACGAAGGACGCCGTGTTGATGATGGAGCCCTTGCCCTGGCGCCGCATGTAGGGGATGGCGGCCTTGCAGCACAGGTAGACGGAGGTGAGGTTGACCTCCTGGACCCGCTTCCACGCCTCCAGTCCGGTCTCCAGGATGGAGTCGTCGTCGGGCGGGGAGATGCCGGCGTTGTTGAAGGCGACGTCGACCGAGCCGTAGGTGTCGTACGCCGTCCGGAAGAGGGCCTCGACCTGCTCGGGGTCGGTGACGTCGACCTTGACGAAGATCCCGCCGACCTCCTCGGCGGCGGCCTTGCCGCGGGCCTCGTCGATGTCGCCGCACACGACGTGGGCGCCCTCGGAGGCGAGGCGGCGGGCGCTGGCGAGGCCGATGCCGCTGCCCGCTCCGGTGACGACGGCCGTACGGCCGACCAGGCGGCGGCAGATGGTGTCAGGGGTCTGCGAGGTCACTGTGCGGGGCCCTCCGTACTGATGAAGACGTTCTTGGTTTCGGTGAAGGCGGCCAGGGCGTCCGGGCCGAGTTCCCGGCCGATCCCGGACTGCTTGTAGCCGCCGAAGGGAGTCCAGTAGCGGACGCTGGAGTGGGAGTTGACGGACAGGTTGCCCGCGCGGACCGCCTGGGAGACGCGCAGCGCGCGGCCGACGTCCCGGGTCCAGATCGAGCCGGACAGGCCGTAGTCGGTGGCGTTGGCGAGGCGGACGGCGTCGGCCTCGTCGTCGAAGGGGAGCACGACGGCCACGGGCCCGAAGACCTCCTCCACGGCCACCCGCGCGTGCGGGTCGACGCCGGTGAGGACGGTCGGCGGGAACCAGAAGCCGGGACCCTCGGGGGCCTTGCCGCGGATGCCCTCGGCGCCGTCCGGGACGTAGGAGCGGACCCGCTCCAGCTGGGCGCGGGAGATGAGGGGGCCCATCTGGGTGCTCTCGCTCGCCGGGTCGCCGACCCGGACCGCCTCGATCGCGGGGGCGAGCAGCTCCAGGAAGCGGTCGTACGCCTCGCGCTGGACGAGGACGCGGGTGCGGGCGCAGCAGTCCTGGCCGGCGTTGTCGAGGAAGGACATGGGGGCGGCGGCCGCCGCGGCCTCCAGGTCGGCGTCGGCGAAGACGATGTTGGGGCTCTTGCCGCCGAGTTCCAGGGTGACGCGCTTGAGCAGGGCCGAGCCCTTGGCCCACACCTGTTTGCCCACAGCCGTCGACCCGGTGAAGACGATCTTCGCCACCCCGGGGTGCTCGACGAGGGCGTTGCCCGCGACCGGGCCGTGGCCGGGCAGCACCTGGAACAGGTCCTCGGGCAGGCCGGCCGCCAGGGCGAGTTCGGCCAGGCGCAGGGCGGTCAGCGGGGTGGTCTCGGCGGGCTTGAGGAGCACCGCGTTGCCGGCCGCGAGGGCGGGGGCGGCGCCCCAGGCGGCGATCGGCATGGGGAAGTTCCACGGGGCGATCACCCCGACCACGCCGAGCGGTTCGAGGAAGGTGACGTCGATGCCGCCGGCCACCGGGATCTGCCGGCCGGTCAGCCGCTCCACTCCCCCGGCCGCGTAGTCCAGCAGGTCGCGGACGTTGCCCGCCTCCCAGCGGGCGTTGCCGAGGGTGTGCCCGGCCTGCCGGACCTCCAGCCGGGCCAGTTCCTCGATGTGCTCGTCGACGGTGGCGGCGAAGCGGCGCAGCAGCCGGGCGCGGTCGCCGGGCGCGAGGGCGGCCCACCGGGCCTGTGCCCTGGCGGCCCGTGCGACGGCCGCGTCGACGTCGGCCGCGGTGGCGGCGGGGACGGTGGCGACGACGTCCTCGGTGGCGGGGTTCAGTACCTGCAACTGGTCGGACAAGGAGGCCTCACATGCGTTCGAAGGAGCGGCGCAGCTCCCAGTCGGTGACCGCGGCGTCGAAGGCGTCCAGTTCGACGCGGGCCATGTTGCGGTAGTGGGCGACGACCTCGTCGCCGAAGGCGGCCCGGGCGATCGGGCTGTTCTCCCACAGCTCGGCGGCCTCCCGGAGGGTGGTCGGGACGTGCGCGAAACCGGCGGTGTAGGCGTTGCCGGGGCAGGGCTCGGGCAGCTGGAGTTTCTGCTCGATGCCGTACAGGCCGGCCGCGACCAGTGCGGCCACGGCGAGGTGCGGGTTGACGTCGCCGCCGGGCAGCCGGTTCTCGAAGCGCAGGGAGCGGCCGTGGCCGACCACGCGCAGCGCGCAGGTGCGGTTGTCGTAGCCCCAGGCGACGGCGGTCGGGGCGAAGGAGCCGGGCTGGAACCGCTTGTAGGAGTTGATGTTGGGGGCGTAGAGGAGGGAGAAGTCGCGCAGGGCGGCGAGCTGTCCGGCCAGGAAGTGGCGCATGACCTCGGACATGCCGCCTTCGAGGTCTCCGGCCATGGCGTTGCGGCCGTCCTGGTCCGCCAGGGACAGGTGGATGTGGCAGGAGTTGCCCTCGCGCTCGTTGTACTTCGCCATGAAGGTCAGCGACATGCCCTCCTGGGCGGCGATCTCCTTGGCGCCGGTCTTGTAGATCGCGTGCTGGTCGCAGGTGACGAGCGCCTCGTCGTAGCGGAAGGCGATCTCGTGCTGCCCGGGGTTGCACTCGCCCTTGGCGGACTCCACGGTCAGGCCCGCGCCGGCCATCTCGTTGCGGATGCGGCGCAGCAGCGGCTCGATACGGCCGGTGCCGAGCACGGAGTAGTCGATGTTGTACTGGTTGGCCGGGGTCAGGCCCCGGTAGTGGGCGTCCCAGGCCTGCTCGTAGGTGTCCTTGAAGACGATGAACTCCAGCTCGGTGCCGACCTGGGCGGTGTACCCGAGCTCGGCCAGGCGCTCCAGCTGGCGGCGCAGGATCTGGCGGGGCGCGGGGACGACCGGCGAGCCGTCGTGCCAGGCGAGGTCGGCGATGACCAGGGCGGTGCCCTCGTTCCAGGGCACGCGGCGCAGGGTGGTCAGGTCCGGGTGCATGGCGAAGTCGCCGTAGCCGCGGTCCCAGGAGGACATCGCGTAGCCGTCGACGGTGTTCATCTCGGTGTCGACGGCGAGGAGGTAGTTGCAGCCCTCGGTGCCGTGGTGGAGCACCTCGTCGAGGAAGAAGCGGGCGGCGAACCGCTTGCCCTGGAGCCGCCCCTGCATGTCCGGGAAGGCCAGGACGACGGTGTCGATCTCACCGCCCGCGACGAGGGCGTGCAGCTCCTCGACACCGAGCGGGGGTGTGCGGTCTGCCACGGGAGGGCCTCCTTGGCTTCTTCGTCTGCCGCCGGGAGCCATAAGGTATTGCCGAGAACCATTGCTTGGGAAGGGGGCGCGGCCAGATGCGCAAGGAAAGCGGCGGTCCGGCGGGGGACCGGCTCGCGCCCGTGCTGCGGCCGGTGCGGGCGGGCAACGGCTTCGAGGAGGCGCTGGAGCAGATCCTCCAGGTCGTCCGGCTGGGCCTGGTGCCGGGCGGCGAACGGCTGCCGGCCGAGCGGGAGCTGGCGGAGCGGCTCGGGATCAGCCGGGTGACGCTGCGCGAGGTGCTGAAGGTGCTCCAGGACCAGGGACTGGTCGAGTCGCGGCGCGGCCGGTACGGCGGCACGTTCGTGCTGCCCCGCAGGCCCGACCCGGGCGGTGAGGACGAGCTGCGCCGCCGCGTCGCCGAGGTCGACCTGGAGGACGTGCTGCGCTTCCGCGAGGTGCTGGAGGTCGGCGCGGCCGGGCTGTGCGCCACGCACGGCCTGACGGACGCCCAGGCGGAGCGGCTGCGCCGGGCGCTGGCCCACACCCACGACGCGCCGCTGACCGACTACCGGCGCCAGGACACGCTGCTGCACCTGACCCTCGCCGAGCTGTGCGGGTCTCCGACGCTCACCGCGCAGTACGCGGCGGTCCGGGCGACGGTGAACGACCTGCTGGACTGCATCCCGCTGCTGGTGCGCAACCTGGAGCACTCGCAGCGCCAGCACACCGCGCTGGTCGAGGCGGTGCTGGAGCGGGACGCGGACGGGGCGCGGGAGATGATGCGCGAGCACTGCGCGGGGACGGCGGCACTGTTGCGCGGCTTCCTTGGGTAGGAGCTTCCCGGCGAGCGTTTACGACCGCTTAACGCACGGGTCTTGCTTTCCCGCCCTCCGGCACACAAAGGTATGGGCTCGATCCATTGAGCCCCGTGACCGACACCTGCTGGGGAGTCGCCCCGTGTCGCTGGAACCTTCGCCGTCCTCCGCATCCGCACCACACACCTCCGCCGCCGAGCCGGACGACTACCTGGAGCGCAGGAAACTGCGCCGCGGCAGCGCCGGCTGGCTGCTGCTGACCGGTCTCGGCGTCGCCTACGTCGTCTCCGGTGACTACTCCGGCTGGAACTTCGGCCTGGCCGAGGGCGGCTTCGGCGGCCTGGCGATCGCCATGGTGCTGATGGGCGCCATGTACACGTGCATGGTGTTCGCGCTGGCCGAGCTGTCCTCCATCCTGCCGACGGCGGGCGGCGGCTACGGCTTCGCGCGCCGCGCGCTCGGCCCGTGGGGCGGCTTCCTGACGGGGACCGCGATCCTCATCGAGTACGTCCTCGCGCCCGCCGCCATCGCCCTCTTCATCGGCGACTACGTCGAGTCGCTCGGCCTGTTCGGGCTGGAGTCCGGCTGGCCGGTCTACCTGGCCTGTTTCGTGCTCTTCATCGGCATCCACCTGTGGGGCGTCGGCGAGGCGCTGCGCTTCAGCTTCGTCGTGACGGGGATCGCGGTGGCGGCCCTGGTGGTGTTCGCGCTGGCGGCGCTGCCCTCGTTCGACGTCTCCTCGCTCGACGACATCCCGGTGGACTCCTCCGCCCTCGGCGCGAGCTCCTGGCTGCCGATGGGGCTGCTGGGGATCTGGGCGGCGTTCCCGTTCGGCATGTGGTTCTTCCTGGGCGTGGAGGGCGTGCCGCTGGCCGCGGAGGAGACCCGGGACCCGGCCCGGACGCTGCCACGGGCGATCCGCTGGTCGATGGGCATCCTCGTGGTGCTGGCCGTGGTCACCTTCGTGGCGGCGGCCGGGGCGCGCGGCTCGGCCGCGATCCAGGACGCGGGCAACCCGCTGGTGGAGGCGCTCCAGCCGGACGGCGAGGCGACCGCGCTGAGCCGGATCGTCAACTACGCGGGCCTGGCCGGCCTGGTGGCCTCCTTCTTCTCGCTCATCTACGCCGGTTCCCGTCAGCTGTTCGCGCTCTCCCGGGCCGGCTACCTGCCGAAGTTCCTGTCCCTGACCAGCAGCCGCAAAGCCCCCTACCTGGGGCTCCTGGTCCCGGGCGCGATCGGTTTCGCCCTGGCCGCGGGCACCGGCGACGGCGCCCGCATGCTGAACGTCGCCGTCTTCGGCGCCACGATCAGCTACGCGCTGATGTCCCTCTCCCACATCGTGCTGCGCCGCCGCGAGCCGGAGCTGGTGCGGCCGTACCGGACGCCGGGCGGGGTACTGACCTCCTCCACCGCCCTGGTGCTGGCCTGCGCGGCGCTGGTGGCCACCTTCCTGGTGGACGTGACGGCGGCGTTCATCGCGCTGGGGGTGTACGGGGTGGCGGTGGCGTACTTCGGGCTGTACAGCCGTAAGCACCTGGTGGCGCGGGCGCCGGAGGAGGAGTTCGCGGCTCTGGCGGCGGCCGAGGCAGAGTTGACCAGGGACTGACCCGCGTCACGAAGGAGCACGGAGCACATGGTCGCGAGGCCGCTGATCGGCGTCAGCACGTATCTGGAGTCCGGGGCGCGCTGGGGCGTGTGGGAGATGGAGGCCGCGCTGCTGCCGGCCGGATACCCGCGGCTGGTGCAGCGGGCGGGCGGGCTGGCCGCGATGCTCCCGCCCGACGCCCCGGAGCACGCCGCCGCCACCGTCGCCCGCCTCGACGCCCTGGTGATCGCGGGCGGCCCGGACGTCGAGCCGGTCCGCTACGGCGCCGAGCCCGACCCGCGCACCGGCCCGCCCGCGCGGGAGCGGGACGCCTGGGAACTGGCCCTCATCGAGGCGGCGCTTCAGGCCCGGATCCCGCTGCTGGGCATCTGCCGGGGCATGCAGCTGCTCAACGTCGCCCTCGGCGGCACGCTCGTGCAGCACATCGACGGGCACGTCGAGCTGCCGGGCGTCTTCGGCCGCCACCCGGTCAAGCCCGTGCCGGGCACGCGGTACGCCGACGCCGTACCGGAGCAGGTCTCGGTACCGACCTACCACCACCAGGCGGTCGACCGGCTCGGCGAGGGACTGGTCGTCTCGGCGTACGCGGAGGACGGCACGGTGGAGGCCGTGGAACTGCCGTCCGCCCCCTGGGTCCTGGGCGTGCAGTGGCACCCCGAGATGGGCGAGGACCTGCGGGTGATGCGCGCCCTGGTCCGCGCCGCTTCCTGAGCCTCGGCCCGCTAGCCGCGCGTCAGCGACAGCAGGTCCCGGGCCGGCCCCGTCGGGCGGTGGCCGGTGGGCCAGACCGCGCGCAGGTCGCGGGCCAGGGCGATGCCGTCCACCGGGACACGCACCAGGCGCCGCATCGCCAGTTCCTCCCCCACGGCCAGCTCGCTGAGCACCGCCGGGCCGGCGCCGCTGACCGCCGCGGCCTTCACGGCCGTGGTGGAGGACAGTTCGATCAGGGGGCGGGCCAGGCCGCCGAGGGCCGCGTCCAGGACCTGGCGGGTGCCGGAGCCCTTCTCCCGCAGGATCAGCGGGGTGGACGCCAGTTCCCGCGCCGCGAGGGCGCGCCGGCGGCGGGCCCAGGGATGGGCCGGGGCGGTGACCACGATGAGGCGGTCGTGGGCGATGACCGTGGAGTCGAGGCCGGGCGGCACCGTCAGCCCCTCCACGAAGCCCAGGTCGGCCTCGCCGGACAGCAGCCGCTGCGCCACCGCCGCCGAGTTCCCGGCGAGCAGCGACACCGCCGTGTCCGGGCGCTGGGCGCGCAGCGCGAGCAGCCAGCCCGGCAGCAGGTACTCGGCGATCGTCATGCTCGCCGCCACGCGCAGCCGGGAGTCCCGGCGGTCGCGCAGCGCCTGCGCGCCCGCGTCGAAGGCCTCCGCCGCCTCCACGATCCGCCGGGCCCAGTCCGTCACCAGCGCCCCGGCGTCGGTGAGCCGGGAACCGCGCGGCGAACGGTCCACCAGCGCCACACCGAGCTGCCGCTCCATCGACCGGATACGGCTGCTGGCCGCGGGCTGGGTGATGCCCAGTTCCCGCGCCGCACCACCGAGGCTGCCGAGCCGTGCCACCGCCAGCAGCAGCTCGAGCGCACCGAGATCCGGCACACGGTGCGCGAGCGCCCCCGAGGCCGCCGGCCGCTCCTCGGCATGCTCATCGGTCCTGCCCATAAACCCACCTTATGCCGCGCCGCACACCACCCGACCAGGGACCGCCCTGCCGAGCACCCACCCACACCGAACCGCCGCACTGGCCGCGTACTCGCCGCCCGACCGCCGCGCTGGCCGCCCGCTCGCCGCCCGACCGCCGCGCTGGCCGCCCGCTCGCCGCCCGACCGCCCCGCTGGGCGCGTGCTCGCCGCCCGACCACCGCGC